>NZ_JBHXRM010000062.1:0-36964 GCF_042716895.1 Streptomyces sp. NPDC058653 | reverse complement strand
TTCCTCTGACTCCGGCCGTCCGGTTCGCGCCGGTCCCACCGGCGGATATGTTGAGGAGCCGGGGGTCGGTTTCGGACGGAGAGGGACCCCGGGCTCGTCAGCGGTGTCACCGCCCGCCGCGCGCCTGTTCGCCCGCCGCGCGGGCGGCACCCTCCTCGGAGGTCTGATTCCGCGTGCTCAGCGAACCGCCCGAGTTCTCCAGATGGGCACGGATGAACCACTGGAAGAGTTCGAGGCTGCGCAGATGCTCGATCAGCAGGTCCTGGCTGACCGGGTCCGCCTTCTCGGTGGCGGCCACCGCCTCGCGGTGGTCGGCGATGATGCCGGTGAACACCATGTCCAGCGCGCCGAGGTGCTCGATGGCGTCCGCCCTGCCGATGGCGTAGTCGTCCCACGTGCGCTCGGCGACCAGCGCGCCCGGCGTGCCGGCGGGTGAGCCGCCCAGGGTGGAGATGCGCTCCGCGGTCGCGTCCACCATCTCCCGTACCGCGTTCACCTGTGGGTCCAGCATCTGGTGCACGGCGATGAAGTGCGGGCCCACGACGTTCCAGTGGACGTGCTTCAGCGTCAGGGCAAGCTCGTTCAACGCGTGCAGCCGCGTGCGCAGCAGTTGGATGACCTCGACTCCCTGCGAGGTCGTCATACCCGGCACGGTGTACTGCGGCGTGCTGCTGCTCGATGTCGACATGAGGCTCTCCTTACCGTCACATGTTTCCGTATCGCCGTGTCGCCGCCCGCTCTCCGCGAGCTACGGCGCCCGACCGCGCACGTGTACCCCGGCACTCGTCGGCGAACCCGTGTCACCGTGCGGTCCCGGCCGCGTCGGAAGCGGACGGTCAGAGGTACGAGACGCCGGTCAGCCGCTCCGCGGCGCTCCACAGCTCCTTCCGGAAGGCGGGGTCGCCGGCCTGCGCGTTGGCCTCCACCTCGACGACCTTGCCGCGGATCTCCCGGAAGCCGGACGGCCCGTAGAACTGGCCGCCCCGTACGCCGGGCGCGGTCGCGGCGTAGAGCAGGGGCCGTACGCCGCGTTCGGCCGACTGGAAGGCCAGCTGTGTCGTCCGGTCGATGGTCCGTGCCACCACGCCCGCGTCCTCGAACGCCCGCGGGCTGAAATTGGTGCGGCAGATCCCGGGATGGGCGACGACGCTGACGACGGCCGAACCGGCCTCCCGCAGACGGCTGTCCAACTCAAGGGCGAAGGCGGTGTTGGCGAGCTTGGAACGCCCGTACGCGCGGCGGGCGGTGAAGTCGTCGCGTGACATCAGGTCGTTCGGATCGAGACGCGCCTTCTTGTGGAAGACCGAGCTGACGCTCAGCACACGCGAGGCTCCCGCGCGGCGGATGTTGTCGAGCAGCAGCCCGGTGAGCGCGAAGTGGCCCAGGACCGCCACGCCGAAGATCGCCTCGAACCCGTCCTCCGTCGTGCGGGGTTCGCCCATGTGCAGCACGGCGGCGTTGTTGACCAGCAGGTCGATCGACGGGAAGTCGTCGCACATGCCCTTCGCGAAGGCGCGTACCGATTCGAGCGAGGCCAGATCCAGCTGCCGTACCTGGACCTCGGCGTTCGGCAAGGACCGCCGGATACCCTCGGACGCCCGCTCTCCGGCCGCGGTGTTGCGTACGGCCATCACGACGTGTGCCCCGGCCCGGGCGAGTTCGGTCGCGGTGACAAGGCCCAGTCCGGAGTTGGCGCCGGTCACGACGGCGACCCGACCGCTCTGGTCGGGGATGTCACGTTCAGTCCATTCGGTCATGGCCGATGCTCCTGGGGGAAGGGCGTGCACGGGATGAGGAGTGGTGTGCACGCTGCTCGGCGACAACGGTAGGAAGGGACCGGCGATCCCCGGTCGTACTCGTCTCCCTAGGAGAGCCAGACCTACCTTTGCGGAAGGCGGGCGCCCGGCATCACCGACGCCCGGCGGCTCACCAGGCGTGGATCACCGGCGCTTCCGGTTCGTGCCGCCGCCAGGCCTCGTTGAGGCGGGCGAGACGGTTTGCCGCGGCGATGCCGCTCAGGGACGTGATCCTGCCGTCGCCGACCTCGCACACGACGGCGCCCGCGATCCGGTTGTCGACCACGGCCAGGATCGCCGGGGAGCCGTTGACCCACGCGATATGCATCGCGGGCGAGCCGCCCGCCAGCCGGCGCTTCGCCGGCGTGGGCCTGAAGCCGGCCCGTACGAAGGCGGCGACCCGCTCGCGCGTCTCGTACCGCAGGAGCCGCTTGCCCAGTCCGGCGCCGTCCGAGACCGCCGTGACATCGTCGGTGAGCAGCGCCACCAGCCGTTCGGTACGCCCCGTTGTCGCGGCGGCGAGGAACTCCTCGACCACCCGGCGCGCGGACGCGGGGTCCGCCTCGGCGCGGCGGCGCTCCGCGGTGACCCGGGTCCGGGCGCGGTGGACGTGCTGCTGGCTCGCGGACTCGGTGATGTCGAGGATCCCGGCGATCTCGGCGTGGCTGTACGAGAAGGCCTCGCGGAGGATGTAGACGGCCCGTTCGACCGGCGAGAGGCGTTCGAGCAGGGTCAGTACGGCCAGGGACACCGATTCGCGCTGCTCGAAGGTGTCGGCGGGGCCGAGCATCGGGTCGCCGTCGAGGAGCGGTTCGGGCAGCCACGCGCCGGCCGCCCGCTCGTGGCGCACTCGCGCCGAGCGGAGCCGGTCGATACAGAGATTGGTGACGACCTTGGTCAGCCAGGCTTCGGGCACCTCGACCCGTTCGCGGTCCGCGGCCTGCCAGCGCAGGAACGTGTCCTGCACGGCGTCCTCGGCGTCGGCCGCCGAGCCGAGCAGACGGTACGCCAGCGAGGCCAGCCGCCCCCGGCTGGCCTCGAAGCGGTCGATGGCCGCACTGTCCACGCGCAACAGCCTAGGCGGCGACCGTCACACCGGCCGCCCCGGCCGCGGTGGCCCGACGGCGCCTGCGCTTCGGCAGGCCGTACGTCGGGTGGGCGATGCTCCACCCCGCCCCCTTGAGCACGCCCGACTTGAGCCGTGCGGCGGTCCGGCCGCCCAGGAACCGGGACTTCGGGCGGACGTCCCTGTCCACCAGCTGGATGATCGCGTCCCGCCGGCCGAGGCTGATGTGGTTGCCGTGGTACTTCAGCCCGATGGCCGGGACCTCACCGCCCGTCAGGCGCGCGACGATCGCCGCGGTCGCCTGCATGGTGGTGAAGCCGGCCGAGGCACAGGACATCGGCAGCGGACGGCCGTTCTCGCCGATCGCGTAGGCGCAGTCGCCGGCGGCGTAGACGTTCGGGTGCGAGACGCAGCGCATGGTGCGGTCGACGACGATCTGGCCGGTCCCGGCGACCCTCAGGCCACTGGCCGCGGCGATGGGGTCAACGGCGAACCCGGCCGACCACACGGTCACGTCGGCCGGGATGGACCTGCCGTCGGCGGCGACCGCCCGTGTCGGCTCGACGGCCCGGATGCCGGTGTGCTCGTGGAGGGTGATGCCGAGCCGGTCGAAGGCCCCGCGCAGATGGCGGCGGGCCTTCGGGGAGAGCCGGGCGCCCAGTTCGCCCCGGGCGGCGAGCGCGACCGAGAGGTCGGGCCGGGACTCGGCGAACTCGGTGGCGCTCTCGATGCCGGTCAGCCCCTCGCCCACGACCAGCACGGTGCCGCCGGCGTCCAGACCGGCCAGCCGCTCGCGCAGACGCAGCGCCGAGGACCGGCCGGTCACGTCGTGGGCGTACTCGGCGACGCCGGGGACACCGTGGTGCGCGACGGAGCTGCCGAGCGTGTAGAGGAGCGTGTCGTACGCGATCTCGTCGTCGCCGTCCTCGCCGGTCACGGCGACGGTCCCGCGACCGGGGTCGACGCCGGTGACGTACGCGAGGCGCAACCGCACCGCCGTGCCCGCGAACACGTCGGCGAGCGTCCGGGACGCGAGCTCCTGCCCACTGGCGAGCTGATGGAGCCTCATCCGTTCGACGAAGTCCGGTACGGCGTTGACGACGGTGATCTCCGTGTCGGCGGGGGAGAGCCGGCGGGCCAGACTGCCGGCGGCGAAGGCCCCGGCGTAACCGGCGCCGAGTACGACGATGCGGTGCTTCATGGTGTCGCTCCTGTCTCGTTCGCGTGCTCCTTGAACGAGACGGCGCCCCGATCGCTGACAGGAGTCGGATGTGACGCGGGTCACGGCGCCGGGGCGCTCCGAGCGGTTCGTGGAGGGACCGATCCGCTCGTGATGCGGGGTCGGTCAACCGACCGGCCGCGCGTCCGACGCGAGCAACGTCCGGGCGACGGAGCGGCCGGAGGCGCCGTTGACCCCCGGTCCCGGCCAGGTCGCCGCGCCGATCAGCCAGACACCCGGCACGACCGAGCGGTACCCGCCCCGGTGCGCGGCGATCGGGCGTTGGGTGAATGCCTGGGCGAGCGCGTTGGACCCCGCCGCGTGGTCACCCGGCCCCGCGTTGGGGTTCCCCGCCGAAAGGTCGGCGGGTGTGGTGATGTGGCGCTCCAGGACGAGCCCCGTGAGGCCCGGGGCATGGATCTCGGCCTCGGCCGTCACCCGGTCGGCGAACGCCTCGGCGGTGTCGGAGTCCCAGCCGCGCCGTCCGTACGAGGAGTCGCCCGCGTCACCGGTCGGGCTCAGGGGCACGTCGAGCACCTGGAGACGGACGACCGCCTGTCCTTGCGGGGCCCGTGTGGGGTCGACGGCGGTGGGCTCGTGCCAGGAGATCGACGGGTACCGGGGCAGCATCCCGGCCTCCGCCTGCCGGACGGATGTCACGAGCGCGTCGACACCCCGGCCCAGGTTGATCGCGCCGCCCGCGTCGAGCCGGCTGTCCGTGAAGCGCGGCCGGGCGGAGAGCGCGAGGTTGATCTGGAGGCAGCCACGTCTGTAGCCGTACGCCTGCGCCTGCACCCGTACCCGGGCGGGAACGCCCGGCACGTCGCGGAGCAGCCGTTCGTAGAGCTGGTCGGGTGTGGCGGAGACGATGACGGCCTCGTCCGCGCCGACCGTCGCCCCACCACCTGTGCGAACCCCGGTCGCACGGTTGTTCCGTACCAGGATCTGGTCCACGTCGGTGTCGCAGACGATCCGGCCGCCCCTCTCGGTCACGAGGCCGACCAGCGCGTCGGTGAGCCGGCCGCTGCCACCCACCGGTGCGGGGTTCCCGGCCGCGAGCGTCATGAGGGCGAAGGACGACCAGAGGGCGCTCCCGGGGTCGCCCGGCCCCGCGCCGAGATGGAGGGGCCAGGGCGCGGCGAGGGAGCGGAGCTCCTCCGTACGGAAGTACTCGTTCACCAGCTCCACGGCGGTGCCGCTGAGGAACTGGCCGAACGGAAGCGGATCGCGTCGGCTGCCGTCGACCAGAGCGGTGAGCGTGGCCTCGGCCTCCTCGCCGTCCAGGCCGGATCCCAGCAGTTCGGCCAGTTGTGCCAGACGGGGGCCGACCGCCTCGAAGAGGCGGTTCCAGCCCGCTGTCTCACCGAGGCGTTCCAACTCCTCCGTGAACGCCCGCCGATCGACCGGCGCGACAGCCGTACGCCCGCCGGGAAGCGAGGAACCGGTGGCGAGGGGGGCCGTGACGTACTCCAGGCCGTGGCGCGCGAGAAGCGGCGCCAGCTCGGTCCAGACGGGTCCGCCCAGGAACCCCGGATGCAGCGCCGACCAGCGGTCGTGCAGGAACCCGGGAGCCCCGAGCTCGCTCGTACCGACCCAGCCGCCCGGCTGCGGCATGCGATCGATCAGGCACACGCTCCGGCCGGCTTCGAGAAGGTAGGCGGCGGCCACGAGGGCGTTGTGGCCGGCCCCGACGAAGACGACATCTGCCTGCTGGGGAAGATCATCCATACCAGAGAACCTAGGAGAGGTTCCCGGCGCACGCATGACGGCGGACGCGTACGTCCCACGGGGTCGCCCGCGCCCGGACACCGCCCTCGTTCAGAGGTCGCCCACGTCGACCAGCCCGTCCTGGACCGCGCGGCGGTGGGATCGCCGGACCGACCGGCGATCCCACCGCCAAGCCCTAGCGGCGCCCGAGAGCGCGGTCGACGGCCTTGATCAGCTCACCGTCGGGGGTGTCCCCGTCCAGCGACCAGAACATCGCGCCGCCGAGCCCCTTGGCGCGGACGTACGCCGACTTGGCGCGCAGCACCCGCGGGTCGTCGTAGGTCCACATCGTCGTACCGTCGAAGAGCCAGGCGTGGCCGTTCCTGACGTCGCGGTGCACGGTGTACGCCCCGGAGTCCGCGAGCTTCTTCAGCTCCTCGTAGTCCTCGTTGCCGTTCGCCCAGGTGCCCGTGGCGGGGCCGGTCGCGGGCTGGCCCATGCCCGTGCCGCCGCCCGAGACCCCGGTCCAGCCCTGGCCGTAGAAGGGCATGCCCACCACGAGCTTGCGCGCGGGCGCGCCGCGCCGCAGCCAGTCGTTGACCGTCTGGCTGACGCTGAAGTCCTCGGGCGCGGCGTGCAGCGCGGACTGCTGGGCGGTCGTGGCCTCCCAGGTGCCGTGGAAGTCGTATCCCTGGAGATTGACGAAGTCGAAGTCCCGCATGATCTTGGAGACTTCGAAGCCCGCGTCGATCTTGGCGGGGGCGGTCGGGACGAAAGCGGTCAGCTCGTAGTGCTTGCGCTTCCCGTCGCCCTTCCCGGACTTGGCGTACGCGTCGAGCTGCTTACGGAACTCCCGTACGAGCGCGGTGAAGTTCTGCTTGTCCTCCGGGCGGAACACGGTGCCGACGTCACCGGCCGAACCGGGCCACTCCCAGTCGATGTCGATCCCGTCGAAGAGACCCGCCGCCGCCCCCTCGCCGCCGCGCGTGCCGTCGACGGGCAGATTGCCCTTGATGTAGAGGTCGATGCAGGAGGAGACCAGGGCGCGGCGTGAGGCGGGAGTGAGGGCCGCGTCCGAGAAGTTCTTCGACCAGCTCCAACCGCCCAAGGAGATGAGGACCTTGAGACCGCGATGCTTCGCCTTCAGTTCACGCAGCTGGTTGAAGTTGCCGGCGAGGCGCTGGTCGTCGGTGTCGGCCACACCGTCGACGGAGCCGGCCGCGTCCAGCGGGCGGGCGTAGTCGGCCCAGGCGTCGGCTTCTCCCGGGATGTTGCCGGTGAAGCACTTCCCCTCGGCGTTCACGTTCCCGAAGGCGTAGTTGATGTGGGTCAGCCTGGCCGCGGCCCCACTGGTGTCCATGTCCTTGACCTGGTAGTTCCGCCCGTAGACACCCCACTGGGCGAAGTAGCCGACCTGCTTGTACGAAGCGGGTGAGCCGTGGGAGCCGTGCGAGGGCCGCGCGTCGTGCTTGTCGCCGCGCGCGGCGGTGTCGGCACCTGCGGAGGGGGCCAGGGTGGCCACAAGGCCGAGGGCGAGGGCGGCGATGGTCAGCCGGGAAAGGTTTCTTCGAGGCATGAGGCTCGTTTCCTGTGCGTGTGCCGGAAGGGAGCGGTTCTTCTACGGTGCGCACAGGAACGTATTGGTCTGGACCATTAACCGTCAAGATGTTCGGCGGTTCTGCCGAAGGCGAGTATGGCGCTCGGAGCGCGCACGGCGCCCGTGATCGCGACGGAGCGGTCCGCGGTCGCGTTCACGGGCGGCGTCCGTGAACGGAGGGGCGGCCGTCCACGGCGGCGTGTCCTACCTGCGACGAGAGGTCGCTCTCCGCCCGCGGTCGGTCCGGGCCGGCGCCTCCCGCCGCGCCCCGTCAGGAAGCCGTGGCGGGGTGCGGGTTGCCGAGGTACGGGAATCTGTCCAGGGTGTCGGAGTGCGGCGCCAGACCGGACGGGGGCGCCTCGTTCTTGGTGAGGAACGCGACGCGGATGTCGATGACGTCCTCCGTGAAGGTACGCCCGTTGGGATACGCGGCCTGCTTGGACGGGTCGAAGTGCAGCACGTCCGGCAGGATGCCGTGCTCGTCGAGCGCGACGATCGCCTCCTCCCGCGTGTAGTTGCCCGTGTGGCCCAGCAGATGGACGAACTGGTCCGTCCACCGCGCCCGGTCGTTGACCGGCTCGCTGGCGTTGTACTCCTCCTTGGTGTCGTCGGTGTTGAAGAAGCTGCTCACCGACGGGTGCCCGGCCCGGTCCGCGTGGACGAGCCGACCGTCGCGCAGGACACTGCAACGGCCCCAGATGTGCAGCTCCGGCTGGGGCGCCAGCGCCGTGGTCGGCAACTCGATCGCCATCGAGAAGACGTTGGCCGTGGTGTTGGAGTCGACCCCCGTCCACGGGGACTCGCCGGTCAGGTGCGGTTCGGTGAAGTTCCGCTTGCCACTGGTGTCGAACAGGTTCTGGACGCCGTCGAAGTCGAAGAAGAAGGCGTCGCTGCGGCTGCCCGCCGCCACCGTGTAGTCGCCGCTGACGACCACGTTCGCCTCGGTGTCGAAGGAGACGGCGGCGTCCGACACGATCTTGGTGCCGACGGCCTCGGGCCTGCGGGACTCCGCGCCGGTGGCCATGTGGACGCTGTACGTCTGCGAGCCGTCCGCGGCGGGCGGGCTGAAGACCCAGCTGAAGGCGATGTCGGTCAGGTAGTCGCCGTCGTTGTCGATGTTCATGCGGTACACGGCGTCCGGGTGCAGGGCGTCCGCGACGGGGTTGGCGTTGAGGATGAGAACGGTCCTGCTCGGATCGCCGGGTGCCCCGAAGGCGTACAGGTCGCACAGATCGAGGCGCTGGTCGCCGAGGGGCGCCCCAAGGCTGAGGCCGGTGAAGTGGTTCGACATGTCAGGGTTTCCTCTGCTCGCTCGCCGGGAGACCGCCGGCGCGCCGGAACGGCCGTTCTGCCGCTCGTCAGGTGTACGCGCCCCCGGGCGGAGCGCCACGCTAGCCCGCCGGGGAAGTCCGACCGCCGAAGGCGGAAGCGCCGCCGTGAAATGGCCCTCGAATGGGTCACCACCCGCGACAGGGGGCGCGGGGGCGGTCCCTTCCGGACCGGCGCGGCGGCGGCGCTGTCCGGGCGGACCCGCCTACCCCGGTCCGGGCGGACCCCCTACCCCGGTTCGGGCGGTATGCCCGGGAGGCCGAGAAGGCCGAGGAAGGCGGTCGCCGCCGGTGTGCGGCCGGTACGGCTCCACACGAGGTGCTCGACACGGTCCGGCGCGTCGGTGACCTCGACAGCGGTGATGCCGGCCAGCTGCGAGGCGTACCCGGAGGGGAGCAGGGCGATGCCCAGGCCCTGCCCGACCAGACGGGCCAGGAAGTCCGCGTTGGTGACCTCGAAGGCGACGTCGCGGCTGAGGCCCGCCGCCTCGAAGGCCTGATCGGACTGCACACGTCCCGCCGTCCTCGCCGGCAGGTCGACGAACACCTCCGAGGAGAGCCGGAGCAGGTCGACCGCCGGTTCCCGGGCGAGAGGGTGGTCCGGGGCGACCACCGCGACGAGCCGGTCACGCGCGAGTTCACGGGCGTCGACGCCTTCGGGGCGCGCGGTGGTCGGCAGCCCGAGGAAGGCCACGTCGAGGGCTCCTTCCCGCACCTGCTCGGCCAGTTCCTCGCTCGCGCCCACGCGCAGAGTGATGCGCACGCCCGGATACGTCCGGTGGAAATCCCGCAGGGTGCCCGGGATGTCGACCGCCGCGACGCTGGGAATCACACCCACGGCGAGCCGGCCCCGTACCTCACCGACAGCCGCGGCGACCTCGGCCGCCGCGCGCTCGGCGGCGTCCAGGCACTGACGGGCGACGGGCAGGAACGCCGCCCCGGCCGGGGTCAGCCGGACCCGGCGGCTGGTGCGCTCGAAGAGTCTCGCGCCCAACTCCTTCTCCAGCCTCGCGACTTGATGGCTGAGGGCGGACTGGACGACCAGGCATCGCCCGGCGGCCCGGGTGAAGCTGTTCGTCTCGGCGACGGCCACGACATAGCGCATCTGCTGGAGCTCCATTGATCCATCGTGAATCGTGATCGATCAGTTGACAAGCATGTGTTGGACTCATTGATCGATGTCGGCCGAGACTTCGTGACATGACCAGTCCAGCGCCACGGAGACTCCCCGGCCCGGCCGTCGGCGGTGTTCCCCGCGCACATCTGCCGCGTACCGTCCTGACCTCGCTCACCCCCATCGCCTGGGGCACGACCTATCTCGTCACCACCGAGCTTCTGCCGCCGGGACACCCGCTGTTCGCTGGGCTGCTGCGCGCGCTGCCCGGCGGACTGGCCGCCCTGGCGTTCACACGGACGCTGCCGCGAGGGCGGTGGTGGGGGAGGGCGGGGGCGCTCGGCGTACTGAACATAGGCCTTCCCTTCCCGCTGCTGTTCCTCGCGGCCGAGCGCCTGCCGGGAGGCGTCGCCGCGACCCTGGCGGCGGCCCAGCCGCTCCTCATCGCCCTCCTGGCCGTGGCGGTCCTGCGCGAGGCGCTGTCCGCCCGGCGCCTGGCGTGGGGACTGATCGGCATGGCCGGTGTCGGCCTGGTGGTGATCGGGCCGAGCGCGGCATTCGACGACGTCGGCATCCTGGCGGCCCTCGGCAGCGCCGCGTCCATGGCGCTCGGCATCACACTCACCAAACGCTGGGGACGCCCGCCCGGAGCCGGTCCCACCGCGTTCGCCGGCTGGCAGCTCACGGCGGGAGGGCTCTTCCTGCTGCCCCTCACCCTTCTGGCCGAGGGCGCGCCTCCGGCGATCGACCCGACCGCTGCCCTCGGCTACCTCTGGATGGGCCTGGTCGGCGGACTGATCTCGTACGTCCTGTGGTTCCGCGGCATCACCACGCTGCCCGTCGCCTCCGTCGCCGTTCTCCCGCTGCTCTCCCCACTGGTCGCCGCCACGCTCGGCGCCCTCGTGCTCGGGCAGACCTTCGGACCGGTCCAACTCCTGGGCTTCGGGCTCGCGCTGGCCGCGATCGTCGCGGGCCAGCTGCCCGCCCCCACCTCCGCCCCCACCCGCTCACGCGGCTGATCCACGACCACGACCACGACCACGACCGAAGGGATCTCGTCATGCCCCATGACCCCGCCACACCCGACAACAGAACCGTCCTGGTCACGGGCGCGACCGGCGGCCAGGGCGGCGCCGTCGCCCGGAGACTTCTCGCCCACGGCTGGGGGGTACTCGCCCTCGTCCGTGACCCGGACACGCGGCGGGCCAAGGAGCTCGAAGCGCTCGGGGCGGAACTGGTCACCGGCGACCTCGACGACGCGCCGTCGCTGCGCGCGGCGGCGCGGGGCGTGCACGGCGTCTTCAGCGTGCAGCCGGCCGACATGACCGCCCCGCACCCCGAAGCCGAGGTGCGACAGGGCAGGAACGTCGCCGACGCGGCCGCCTCGGCGGGCGTCGCTCATCTGGTCTACAGCTCCGTGGGCGCCGCAGGGCGTAAGTCCGGGGTCGCGCACTTCGACAGCAAGACGGAGATCGAGGCGTACGTCGGCACCCTCTCCGTACCCACGACGGTGCTGCGGCCGGTGTTCTTCATGGAGAACTGGCTCTACCTGCTGCCGGAGGCGGAGAACGGCGAACGGGTCGGTTCGATCGCGCTCGACGCGGACATCCCGCTCCAGATGATCGCGCTGGCCGACATCGGGCGGATCGCCGCGGAGGCGTTCGACAGGCCGGCCGAGTTCATCGGCAGGAGGGTCGAGATCGCCGGTGATCAGCTGACGGTACGTCAGGTGGCCGGGTTTTCAGCAGGGTTGACGACATCCCCACCCGCTTCGAGCGGCAGCCGATCGAGGAGCTCCGGGCCGGCGCGGGGGAGTTGGCGAAGATGTTCGACTGGTTCGAGAAGACGGGATACCGGGCCGACATCGCCGCGCTCCGCGCGCGGTACCCGCGGCTGCTGACCTTTGAGGCGTGGCTGCGCGGGACCCGTTAGCCGTACGCCCCGGAGCCGGCGATCCTTCAGGGCGCAGGTTGCGAGCCGGCCGTCGGCCGACGTACTCCGAAGCCCCTCGGTACCGGGGCGAAGGTGCCTCGGCGGCCCACGGCATCGTGTCGGCCGACCCACGTCCGCGTACGACACACGAGGTCGGCACGATGGTGAACCGCGACGGCGCCGCACTCGACGACCCGGTGGGTGAGTCGCTCCGCGAACACCACGCACCCACCTCACCCGGTGGCGCATGACGCTCGCCGCCGGCCTCCTGGTCGAGCAGGAGGCCGGCGGCGGTCGCCGACGCCGCGCGCGCCGTGGGCCACTCCGACCCGTTCGGCTCCAGCGCGGCGTCCAAAAGGATCCGGGGCGTCGGCCCGAGCGAGTTCCGGCGCGCCGCGACCGGCGCTTCCGGGGCCGACGGGCGGCCCGGCGCCTACCTCAGCCGCGCCGCGCGGCGGCCTCACGCAGCAGGGCGAGCTCCTCGTACATGACATCGCCCGGGCACTCCGTGGCCAGCCAGTCCCGGTGGCCGCTGATCTCGTCGACCTCCTTCACCGTGCCGTTGATGGGGTTCGTGTACGTCACGGTGGCCCCCGGGTCGACACCGTGGAGCCGTACCAGGACCCGGACCAGCGCGGTCAGCGAGCGCCTGGCCTCGTCCGTCGGCCCCTGCTCCATCAGATTGCCGAGGAGGGCGATGCCGAGGTTGCCGGAGTTGAACCCGGCGGCGTGGAAGGCGGTCACCAGCTTGCCGTCCGCGTCGTGCGCGGGAAGACCGTCGTCGCCGGAGTAGCGGCCCTCGTAGACGGTGCCCGCCTCGTCGATGAGGAAGTGGTAGCCGATGTCGCCCCAGTCGTTGCCGATGGCGTGGAGCTCGTAGATCCCGCGGACGGTGGCGGCCGGGTCCGCGTCGGCGTTGGCCGTGGCGGTGTGGTGCACGGTGATGGTCTGGAACGGGTAGTACGCGGTCGGCGTGTTCTCCGTGCCGTCCGGCTTGAACCGCAGCGACTCGTCCGCGCCCCAGGCCGGCCGCGACAGATAGGCGAGACCGCGCATCCGGGTCGTGTCGGCGGGGACGGCCACCTTCCGCCGCGGGCCGCGCGTGGTGTCGAGCGCCAGGGAGCGCAGGGCGGTGGAGCCCTCGGGGGCCTTGAGTTCATAGCCGGACGCCTGGCCGGCGGGGACGAGCAGGGCTCCGCCGTTCGCGTCCGAGCAGCCGTCGGCGCTCAGTGCCTGCCACTCGCCCTGCTCGCCGTCGGCGTCCCGCAGCCGGATCGCGCCACCGGTGGCCTTGGACGTGCCTTCCCAACGGACGCCCACGTAGCCGATGGGGAAGGCGGCCTCGACGGGTGCCTCACCCGTCGCCTCCTTGGCCCTGGTCTCGGGGAAGGTCTCGGTGGTGGTGCCGGGCTTCGCGGCGGGGGCGTCGGCGGACGCGGATTCCCCGTCGTCCGTGGCGGCCATCACCGTCGGCGCGATCACCGCGCCGGCGGCGACCGCGGTCGCGGCGCCTATGACGGAGCGTCGGGCGATCCTGTTCGCCGCCCGGTGTCGGGGTGACGTAGGGGGAACTGTCACGGAGGTTCCTCAATCATCGGTGGACGTACGTCGGGACCGACCCCGGAGGCACAACGGCCCCTCACGTCAGGCGAGTCAGTCGAGTCGCAAGCCTAGACGGAGCGGGGTCGCCGACCGAGGCCGAGTCCGGGGCCGGGGAGTCGGCCCCGTGCCGACGCGGGCGCCCCCGTCCGCGTCGGCACGGGGGCGCGCCCGTCACCTGCCGGGCCGGTACCTCCGCTCGACATGGCCCTTGAGGTCCTCGGGGTAGAAGTAGACGGGCCGCAGATCGCCGCTCGCGTAGCGCTCGGTCTGGTCGTCGAAGTGCGGCGAGTCGGGGTGACCGCTCACCCCTCCCGCCGTCACCGCCCAGGCGCGCAGTCGCGGCCCGAACTCCACCACCGCCACGAAGCTGTTGCCGCTGGTGCCGTAGTAACGCTTCGTACCCGGGTACGCCTTGGCTCCGAACGAGGCGAGGGAACCCCATCGCGACGAGGTGAAGGGGACGGGGACGCTCTGCTTGGCGTCGCTGAACTCCTGCACGATCGCCCCGTCGTTGCGCTGGTAGCGGTTGATCTCGCCCCATGGCACCCGCCAGCCGCCGAAGTCCCTTTTCAGCCGGTCCGTCGCCGTCTCCAGCGCCCCGAGCCGCTGCGCGTCGGTGGCGCGCTCGGCCATGTAGTCCCAGCCGGACACTCCGGCGGCTGCCGCCGCCTGGGAGGTGAGAGCCCACATGTCCTCACCCCAGAAGACCGCCACCGATGTCGCCGTCGACTTCGCGGACCAGCGGTGGTTCCAGTCGCGGAGCAGGCCGATCGGGCCGGCCAGCCTCTCCTTGCGCGCGTCGTGCTTCGGCAGGTGGTCCCACGCGGCGACGAGCCCCGGCAACAGCCGCGCGAAGGCGGTGAGATACGGATCGAACGCCGCCTCGATCAGTGTGCGGGGGGTGAAGTCGTCGCGCGCGGTCAGTACACGCACCGCCTGCGGACCGCGCGGATTCTCGCCGACCCGGTCGAAGTAGCGCGGGTAGTCGGCCGCGTCGGGACTGTCCGCGCCGGCGGCGGTCCAGGGCCAGTTGTTGGTGTTGAACGCCCAGCCGTTCCTCGGGTTCACCGCCCGGGGCATGCTGTCCAGACTGTGCGTGCCCCGCCAGTCGGTCGCCGGATCACTGCCGTCGACCGGCTTGAGATAGTTGAACCGGTCGTCCCTCTCCGGCATGAACTGCGGCATCAGGAAGGCGATCTCGCCCTTGGAGTCCGCGAAGAGCGTGTTGTTCGAGCTGTTCGCCTTGAGGCCCGCGACCTTTATGTACTGCCGGTAGTCGCGTGTCGTGGTGCGCAGGAAGCTCTGGGTGAGCGCCTCGACGGGCCTGTTCATCAGCGCGCACGCGATCCACTTGCCGTCCGCCTCGCGCACGATCGGGCCGTGATGCGTGGCGAGCGTCGTGAAGCTGCGCTTCTGCCGGCCCCCCTCGGCGGTACGGAAGGAGAGCGTGACCTTCTTCGAGGTGGCGGGGCGCAGTTCGTCGCCGTAACGGTAGGAACGCGCACCGTCGGAGCCCGTCACGACCGTCTCGGCGAACTCGTCTATGTTGTCGACGCCGCTCGTCGTGTGCATCCACCCCGTGTGCGCGTTGAAGCCCTGGTAGATGAAGAACTGGCCCCAGGTGGCGGCGCCGTAGACGTCGAGCCCCTCGCGGCTCGTCACATGCTGCTCCGCGCGGAAGAAGAAGCTGGTGTGCGGGTTGATCAGCAGCAGGGCGTGGCCGTTCCGGGTGTGACTCGGCGCGATGGCGATGCCGTTCGACCCCGTGGGTTCGCGCATCACCAGCCCGCGCTCCTCGTCGGTGATCGGTAGGTCACGCCCGCCGTAGAAGGCTTCGAGCTGGGAGAGCATGACCGACTCGATGTCACCGCCGATGCTGCCCTCGGAGAAGCTCAGCGGCATCCACGGCTCGAACCGGTCGAGCACGCGCGGACGCACCTCGGGGTGCGTCGCGAGGTAGTGGTTGAGCCCGTCGGCCCACGCCCGCATCAGCGCGCGCAGCCAGGCGGGGCACCTCGTGTAGTCCCTCTTCAGCTTCTCGGGGTCGAGGAACAGCCGCTGGCGCAGGTCCTGCCAGATCGCGCGCTCTCCCTCGGCCTCGGCGAGACGGCCCAGCGCGACGAGGTAGTTCTGCTCGATACGGTTGAAGTCGTCCTCGGCCTGGGCGTACATCATCCCGAACACCGCGTCGGCGTCGCTCTCGCCCACGATGTGCGGAACGCCCCAGTCGTCCCGGGTGATCGTCACCCGGGAGGCGTGGCCGCGCCGGCGGGCCTCCTCGTCCGAGGAGGACGCCGTACCCGCGAACGCGGTGCCGGACGACAGCCCCGCGGCCACGGCCAGCCCGGCCGCTCCGCCCAGGACAGTGCGTCGGCTCGGCCCGGAGTTCTGCGGATGGCTCATGAGCGGCTCCTTCTTCGTCCGCGTGGCTCTTACGCGGAACGGCCCGTCGCGGTCGGTGTCTTGGGGGTGACACGTGCCCCCGGGCCCCGCACTGGAGTTCGGTGATCGATCACCCACGCGGACAGTCCTATCCAGGAAGACGCGCCCTGACAAGAACCCCGTCCCCCGTGCCCCGGGGTACACGGAGTGGAAATATGGCGTTGGAGACAGATAATTCCGGCAGCGGCCGACAGCGTCGCAGGCGGATGTTCCGGGAATCGGGCGATGGATACGTCGATTCGGGCGCGGAATCCGGAGATTCGGGCATCGGGTACGGGGATTCGGGCGGATCATATCCGGAAGAAACCTTTATGCGGGCACGGGGATTGCCTGGCACGGTGACGCGGGTTTGCCCTGTGCCCGTATTGGGGCCCGGAAAATCGCCGCTTCGGCCACCAACGCCGGATCAACTCCTGATTAACCCAGGGTCATCGCGCTGGATACGGACGAGGGCCGTGTCAATCATTTCAGCCTTCCCAAGGTGCTCGGACCGGCCGGCACGAACCATCTCCTGACCGTGCACTTCAGTGCATACCCACTGTGTTTGAGGCCCCCACCCATACCTGCAAGCGTTCTGCAAGCGTCCTGCAAGAACTGGAATCGGACAGGGTTCATTCTTCGATCTTGACGGGCAAGTCACCGTCTCGTTACTCTGCTGATCGTTTGCAATTCCGCACTTCTGTGCCGAACGGATCGGGCTGATTTTCCTGTCATTTTCAGCGACTTCGTTGGAAGGGCGACGAGAGAGAAATGAGGACCTACTCTCCTCGCCGCAGGGCCGACCCCTGTCGCGCTGATGCCCGTACTCATCTCCATAGACAGAGGGCTGTCCCCTGCCCGGCCGGAGTACCGCACACTCCGCCGGAGCATGCTGCTGTTTCGTAGAAGAGGGAGTGAGGTCATGTACACCACCGTGTCCAATGAATCGGCCCGGGAAATACCGCGTCAGAAGTGCCTGCCTGATCTACTTCTGGAACAAGCCTGTGCACATCCGCACAGCAGAGCGGTTGTCCACGACAACGAAACCCTCACCTACCGTGAGCTGGTGCAGCAGAGCTCCGAACTGGCCGCGTATCTGCACCACCTCGATGTGGCGCCGGACGACTGCGTCGGCATATTCGTGGAACCGTCGGCAGAGCTGATGGTGGGCGTCTGGGGCATCCTCTTCTCCGGCGGAGCGTATTTACCCCTCTCGCCCGAGTACCCCGAAGAGCGGCTGCGCTACATGATCGAGGACTCCGGCACCCGGGTCGTCTTCTCCCGGCGCGAACTCGCGTCGAGGCTGGTCGGCTTAGCCCCGAAGGGGACCAGGATCGTCACCCTCGACGATGTGGCCGCCTTCAGCCGGCAGCACCCGGCCGACAGCAGGCGCCGGCCTCCCGCTCCCCGTCCGGACAATCTCGCGTATGTCATCTACACCTCCGGCAGTACGGGAAGGCCGAAGGGGGTCATGATCGAACACCGAAGTGTCGTCAGCCAGTTACAGTGGCTGGCGACTTTTTTCGGTCTGAACCGCGAAGCGACGGTGCTCCAGAAAACACCCATGAGCTTCGACGCCGCACAGTGGGAGATCCTGGCTCCCGGGTGCGGCAGCCAAGTGGTGATGGGAGGTCCCGGTGTGTACCGGGACGTCGAGCGTCTGATCGAGACGATCGAGCGGCACGACGTCACCACGCTCCAGTGCGTTCCCACGCTTCTCCAAGCGCTCCTGGACACCGACGAGTTCGTCAAGTGCACTTCGCTCAGGGGGATTTTCAGCGGCGGTGAGGCGCTGTCGAAAAGCCTTGCCGCGCAATGCGTCGACCTCTTGCCGCACTGCGAGTTGATCAATCTTTACGGCCCGACCGAATGCACCATCAACACGTCCGCACACACCGTCGATCCCGCTGCCGTCGAGAGCGGTCCGAACCCGATTTCGATCGGCACCCCGGCGCACGGTACGCAGTATCACATCCTGGACCGGGAGCAGAACGCGGTCGCGGTGGGCGAGATCGGCGAACTGTACATCGGCGGCGCCCAGTTGGCGCGTGGATACCTGCACCGGCCGGAGCTGACCGCCGAACGATTCGTGAACAATCCCTTCGCGCCGGGCACCCGATTGTTCCGCAGCGGTGATCTCGCGTACTGGAACACCGACGGCACCGTGCAGTTCGTCGGCCGTATCGACAATCAGGTGAAGCTCCGGGGTTTCCGGGTCGAACTCGACGAGATCAGAGTGTCGATAGAGAACCACGACTGGGTGAAGAGCGCGGCGGTGGTGGTACGCGACGACCCGCGCACCGGATTCCAGAATCTCATCTCCTTTGTCGAACTGGATCCCAAGGAAGCCGCCCTGATGGATCAGGGCAACCACGGCGCGCACCACCAGTCCAAGTCGAGCCGGCTCCAGGTCCGTGCCCAACTGGCCAACTCCGGCTGCCGGGACGCCGAGGAGATGGACGGCAGGAAACTGATCGCGTTACCCGGCGGCGAGGCCACGCCCGAGCAGCGGCGGCAGGCTTTCGCCCGAAGGACCTACCGGTTCTACGAGGGCGGCGAGGTCACCAAGGCCGATATCCTCCAGCTGTTGGCGAAACGGACGACCGGCACCCTTCCCCGCGATCTGAGAACAGTCGATTTCACGGAATTCGGGGAGATCCTCCGCCACTTCGGACCCCACCTCAGCGACCAGCGGTTGCTCCCGAAGTACGCCTACGCCTCACCCGGGTCCCTGTACGCCACGCAGATGTACCTCGAACTGGACCGGATCGGCGATCTCGCACCGGGCTTCTACTACTACCACCCGGTCCGCCACCAGCTGGTACTGATCAGCCCGAAGGACGACACCGCGCCCGCGCCTCGGATCGCGGTCCACTTCGTGGGAAAGCGACGGGCGATCGAGCCGGTCTACAAGAACAACCTCCAGGAGGTCCTGGAGATTGAGACCGGCCACATGGTCGGACTGTTCGAGGAGATCCTGCCGGGCCGTGGTCTGACTATCGTCGACGGGCAGTACGCCCCGGCCACCATGGACAGTCTCGACTGCGCCGCCGAGGACCACTATCTGGGCACCTTCGAGATCGTGCCGCACACGACCGCCGTCGATCTCCCGCTGGACATCTATGTGCAGGCCCATCCGGGCGGGGTGCCCGATCTGCCCGCCGGCCAGTACCGCTACCTGAACGGCGAGTTGGAGCTGATCTCCGACGAGCTGATCCTGCGCAAGCACGTCATCGCCATCAACCAGCAGGTCTACGAGCGGTCCCGCTTCGGTATCTCGGTGATCAGCAGGACCGGCGAGGAGTGGAGGCGTTACGTCGATCTCGGCCGGGGACTGCAACGCCTGTCCATGAACGAGCTGAACCTCGGCTTCATGTCCTCGGGGTACAGCTCGAAGTCCGGCGCGGACCTGCCGGCCGCCAGGCGTATCGAGAGCATTCTGGCCGACGCCGGGCTCCGCGGTGGCCCGTCCTACTTCTTCGTCGGCGGACGGGTCAGCGACGAACAGGTGCGCGCCGAGGGCATGAAGGAGGACACCGTCCATATGAGGGGACCGGCGGAGATGATCAGGGACGATCTGATCAACTCCCTTCCCGACTACATGATTCCGAACCGGGTCATGGTGCTGGACAAGCTGCCCACCACGGTGAACGGCAAGACGGACACCGCGGCGATGGAGCGCCTGGCCGACGCCGCCGTCGCCGACGACGACCGGCCCTACATCGCGCCGAGGACCACCACCGAGCGGCGGATCGCCGAGCTGTGGAAGAAGGGCATGAAGCGGGACGTGATCTCGGTCCACGACGACTTCTTCGCCTCCGGCGGCAACTCGCTGATCGCGGTCGGCCTGATCAACAGGCTCAACCGCGAGTTCGGCAGCTCGCTTCCGTTGCAGGTGCTGTTCGAGGCGCCCACGATCGAGGAGCTCGCGCTGCGGATCGGCGCGAAGTCCACCGACGGGGCATCCAGGCTGGTCCCCTTGCGGACGGCGGGGACGGGGAACCCCGTCTACTGCTGGCCCGGGCTCGGCGGGTACCCGATGAATCTGCGCCTGCTGGCCGACAGCGTCGACCTCGACCGCCCCTTCTACGGGATACAGGCGCACGGCATCAATCCCGGTGAACAGATCTATCCGACCATCCAGGAGATGGCCGCGCGGGACATCGAGGAGATCCGCGGGCGCCAGCCGAACGGGCCCTACACGCTGTGGGGTTACTCCTTCGGCGCCCGGGTCGCCTTCGAGGCCGCCCACCAGCTCGAACAGGCCGGGGAACGGGTGGAGAACCTGTTCCTGATCGCACCGGGCTCGCCCAAGGTGGAGGCCGACGCCGACGGTGAGATCGCCTACCGGGACCGGGCGTACGTCACCATCCTGTTCTCCGTCTTCGCCGGCCGCATCAACGGTCCCGAGCTGAAGGAGTGTCTGCGGGCCGCGCACGACGACGACAGCTTCGCCGAGTTCATCAGCGCGGCTTTCCCGCACCTGGACACCGAGTTGGTGAAGCGAATCGCGGCGGTGGTGCACCGCACGTACACCTTCGAATACGAATTCAGCGAACTCCGGGCGAGGCGGATCAGCGCGCCCGTCACGATCTTCAAAGCCACCGGCGACAACTACTCGTTCATCGAGAACAGCGCCGGTTACTCGGTCGCTCAGCCGTATGTGGTCGACCTCGCGGCCGACCACTACACCCTGCTGAGGGAATCGCACATAGACGAACTGGTGACGGCGATCCGTCACCGTCTGCCCACCGACACAGGAGAGTCCACCGTGCCGCACGTCAACATCAAATATTTCTCCTCCTCGCTCTCCGAGGAGCGGCGGTCCGAGCTGGTCACCGCCGTGACCGAGGCGGTCAGGACCGCGTTCACCTGCGACGAGGGCGTCATCTCGATCGCCCTGGAGCCGGTCGACAAGGACGTGTGGAACGACCGGGTCTACGTCCCCGAGATCGTCAACCGGAAAGAGCTCCTGCACAAGTCACCGAACTACTGAGCGCGCGGGGGGACGTAGAACCATGAGCCACGTAGACGAGGTGCGATGACCAACGCCACCCTGGCCCGATTTCTCTTACTGGCCCTGTTATGGGGCAGCAGTTTCATGCTGATCAAGGTCTCGCTGGACGGGCTGACTCCCGGCCAGATCGTGCTGGCCCGCCTCATTCTGGGGGCCGCCGTGCTGGCCCTGATCGTCGCGGTACGGAAGGTGAACCTGCCCCGTTCCGGCGAGATCTGGCGCCATATCGCCGTAGCGGCGCTGTTCGGCAACGTCGTACCGTTCCTGCTGATCTCCTACGGTGAGCAGACCGCGGGCGCCGGCCTCGCCGGTGTGCTGATCGGCGTCACGCCGCTGCTCACCCTGACCCTCGCCACCGCGGCGCTGCCCACCGAGCGGGCCACGCCGCGCAAGGCGATCGGTCTGGTGGCCGGCTTCCTCGGTGTGGTGCTGGTCATGGGCCCCTGGTCCGACTCGGCAGGCTCGCTCGGCGGGCAGTTGGCCTGCGTCGGCGCCGCGCTGAGCTACGCCTGCGGGTTCGTGTACGTACGCAAGTTCCTCTCGCCCAAGGGCCTCGCCCCGACGGCGCTCGCCGCCTCGCAGCTCATCGCGGCCGCCGTGCTACAGACGTTCGCCACCCCGTTCCTGACCTGGCACACCCCGGAGCTGACCGGCAAGGTCGTCGCCGCCGTGGTCGGTCTCGGGGTGCTCAGCACCGGTCTGGCCTATGTGCTGTACTTCCGGCTCATCGGTGACGTCGGCGCCACCACCGCTTCCGCCGTCAACTACGTGGTCCCGGTGTTCGCCGTCCTGACCGGAGTGCTGCTGCTGAGCGAGCCGGTGACCTGGAACCTGATCGTGGGCGGTCTGGTCGTACTCGCCGGCGTCGGATACGCGGAGAACCGCATCACCGGTCCCCGCCGCGAGCCTTCCCTGGTGAAGGAATCATGAGGGGCGTCCGCGGGCTGTACCGCGCGGCGATGGCCGATCTGGACATGATCCGGGAGCGCGACCCTTCGATGCTCTCCCGCACCGAGGCGCTGCTGCACCCGGCGGTGGTGGCGATCTGGGGGTACCGCGCGACGCACCGGCTGCATCTGCGCGGCAAGCGCAGGGCGGCCCGGCTGGGGTCGGCCCTGGCGAGAGTGCTGTCCGGCGGGATCGAGATCCACCCCGGCGCCCGGATAGGCCGAGGGTTCTTCATCGACCACGGCACCGGTGTGGTGATCGGCGAGACCGCGGTCATCGGCGACGACGTCACCATCTTCCACCAGGTGACGCTGGGCTCGGTCGGCTGGTGGCACGACCAGGACCGGCCCGAGGGGTCACGCAGACACCCCGCCGTGGGCGACCGGGTGGTGATCGGCGCCAACGCCACCCTGCTGGGAGCGATCACCGTCGGCTCGGACGCGGTGATCGGCGCGCAGGCGCTGGTCATCCGGGACGTGGCCGACGGCGCGAGAGTCCTGGCGCCCACCGCCGAGGCGGGGCGTCCCCGCACCCGCCGGACACAGCGCCAGCAGCAGCTCCGTACCCCCACCGTGATCACCAAGACCCACCGGGACCACGCCACCCCGCTCACCTTTCCCACCTGGTGACCCGACCTTCAGAGAGAGTTACTGTGCTGACGTCGACCAAGCGGCCGCTGGCCGCCTCCATGGAGCACCTGATCGGTGGCACCCCGATGGTCCGGCTGGACCTCGGTGCCCCGGACAGGGACACCACCGTCTACGCCAAGCTGGAGATGGCGAACCCGCTGTCCAGCGTCAAGGACCGCACCGGTCTGTACATGATCGAGGCCGCCGAGGAACGCGGGCTGCTCCGCCGGGGCGAGGGCACCGTCGTGGAGGCGACCTCCGGCAACACCGGCATCTCGCTGGCCGCGCTGTGCGCGGCACGCGGCTACAAGTGCGTCATCGTGCTGCCGGACAACGCGACCAACGAGCGCGTCCAGATGCTGCGCGCGTTCGGCGCGGAGATCGTGCAGACCCCGCACGAGCAGGGATATGTGGCCGCCATCGAGAAGGCCGAGCAGATCCACCGTGAGCGGCCCGGTTCCTGGTTCGCCTGCCAGCACGAGAATCCGGACAACGTACAGGCGCACTACGCCACCACCGGACCGGAGATCTGGCTCGACACCGACGGCGAGATCGATGTGCTGGTCTGCGGGGTCGGCACCGGCGGAACGCTTTCCGGCACCGCCCGCTACCTCAAGGAACAGAACCCGGCGATCCAGGTGGTCGCGGTCGAGCCGGAGCGCTCGCCCGTGCTCAGCGAGGGCTGGGGCGGACTGCACCGCATCCCCGGCCTCAACGGTGGCTTCGTCGCGCCGACCACCGACCTCGACATGATCGACGAGGTGCTCACCATCTCCGACAGCGACGCCTTCTCCAGCGCCCGGATGCTCGCGCGTACGGCGGGGCTGCTGGTCGGCGTCTCGTCCGGGGCCGCCGCGCACGCCTGCCGGACGCTCGTCGCGCGGCCCGAGTACGCGGGAAAGACGGTGGTGACGGTGTTCCCGGACACCGGGGAGCGCTATCTGTCCTGGCTGCAGGCCGCCGCCGACGACGACGAGACAGAGAAGTGAGCCCAGACGAACATGACTGATCTCTCCCTGGTCGAACGGCTGTTGAGCGACCGCACCTACTACATCGAGTTCAACAGCGACCCCGGCCTGACCGGTCCGGCCTTCCCGGCCGACCGACTGCTGCCGTCGGCCAAACACCTCAGCAACCACGCCAAACACGCGGTCGTCGCCCTGGCCGGCCTCGGCGCACCGCCGGAGAGGATCGAGGCGTACTACCGCGGCTACACGACACTCACGCCCTACGGCTACGACCTGGAACCGGCGAGGGTCTCGAAGCAGGGCATCACCGAGGAGAACTGGGAGCGCTACGTCGGCGCCCGCACCGACTTCGCGGACTACTGCGACTTCTTCGACCGGCGGGAGAAGGAGCTCGGCCTCGACGAGCTGCTGCGCCGCTACGTCCCCACGCTCCTCCCCGGCTGGGTCGGCGCCTTCACCCATGCCACCATCCACCTGGGCTGGGCCCTGGACGCGGGAAACCGCTGGATGACCATCGAGGGCCTCGCCTATCTGGCCTTCTCGTATGTCTCCTGCCACCCGGAACGGACGACGCCGCTACGGGACGACGGATCGCGGGACGAGGCGGCGGTGGACTCCCTGCTGCGAATCGCGGGCGCCTGGGAGGACGACCACGAAGCGCTCCGCCGATGGGTCGACGCACTGATCGCCGACACGACACCGGGCGCCACGGCGCACATCCACCCCGAGCTCGCGGGACTGCAGTACCGGATCGCCAAGGTGCTCGGCGAGGGGCACCCCCTGATCTACCGGGCTCCGGCGTGGACCGAGGACCAGGACCCCTCGGAGAGCTGGGAGCAGCTGTACTACGCGGTCGCCCTGATGTATCTGGCGATGCCCGGAGACTTCATCGTCCTGCATCTGATCACCTCGCTCCACGCGATGGAGCAGATCGCCGCCCGTCTGCCCCGCGATCGGCAGAAGTACGCGGTCAGATGCTTCTGGACGGGGATCCTCTGTATCGCCTTCTCCCGTGCGGAGTTCCCGGCCAGGGCCGGACTGGCCGAGCTGCACGCGGAGTTCGGGAAAGCCGTGGACGACAGCGGCGATCCGACGAATGACGAGGAGTGGGACCGGCTCGTCGCCCGCTCGGTCGACCAGGTCGAGGAGCACAACCCCAAGCTGGTGTACGTGTTGCGGCGGGTGTGGAGGAGGACCGGTCGCCGGTCGATCTTCCGCGTCGCGGCCGGTCACTTCACTCCGACACCGGAGGTACTCAAGTCGTCGTGACTGCCTGACCTGCTCCCCCCCCGTAGTGCCCTGACGGTCGGGCCCTGACCGTCCCGCCCCGGGGTGGATCCGGGGCGAGCACCAGCGAGAAGCCCAGGCCGGCGCCGCCGGCCTGGGCTCTGCTGTCCCCGCCCGGCGCCCCCATTTTCTGGACTTGCTGGTCCATTTTCTTCCTCCTACGGTTGCCCGTGTCCGGCGGGACACCCCGTCCCGCACCCCCCGGAACGAGGCGAGGAGATGTCCGCATGCGCGCGATCGTCGTGAAGCGGTACGGCGGCCCGGAGGCCATGACCTGGACCGAACTCCCGGATCCCGCACCGGGCAGGGGAGAGGCGCTGGTCCGGCCGAGCGTCGCGGGCGTCAACTTCATGGACGTCGGCGTCCGGACGAGGCACCTGCCCGGCTGGACCATGCCCACCGTCCTGGGAGTGGAGGGAACGGGCCACGTCACCGCGCTCGGCGAGGACGTGAGCGGACTCGCCGTCGGTGACCGGGTGGCCTGGTACTACCACCGGGGCAGCTACGTCGAGCAACTCGCCGTCCCCGCCGACCGCCTGGTCAAGGTCCCCGACGGCGTGGACGACGAGACCGCGGCGGCGGTGATGATGCAGGGGCTGACCGCCAACCACCTCACCACGCAGACGTACGCGGTCGGGCCGGGCGACGTGGCTGTCGTCCACGCGGCGGCGGGCGGCGTCGGTCTGATGGTGACCCAGATGGTCAAGGCACGCGGGGGCACGGTCGTCGGCCTGGTCTCCCGGCCGGAGAAGGTCCCGCTCGCGCGCGAGGCCGGCGCCGACCATGTCCTGGTCTCCAGCGGCGGCGGCTTCGAGGACCGGGTGAGGGAACTCACCGGCGGTGAGGGCGCGCACGTCGTGTACGACGGCGCCGGCCCGGCCACCTTCCGGTCCTCGCAGCTGGCCCTGCGCCGCCACGGCGTACACGCCTACTACGGCGTGCTGATGGGCGATCTCTCGGTCAATCCGATGGAGCTGCCCAACAGCGTCCTGCTGTCCTATCCGACGGTCGCCGATCATGTGCCCACCCCCGGCGCCCTGCGCGAGCGGACCGCCGAGGTCTTCGGCCTCGTCGCCTCGGGACAGCTCAGGCCCCACATCGGGCAGCGCTACGCCCTCAAGGACGCCGCGCAGGCCCATCGCGACATCGAATCGCGCCGCACCACCGGAAAGCTGCTCCTCCTGCCCTGACGGCACGGACCGCGCCGGCCGCCGTGCCGCCGCGGCTCCTCCCAGGCGCCCCACCCAGTGAAAGGCGACTCAGAACAATGGATCTTCAGCTCGTCGGCAAGCGCGCCCTGGTCACCGGATCGAGCAGCGGCCTCGGCGAGGCGATCGCCCGCCGCCTCGCCGCCGAGGGCGCCACCATCGTCGTACACGGCCGGGACCGGGCCAGAGCGACGGCGGTGGCGAAGTCCATCCGGGAGGACGGCGGCGTCGCGGACATCGCCATCGGCGATCTCGCCACGGACAGCGGCGCCGCGCACGTCCAGGACGCGGCGGCGCAGGACGGACCGGTCGACATCCTCGTCAACAACGTCGGCGTCTACGAGCCGACGGCCCGGTGGGGCGACACCCCGCCCGACTCCTGGGCCGAGATCTACAACATCAACGTCATCTCCGGCGTGCGTATGATCCAGCGCCTCCTGCCGGACATGCGCGCACGCGGCTGGGGACGGGTGATCCAGATCAGCAGCGTCACCGGCCACCGGCCCGCCGCGAGCCAGCCCCACTACGCCTCCACCAACGCCGCCCGGAACAATCTCGCCGTCTCCCTCGCCCGCGAACTGAAGCACTCCGGCGTCACCTCCAACGCCGTCGCCGCGGAAGGCATCCTCACCCCCGCCACACTGGACCTCCTGGTCGGCGTCGGCCGGGCACAGGGCTGGGGGGAGACCTGGGCGGAGATCGAGCCGAAGACCGCCGCGCTCGCCCCGAACGATGCGGGCCGCATCGCCGGTCCGGAGGAGTACGCCAACGTCGTCGCCTTCCTCGCCAGTCCGGCGGCCGGCTACATCAACGGCACGACCCTGCACGTCGACGGCGGGGCCTACGACGTATGAGCCGGGCCGAGGGCGACGACGGTGCCCCCGCGCCGGGTCAGCCGGTCCCGGCGTCGCGCAACTGGCCGATCCCGCTGTCCAGTGCCGCCCGGAGATGCGTCGACCGGCCGGTCGAGAGCATGATCGACACGCCACCCTGAATGCCCGCGAGCAGCGCCGCGGCACTCCGGTCGACATCGAACGACGCCGGCAGATGCCCGGCCGCCCGCAGCGACCTGATGCCCACGGCCAGATGCTCCTGCCACTGACGCAGCATCTCCACCACGATGGCCCGCGCGCCCGGGGTCGAGCGTCCGACATGCATGATCAGCGCACCGAGCGAGCACTGGTCCCCCTGCTCCTCGTACCGCTTCAGCACCGTCTCCCGCCACTCCTCCCAGGCGTCCCAGGAATCCAGACGCCCCAGATACGGCATCTGGTCGTCCAGCACCCGGTCCGCCTCGAACTGCGCTACCGCCAGCAGGAGTTGGTCCTTGCCCTCGGGGAAGTAGTGGAACAGCTGGCTCTTGCTGGTACCGGTGCGGTCCCTCACATCGTCCAGCGTCGCGAACGCGACCCCCTTCTCCCGCACCACCTCGGCAGCGCCCGCGACGATCCGTGCCCGCGTGGCCTGCCCCTTCGCCGTCAACGCACCACTCATCGCAGCCTTCCCGGAACGGAACCCCCTGACCCAGTATCCATCGGCGGCGTGGTCGTGACAGGCGGGCAGGCGCCGGACGGGGCCCGGTCAGTCGGGGACGAGGACGGCGGCGCCGTCGACGCGGTCCGCCGCGAGGTCGGCGAGTGCCTGGTCCGCCCGGCTCATCGGGTACGGGGTCACCGTGGCCCGGACGCGGATGCGTTCGGCGAGGGCCAGGAACTCGTGACCGTCCTGGCGGGTGTTGGAAGTGACGCTCCGCAGGTCCCGCTCCTGGAAGAGATGGCGCTCGTAGGTGAGCGAGGGGATGTCGGAAAGGTGGATCCCCGCGATCGCCAGCGTGCCCGACCGGTCCAGCGCCTCGAGGGCCACCGGCACCAGAGTGCCCACGGGGGCGAACAGCACCGCCGAGTCCAGGGGTTCGGGCGGGCCGTCGGTGGCGCCGGCGGCCGAAGCGGCGCCGAGTTCCAGCGCCAGCCCACGTGCCCGCGCCGACCTGGTCAGCACATGGATCGTGGCTCCTTCGGCCAGGGCCACCTGGGCCGCCAGATGCGCCGAGGCGCCGAAGCCGTAGATACCGAGCCGCCCGCCCTCGGGCAGTGCGCTGCGGCGCAGCGCGCGGTAGCCGATGATCCCGGCGCACAGGAGGGGCGCGAAAGAGACCGCGTCGTGGGCCTCCGTGAGCGGGTAGGCGAAGGCCTCCGGCACCAGTGTCAGCTCGGCGAAGCCGCCGTCCTCGTCCCACCCGGTGTAGGTGGACCAGGGGCAGAGGTTCTCCTTCCCCGCGAGGCAGTAGCGGCACCGCCCGCACGTGCCGCGCAGCCAGGCGCCGCCGACACGGTCGCCGACGCGGAAGGACGTCACCGCGTCACCGACGGCGGCCACGCGGCCGACGATCTCATGGCCGGGGACGGTCGAAGGCCGCCGTGGCGCCAGATCACCTTCCGCCAGGTGCAGATCCGTACGGCAGACGCCGCACGCCTCCACCCGCACCAGCAGATCGCGGGGGCCCGGGACAGGGGTGCGCCGGACCACACGGGTCAGCGGTCCCGTACCGATCGGGCCGGGTCTCTCGACGGCCCAGCAGTGCTGTGTCTCCGCGACGGAGCCGGCGGACGTCATGCTTCCACCCTGCGGTCCCCGGCCTGCCCGGGCAAACGAGAGCGCCTGCCGCGCCTCGCCCCCCCCTTTTCCGTTTGCCGCCGGCCGGTCCCGTCGGATAGGAAACTCGCATGCTGAAGGGCACCGAAGTCGGGCTGAGGGCCCGGCACGAGGACGACATCCCGATCCTGCGGGCCGAGCTCTACGACGACGTGGTCACGTCCTCGCGGGCCGACAGCCGGCCGTGGCGGCCGATCACACCCGGGTCCAAGGACTCCCGGCTCGTCGTGGACGACACGGAGCAGGGGCACGTCCCGTTCTCCGTGGTCGAGCTGGACGGCGGCGCCCTCGTCGGCACCGCGGTCCTGTGGGACATCGACAACCACAACCGGTCCGCGCACATCGGGCTGGGGCTGCTGCCGTCCGCCCGTGGCAGGGGCTACGGCGCCGACGTGGTCGCGGTGCTGTGCCACTACGGCTTCATCGTGCGCGGGCTGCGACGGCTGCAGATCGAGACGCTGTCGGACAACGCCGCGATGCTGCGCTCCGCCGAGCGCAACGGCTTCGTACGCGAGGGCGTGCTGCGCTCATCGGCCTGGGTGATGGGCGAGTTCATGGACGAGGTACTGCTCGGGCTCCTCGTCGACGAGTGGAAGCCGGACCCGGAGGTCCGGGGCGTGCGGTAATCCCGCCGAATTCCCCTGTCGCCCGAGCGCGTTCCCCTGCCCGAGCGCATTCTCATACCCGCACGGCCGCCGCGCAAGAACGCGGCGGCTTATCCATGCCGTTCGCCCGTCGCATCACGCTTCTCCGCCTTTTGCTCGCGATTCCTTTCCGGTCCTGCTTCAATGTTCCAGAATTTTCCGCAGACAGGACGGGGGCCAAGGTGTCGGACATAACTCTGGAGAGGGCTGAGGGCAGCGCCCGTGCGGCCACGCCGCGGCGTTATCTCATGTGCCCTCCCACGCATTTCGACGTCACGTATTCGATCAACCCGTGGATGGACCCGGGCAGACTCACCTCGACGCAGGTCGCGGTAGGGCAGTGGAAAAGGGTGCACGACACATTCGTCGGGCTGGGGCACGACGTGCGGTTGATCGAGCCGCTGCCCGACCTGCCCGACATGGTGTTCGCCGCGAACGGCGCGACCGTCGTGGACGGCAAGGTGCTCGTCGCCCGCTTCCGGCACCCTCAGCGCGCCGACGAGGCGGCCGCCTACCTGGAGTGGTTCCGCCGCGACGGGAGGTTCGAGGTCGGCCAGGCCGAGTACATCAACGAGGGCGAGGGCGACTTCCTCTACGTGGGCGGGGAGATCCTGGCCGGCAGCGGCTTCCGCTCCGACCTCCGGGCGCACGACGAGATGCGGGAGTTCTTCGGCCGCCCGGTGGTGAGCCTGACGCTGGTCGACCCGCGCTGGTACCACCTGGACACGGCCCTCGCCGTGCTCGACGAGGGGGAGGTCATGTACTACCCGGCGGCGTTCTCCACGGAGAGCCAGGGCATTCTGGCCGAGCGCTTCCCCGACGCGATCCTGGCCGAGGAGGCCGACGCGGCGGTGTTCGGCCTGAACGCCCTGTCGGACGGCCTCAACGTGACTCTGCCCGAGCAGGCCGTCGGCCTCGCGGCGCGGCTGCGCGAACGCGGCTACACCCCTGTCGGGGCCGACCTGACCGAATTGCTGAAGGCGGGCGGCAGCGTCAAATGCTGCACGCTCGAACTGAGAGGCTGAGGCGGGTACCGTTCCCCGCCCGATGAGGCCCCGGACCGTCTGTCCCGCTGACGGGACAGACGTGCCCGCCCAAGCGGTAAGCGGCTCCCGGCCGTAGGAGGCGCTTTCCCCTTCTCCGCCCGTACGGCGGAAAGTATGCTTGGCCGCGGTAATTCGGTGACCGTGATTGTGCGAGCGAGTGCGCTGATTCACGGCCGGCCGGACAACGGTGAATACCGGCGGGTCCGGGGAATACCGTGCATCGGTCGCGCGTAATTCCCTCGCGCTCCTTTCCCGGGCCCGCCTTCCCGGATTCCCAGGAGAAACCGAATGCCTCGGTTGAACGGCATACGGATCGCTCGTGCGAAGGAGCAGGAGAATCGATGAAGAGCATGCGCCGCGGCAGCAACGTGCGCGGAAACTGGATGCGCCAGTTCCACCAGGCACGAGGCGACGCCCCGACCCTCGTCTGTTTCCCGCACGCCGGGGGTTCCGCCTCGGCCTTCTTCTCCCTGTCGGCCACGCTGTCGGCTTCGGGTGTCGTGCTGGTCGCGCAGTACCCCGGCAGACAGGACCGTCTGGACGAGCCCGTTCTGGAGGATCTCCATGAGATGGCCGACCAGGCCGTCGAGGCCCTGGAGCTCTGGCTGGACGGGCCGTTGGCGCTCTTCGGGCACAGCATGGGGTCCGCCATGGCGTACGAGGTCGCGCTGCGGATGGAGCGGTGGCACGGCGTCAGTCCGGTGGGTCTGATCGTCTCCGGGCGGGCCGCGCCGTCCGTCCGGCAGGACCGGGGGATTCATCTGAGGGACGACGACGGCATCGTCGCGCACATGGTGGAGCTCGCGGGAACGCCGCCGGCCCTGCTGGCGGACAAGGAGTTCCCGACCACCGTCATCCCGCCCCTGCGTGCCGACTTCAAGGCGGTGGAGACCTACCAGGACCTCTCGGGGAGCAAGGTGGCCTGCCCCATCAGGAGTTACTGCGGCGAGCAGGACGCGGGCGTGTCACGCGAAGGGGTCCTCAAGTGGCGCGAGCACACGACGGCCTCGTTCACCGCCGCCTTCCTGGACGGTGGCCACTTCTATCTCCAGCAACGGGAGCCGGAGATGGCGCGGGCGATCTCACGGGATCTGGTGTCCTTCACCGCGCGTGGGCGTCGTGCGGAGCGTAGCGCAACCACGGTGTGAACAGCGGGAGTTGGGGACCGGCCCCCGGGCGGCAGCCCTCACGGCGCGGGGCGCCGCCCGGGAAGCGGCCGTGCGTCAGGCGCCCGCGCCACCGTCGACGGGCACGATCGCACCGGTCACCATGGAGGCGCGGTCGCTGAGCAGCCACGCCGCCACCTCCGCCACCTCACGGGGCTCGGCCATACGGCCGAGCGGGGTCACCGCGACATTGCGCTCGATGATGCCCGGGGACACCGCCTCCCACGCGTCGATCATCTCCGTGGCGGTGCCGCCGGGGGTGATGCCGTTCACCCGGATTCCCTGACGGCCCCAGGTCACCGCCGCCGTCTCGGTGATGCTGTTGAGCGCCCGCTTCATCGCGCCGTACGCGGGGAGCGCGGGATTCGCCCGGCGGCTGCCGATGCTGGAGGTGTTGACGATCGCGCCGCCACTGCCGCGCCGCATGAGCGCGGCCTGCGCGGTCATGGCGGTCCAGTGCGAGCGGAAGTTCACGGCGAACTGCTCGTCGATGTCCTCGTCGCTCGTGGTGTCGAGCGGGCCGGGGTGCTGGATCGTCGCGCCGTTGTTGAACGCGCCGTCGAGCCGCCCGTGCAGCTCCTCGACACGGTCGACCGCCGCGCGGATGCTCGTACGGTCGGCGAGGTCCAGGGTGACGGCGTCGGCGACGCCTCCGTCGGCGCGGATCTCGGCGACGATCTTCTCCAGGGCCTCGGTGCCACGGGCGGCGAGCACGACGGCGGCGCCCTCGGAGGCGAAGAGCCGGGCCGCCGCCGCCCCGATGCCGCGGCTGGCGCCGGTGATGAGAACGACCTTGCCGGTGAGCAGGCCGATGGACGCGATCTCGGTGGTGTTGGTCATGTGGTCACTGTCGTCCTGGCGTCGGAAACGGATACAGGCACAGGCGGTACCAGGATCCGTCGCCGCGCGGCGTGCAGACTTGGAGTATGAACAAGCAGGAGCTGGGGGCGTTCCTCCGCAGCCGTCGCGAGCGGCTCCGGCCGGAGGACGTGGGCCTTCCGTCCGGACCGCGACGCCGGACACCGGGGCTTCGCCGTGAGGAGGCCGCGGTCCTCGCGCACATCTCCACGGAGTACTACGTCCGCCTCGAACAGGGCCGGGCGCCCCGGCCGTCGAGCGAGGTCCTCGCGGGGATCGCGGGCGCGCTGCGGCTCAGCGACGCCGAGTCCGACCACCTCCATGTCCTCGCGGGCACCGCTCCGACCCGTAACCGGCTGCACCGGCGCGATGTCCGCCCCAGCATCCTCGCGCTCCTCGAACGGCTGCCGCAGACGGCCGGTCTCGTGGTGTCCGCGACGTTCGAGGTGCTCGCCTGGAACGGCCTCGCGGCCGCGCTGATGGAGGACTTCGCCGAGCTCGCCCCCGAGGACCGGAATCTCGCACGCCGGGCGTTCCTCGGGTCGACGGAGCCGGACAGGGTGCCGTACGGGATCTCCGACGCCACCGAGTTCCGGCAGCATGTGGTCATGCGGCTGCGCGCCACACTCGCCCGCTATCCGACGGACCCCGAGGTGAGCGGCATCGTCGACGAACTCCGCGACGCCTCCGCCGACTTCGCCCGGCTCTGGGAGAGCCACGACGTCCAGGCGGCGCCGGTGCTCACGAAGACCTTCCGCCACCCGGCCGTCGGGGACATCACCGTCGACTGCGACTCACTCACCCTCACCGACCGGGACCAGCACCTCGTGCTCTACAGCGCGCCGCAGGGATCCTCCGACGCCGAGGCCCTGGCTCTTCTGAACGTGCTCGGAGCCGACGCCGGGGAGTACCGGCGCTGAGCCCCGCCCGTCCGGCGCCGGCGTCGAGCCGCCGTTCGCCTACCAGGGCACCGGTGTGCCGTCGAAGTTGACATACGTGCCGGAGGGCCCGTCGTCGTCGATGAGCGCCAGCCGGACCACGGCCCTGGCCGCCTCCGCGGGATCCGCGACGGCGGCCACGGCATTGGCGTTCAGATCGGTGTGGCGCAGTCCGGGAGCGACCGCGTTGACCTTGATGCCGTCCTCGGCCAGGCTCTGCGAGTAGAAGATGGTCAGCGCGTTGAGCGCGGCTTTCGAGGACCGGTAGGAGGCGAAGGCCCCCCGGTAGCCGCCCATCCGCTCCGTCGACCAGGTCAGCGAACCGGTGCCGCTGGAGAGGTTCACGATCCGGGGGTGGTCGGAGCGGCGCAGCAACGGCAGGAACGCGTTCGTGACCGCGACCGGGCCGAACACATTGGTCTCGTAGATACGACGGAACGCGTCCACCTCCTCGTCCTGCGCGGGCAGGGACTCGTCGGAGATCCCGGCGTTGTTGATCAGCACGTCCAGGGAGTCGATCCCCGACGCGGCGTCCGCGATGCTCGCCGCGTCCGTGACGTCCAGCCGCAGCGGCCTCGCGTCCCCACCGATCTCGGCGGCGGCGTCCGCGGCCCGCTCCGCGCTGCGGGAACAGACATAGACCGTCAGACCCCGGCGGATCAGCTCCCGCGCGGTCGCTCTGCCGATGCCCTTGTTCGCGCCGGTGACCAGCGCGCTCGAAATGTCCATACCGACCAACCTTCCACTGCCCGTACTCCCTGATCAGGGTCAACCTGTACCCGGTCGGGGAGCCGCGGGCGTGCAACGACAGGCCGCTGTCCGCGTGCCTCCGAGGGGCGCCGGCTAGCCGCAGGACGGGCAGAGCCCCCGGTAGGTGATCTCGGCATCGGACACCGTGAAACCGAACCGTTCCGCCACCGGGAGTCCCGCCAGCGGATCGCCCTTCGGGTGGACGTCGCGGACCGTGCCGCATCCGGAGCAGACCAAGTGCTGGTGCGGATGGCGGGCGTTGGGGTCGTAACGCATGGCGCGGCCCGCGGTGGACACCTCGATGACCTCACCGAGGGAGACCAGCTCGCCCAGGGTGTTGTAGACGGTCGCCCGGGATATCTCGGGCAGCTCCCGCGCGGCGAGCGCGTGCACCTCGTCCGCCGTGAGATGGACGTGGTCGCCGTCGAGCACCTGCGCGACGACGCGGCGCTGGGAGGTCATCCGCCAGCCACGCCCTCGCAGCCGCTCCAGCAGGTCGCTCATTGAATCTCACCTGTTCACTGCTCACGGGATCCGGAAGCGTGTCTGCGGATGCCCAGTTGGCCGGTTTTTTACCGGATGTACTTTTAGTTCACTTCTTGACTTGGACTCTGTCCATCGTAGGATCGGTTCCGGTCGACAGCCAAGAAACGCCGACTGCCAGGAACGGCGTGACGGCTCCCGGCCGAACCCAGCACCGTGATCCGCCAGGTCCAGAAGGATTCCCATGTCTGAGAACCATGATGCAATCGTCGTAGACGCGAAGTCGGAGGGCGAGGGCGGCTGCCCGGTCGCGCACGGACGTGCCCCTCATCCGACCCAGGGCGGCGGAAACCACCGGTGGTGGCCGGAGCGGCTCAACCTGAAGATCCTTGCCAAGAACCCGGCCGTGGCCAATCCCCTCGGTGAGGACTTCGACTACGCCGCGGCGTTCAAGACCCTCGACCTGCCGACCGTCAAGCAGGACATCGCCGAGGTGCTGACGACCTCGCAGGACTGGTGGCCCGCCGACTTCGGCCACTACGGCCCCTTCATCATCCGGATGGCGTGGCACAGCGCGGGCACCTACCGGATCAGCGACGGCCGCGGCGGTGCCGGCGCGGGGCAGCAGCGCTTCGCCCCCCTCAACAGCTGGCCGGACAACGGCAACCTGGACAAGGCCCGCCGGCTGCTCTGGCCGGTCAAGAAGAAGTACGGCCAGAGCCTTTCCTGGGCCGACCTCATGATCCTCGCCGGCAACGTCGCCCTGGAGACCATGGGCTTCGAGACCTTCGGCTTCGCCGGTGGCCGCGCGGACGTCTGGGAGCCCGAGGAGGACGTGTACTGGGGTCCCGAGTCCACCTGGCTCGGCGACGAGCGCTACACCGGCGACCGCGATCTGGAGAGCCCCCTCGGCGCCGTCCAGATGGGACTCATATACGTCAACCCCGAGGGCCCGAACGGCACTCCGGACCCGCTCGCCTCGGCGCGCGACATCCGTGAGACGTTCCGCCGGATGGCGATGAACGACGAGGAGACCGTCGCCCTCATCGCGGGCGGTCACACCTTCGGCAAGACCCACGGCGCGGGCCCGGCGGACAGCGTCGGCGCCGACCCGGAGGCCGCCCCGATCGAGCGCCAGGGCTTCGGCTGGCAGAACAGCTACGGCACCGGCAAGGGCGGCGACACCATCACCAGCGGCCTTGAGGGCATCTGGACGAACACCCCGATCACCTGGGACAACAGCTTCCTGGAGATCCTCTACGGCTACGAGTGGGAGCTGTTCCAGAGCCCCGCGGGCGCCAACCAGTGGCGGCCGAAGGACGGCGCCGGGGCCGGCACCGTACCGGACGCGCACGACGCGTCGAAGACCCACCAGCCGACCATGCTGACGAGCGACCTGGCGCTGCGCGTCGACCCGGCGTACGACGAGATCGCCCGGCGTTTCCACACCAACCCCGACCAGTTCGCGGACGCCTTCGCCCGCGCCTGGTTCAAGCTGACCCACCGCGACATGGGCCCGGTCGTGCGCTACCTCGGCGCGGAAGTCCCCTCCGAGACGCTGGTGTGGCAGGACCCGCTGCCCGCCGTGACGCACGAGCTCGTCGACGCGGCCGACGTCGCGTCCCTCAAGGAGCAGGTCCTCGCCTCGGGCCTGTCGGTCTCCCAGCTGGTCTCCACCGCCTGGGCGTCGGCCTCCTCCTTCCGCGGCAGCGACAAGCGCGGCGGCGCCAACGGCGCCCGTATCCGCCTCGAACCGCAGCGCGGCTGGGAGGTGAACGACCCGGAGCGGCTCGCGACGGTGCTGTCCACCCTCGAAAGCGTGCGGGAGTCGTTCAACTCCGCCCAGAGCGGTGACAAGCGGATCTCCCTCGCCGACCTGATCGTGCTCGCGGGCGCGGCGGCCGTCGAGAAGGCGGCCAAGACCGCCGGCTTCGACGTCGAGGTCCCCTTCACGCCGGGCCGCGCGGACGCCTCGCAGAGCGAGACGGACGTGGAGTCGTTCGCGGCGCTGGAGCCGGTCGCCGACGGTTTCCGCAACTACCTCGGCAAGGGCCACCGGCTGCCCGCCGAGTACCTGTTGATCGACCGCGCGAACCTGCTCACCCTGAGCGCTCCCGAGCTGACGGTTCTCGTGGGCGGTCTCCGTGTCCTCGGCGCCAACCACCAGGAGTCGTCGCTCGGCGTCCTCACCGACACCCCCGGGTCGCTGACCAACGACTTCTTCGTCAATCTGCTCGCCCTGGGCACGACGTGGACGGCGACGTCCGAGGACGCGAACACCTTCGAGGCCCGCGACACCGCCACCGGCGAGGTCAAGTGGACCGGCACCCGCGCGGACCTCGTCTTCGGGTCCAACTCCGAGCTGCGAGCGGTCGCGGAGGTCTACGCGAGCGACGACGCCAAGGAGAAGTTCGTGAACGACTTCGTCGCGGCGTGGAGCAAGGTGTCGGACCTGGACCGGTTCGACCTCGTCTGACCGTTTCCCCGGCCGATCCTGTCGGATCCGGCTGAGGCCACGACGGCCGGGTCGCCCCCCGCGCAAGCCCCGGGGGGCCCCCCCCGCCCCCGGTAGCAGATAGCCCCACGTT
>NZ_JBHXRM010000061.1:0-37117 GCF_042716895.1 Streptomyces sp. NPDC058653 | reverse complement strand
GGAGCCGCCGTGGACCGCCCGGGCCTTCGGGCGCCGGCGCCGGCGCCGGTCCGCGCCGTACGCGCCGCCCCCGCGTCGAGCTCCGCCGTGGACGCCGACGGCTCCCACTGCTTGCCCTTCTTGCCCGCGTCCATCGCCTCGTTGGCGAGCCGGTCGGCGTGCTTGTTCTTCTCGCGCGGGATCCACTCGAAGCTGACCTGCCCCGAGGGGAAGATCCGCGACGCCTCGGCGGCCAGCGGCTTCATGTCGGGGTGCTTGATCTTCCAGCGGCCCGACATCTGCTCCACGACGAGCTTGGAGTCCATCCGGACCCGTACGTCGGCGGCCGGGTCGAGCGCCTTCGCGGCCTTCAGCCCGGCGATCAGGCCCTTGTACTCGGCGACGTTGTTCGTGGCGACACCGATGTACTCGGCGGCCTCGGCGAGCGTCTCGCCGGTCACCGGGTCGAGTACGACGGCCCCGTAGCCCGCCGGGCCGGGGTTGCCCCGCGACCCGCCGTCCGCCTCGACGACGAAGGTCGGCATCTACAGACCCGATTCGGAGGTGCGGACAAGGATGCGGCGGCAGTTCTCGCAGCGCAGGACGGTGCTGGGGCTCGCCGCCTTGACCTCGTTGACCTCGGTGATGTTGAGCTCCAGCCGGCAGCCCTCGCAGCGGCGCTGGTAGAGCCGGGCCGCGCCGACGCCGCCCTGCTGCACCCGCAGCTTCTCGTAGAGCTTGAGCAGATCGGCGGGGATCGTCGCCGACACGGTCTCGCGCTCCTTGGTCGTCGTCGTCTGCTCGGCCTCGAGCTTCTCGGAGGCGGCGTCGCGGCGCGCGACCGCGTCGTCCGCCTTGGCCTGGACGGAGGAGACGCGCCCGGTCAGTTCGGCGGCGCGTTCCTGCGCGGCCTCGCGGCGCTCCATGACTTCGAGGACGACGTCCTCCAGGTCACCCTGGCGCTTGGCGAGCGAGACGATCTCACGCTGGAGGCTTTCGAGGTCCTTGGACGAGGTGACGGAGCCCGAGTCGAGGCGCTGCTGGTCGCGTACGGCGCGCTGGCGGACCTGGTCGACGTCCTGCTCCGCCTTTGTCTGCTCGCGCGCGGTGTCGCTCTCCTCGGTCTGCGAGGCGACCAGCAGGTCGCGCAGTTGCGTGAGGTCCTTGTTCAGCGACTCGATCTCGGCGTGCTCGGGCAGCGAGTCGAGTCGGTGGGCGATCTGCTGGAGTCGCAGATCGAGGGCCTGGACGTCGAGGAGTCGGATCTGGTCGGCGGGTTCGGCGTTCAGTTGGGGGCTCCTGAGGAGTGGTGGGAGGACCAGGGGTCGGTGACCGTCTTCGAGACATGGACCCGCAGGTCCCAGCCGTGGCGGTCGGAGATCTCGTCGAGCTGGGTGGCCGCCAGCTCGCACCAGGGCCACTCGGTGGCCCAGTGCGCGGCGTCGACCAGTCCCAGCGGTGAGTGCTGCGTGGCCTCGGAGGCCGGGTGGTGGCGCAGGTCGGCGGTGAGGAAGGCGTCCACTCCCGCCGCCCGTACCTGGTCGAAGAGGCTGTCGCCGGATCCGCCGCTGACGGCGACGGTGCCGACGAGGGCGTCGGGGTCGCCCGCGACGCGGATGCCCTGCGCGGTGGCGGGCAGCCGGTGCGCGGCGCGCGCGGCGAAGTCGCGGAGGGTCGCGGGGCGGTCCAGTACGCAGATCCGGCCGAGCCCGCGGCGGCCCTCCGGGTCGGTCGGGTCGGGTACGAGGGGGCCCACGACGCGCAGGCCGAGCGCGCCCGCGAGGGCGTCGGAGACTCCCGGATCGGCGCTGTCGGCGTTGGTGTGCGCGACGTGCAGCGCGATGTCGTGCTTGATGAGCGTGTGCACGACCCGGCCCTTGAAGGTGCCGGCGGCGACGGTCGTCGTCCCCCGCAGATAGAGCGGGTGGTGGGTGAGGATCAGTTCGGCGCCGAGCCGCAGCGCCTCGTCCGCGACCGTCTGGACGGGGTCGACGGCGATCAGGACCCGGGTCACGGGGGCGTCGGGGTCGCCGCAGACGGTGCCGACGGCGTCCCACTGTTCGGCCCGCTCGGGCGGCCAGAGGGCGTCGAGCTGGGCGAGGACTTCGGACAGGCGGGGCACGGGGCACAGGCTACCTGCCGACCATGGTGCTCCGGCCATGCGCGGGGGAGGCTTCCCCCGCCGACACGGGTCCTCCGGCCCGCCCGTGCCGATCTCCGCGCCCGCCCGCGCCGGTCCCCCGGCCCGCCGACGCCGGCCTCCGCGCCCGCCCGCGCCGGTCCTCGGGCCCGCCTTCGCCGGCCTCCGCGCCAGTCCACGCCGGTCCCCTCACCCGCCCGTGCCGGTCCTCGGGCCCGCCCGCGCCGGCCTCCCCGTCCGCCCGCGCCGGACCTCCGGCCCGCCGACGCCGGTCCCCGCGCCCGCCCACGCCGGTCCTCCGGCCCGCCAACGCCGGCCTCCTCGCGCGCCCGCGCCGGTCTTCCGGCCCGCCCACGCCGGCCTCCCCGTCCGCCCGCGCCGGACCTCGGGCCCGCCCGCGCCGGTCCCCTCGCCAGTCCGCGCCGGTCCTCGGGCCCGCCCGCGCCGGCCTCCCCGTCCGCCCGCGCCTGTCCTCGGCCGCCGGACGGGACGGTCGAGGACAGGGCGGTCGTCCGGACGGGCCGGACGTCACTCGGCCAGGAAGCCCCGCAGATCGTCCAGCACCAGGCCGGCGGCGGTGACTCCGAGGCCCAGGTACCAGGTCTCGTCGGGTACGTCTGATGCCTGCCCCGCCTTGACGGCGCCGAGGTTCTTCCAGAGCGGGTTGGCGCGCGCGGTGTCTCGGTCGGTGGCCTTGGCGTCGCCGTACACACCGGTGAAGATCCAGTCGGCGTCCGCCTCGTCGATCTTCTCGGGGCTGACCTCGACGGCGAGATCGTTGATCCGCTGGTTCGCCGGCCGCGGCAGGCCGAGGTCGTCGAGGATGGTGCCGATGAAGGACGCCTTGGCGTACAGGCGGATCTTGCCCGGCATGTACCGGACCATGGAGACGGTCGGCTTGTCCGCGCCGATGTCGGCCGAGAGGTCCTTGACCTTCGCGTCGTACGCGTCGAGCGCCTTCTCGGCCTCCGCGCTGCGGTCGAGCGCCGCCGCGTTGAGCCGGAAGTTCTCCTTCCAGGTGAAGCCGGGGCGGATGGAGAAGACGGTGGGCGCGATCGCCGACAGCTCGTCGTACTTGTCGGCGGCGCGCAGCTGGCTGCCGAGGATCAGATCGGGCTTGAGGGCCGCGATCGCCTCCAGGTTGAGCCCGTTGATAGTGCCGACGCTCTTCGGGCTGCCCGCGTCCTTCTCGAGGTACGACGGGATGGCGACGTCGCCCTCGGTGGGCGCGTAGCCGACGGGTTCGACACCGAGGGAGACGACGTTGTCGAACTCGCCCACGTCGAGCACGATGACCCGCTCGGGGCGGGCCTTCAGAACGGTCTTGCCCATGGCGTGGGTGACGGTACGGGGGAACTCGCCCGGCTTGGCGTCGGTGCCGTACGCCGCGGTCTTGGTCGCGGCACCGGCGAAGTCCTCACCGCCCTGGGCGACGGCCTTCTTGTCCGCGCCGGCGGCGGGTGGCGAGGACTCGTCGGCTCCTCCGTCGCTTCCGCAGGCCGCGAGGGAGAGGGCGGCGGCGAGGGCCACGAGTGCGGCGGTGCCGCGGCGTCGAACGGACATCTGAGCTCCAGAGTTCTTACTTAGGGATGCCTTACCTTATGCACGCCCTCCCCGGTCAGCACAACCGCCCCCTCCCTCTCAGCCGAACCCCTGACCGGCCACCCTTATGTGTGAAGCGGCCGGGCCCCTGTTGTTCGGCAGCGAGTGCGAACCTAGCGTCGTCGCCGGAGGTGACTGAGCGATGACAGCCTGTGTCATGGAGAGCGTGGAGAGCGCCGCGCCGGACGGGGCCGCCCGGCGCGCGGCATTCGTGATCGCGGCGGACGGTTCCTACGCGGCGCGGCTGACCCTCGGTACGGAGGCGGGCGCGGGCGGGCCCGCTCCCCGAGAGGACGGGGACGGCGCCGGGGCGGCCTGGTTCCCGGAGCGGTGGACGCTGGACGGGCCGGAGCCGTACGCCGTACCGCTGCCGCTCGACCAGCCCGAGGAGCCCGACGCCGAGGTGCTGCCGCTGACCGACGGACGGGTGCTGATCCACCGTCGGGTGGCGGACCGGCAGGCATTCTCGCTGCTCTATCCGACCGGGCCGGGAACGGGTGAACTGCCCCTGGGCGCCGTCGAATGCCCCCGGCTGACGCTGCTGCCGCCGTCGCCCGACGGCAGCAGCGCCTACGCGATGGCGCCCGGCGAACACGGCACCACCCTCTGGCAGGTGGCGGGCGGCGCGTTCGGCCCGGAACCGGTCACCACCGTCCGGGGACGCTGCACCGGCGGCGTCTGGCTCGACCGTACGGGGCGACTGCTGGCCCTCGACCGTGAACTGGACGGCGTCGTCAAGGCCGTTGCCGTCGATCTGGAACGGGGCGGCGAGGTCAGCCCGCTGCTCCAGATCGCGGAGGGGAGCAACGACCGGCTGCTGCTGGCCGACGCCGACAGCGGTCTGCTGCTGATCCGTTCGGACGCGCCGGGCCACGACCGGCTGGGCTGGGGCGTGCTGGGCAGCGCGCGGCCGGTGCGCTTTCCCGACTCCCTGCGGGGGGCCGACCGCGCGCTCACCCCGTTCGCCGTACAGCCGGGGCAGGTGCTGATGCCGGAGAGCTGCGCGGTCGCGCTGCGGATCGACGGGCCGACGGGCACCTGGGTGGGGACCTGGCGGCCGTCGGGGCGCCGGCTCCATCAACAGGCGGCGCCGGAGGGCTGGCTGGCCGGGGCGGGGCTCTGGTCGTCCGACGGGGTGCTCCAACTCCCGTACGCCACGGGCACGATGCCGTGCGGCGTGGCCCGGATGGAGGCGCCGAGCGATGCCCACCGGGACGTACCGATGGACACCCGGGCTCCTACGACGGGGGACGGGGGGCCCGAATTGATCACGGAACCCGCACAAGTGGAGGACGCGGGCGAAAACGGGCCGGCGCCCCGGCCAACTCGCGTGGCCGGCAAGCCGGTTCCGTTGCAGCAGGCACCCCTCACCGGGCGAACGGCGGCCGGGTAGGGCTGGTTAGAATTTTGGCGCGGGTCCGGTCGGTCGGTACGGGGACGGCCGGCCCCCGTGTGCCACGCAAGCGGCGACACCAGCGCCATCAGCGATCCAACGGGGTGACTTCCCACATGTCTGAAAGCCGAACAGACACGGCCCAGAACCGTCCGCACCAGGCGGTCGGCGACCGGGACGAGACCGGCCACGGAAAACACCGGGGCGGGGCCGCCGCGACCGACGACTCCCAGGCTTCGGTGCACGGACGCCACCGGCGTCCGGGGGACAACGGGCAGGGCGGCCACGCGTCGTAGAGACGTCCTGGAGGCGTCGAGGAGCAGGTCTTCGATCACGGACGGGCCGCCCACCAGTGGGCGGCCCGTCCGGCGTCGGAGGCGCGACGGCCGCCGGGGGCAGGACATTTGTCCCGGCCGAGTCCGTACATGCGGATCTGCCGGAGACCCGCCCCCTCTCCGTACCGTTCTTGGCATGACACAGCCAACGGCACGGACCACGCCGCCGCAGACCGGGAACGGAACCGGCGGGGCTCCCGCGGTGAGCGTCGAAGGAGCCGTCAAGTCCTTCGGCGCCGTACGCGCGGTGGCCGGTCTCGACCTGGACATCGCGCGCGGCGAGACCCTCGCGCTCCTCGGACGCAACGGCGCGGGCAAGTCCACCACCATCAACCTGCTGCTCGGCCTCGACGAGCCCGACAGCGGACGGGTCCGGCTCTTCGGCGACACCCCCGAACGCGCGGTGAGGGCCGGCCGGGTCGGGGCGATGCTCCAGGACGGGGCGCCTGTCCGCCGTACGACGGTGCGCGAACTCGTCTCGTTCGTCGCCAGCACCTACCCGCACCCGCTGCCCGTCGCCGAGGCCCTGCACATCGCCGGGCTCACCGAACTCGCGCCCCGCCGCGTCGACAAGCTCTCCGGCGGGCAGTGGCAGCGCGTCCGATTCGCCGTCGCCCTCGCCGGCAACCCCGAGCTGATCGTCCTCGACGAGCCGACGGCGGCACTCGACGTGGAGGCCAGGCGGGCGTTCTGGACCTCGATGCGCGCCTATGCCCGCCGGGGCAACACCGTCCTGTTCTCCACGCACTACATGGAGGAGGCGGACGAGAACGCCGACCGGATCGTCGTCATCGACCACGGCCGGATCGTCGCCGACGGCAGCGGCGAGCGCATCAAGCGCGCGGTCGGCGGCCATCTCGTCGCCTTCGACCTGGCGGGCCGTGGCACGGAGGGACTCGGCACGCTGCCGGGTGTCGTCTCGGTGGAGATACGGGGCGACCGGGCCCGGCTCCGTACGGACGACTCCGACGCGACCGTGATGGCGCTCGTCGGCCTCGGCATGATCCGGAACCTGGAGGTCGCCCACGCCACGCTGGAGGACGCCTTCCTGGCGCTGACCGGCACCGGGGCGACGGCCGAGGACCCGACACCCGACGACCCGACCGACGCCCCGACCGGCGCGACAACCGACGCGACAACCGGCCCGTCGAAGCCGACGACCGCCACGAAGGAGACGGTGTGATGCTGGAGTACGTCAAGCTGGAAGTCCGCCGGACCCTGCGAGACCCCGGCTTCGTGATCTTCAGCGCCGGGATGCCCGTGCTGATGTATCTGCTCTTCACCAACCTCGGCGCCGCCGACGACGGCGACAACACCTGGAAGACGACCGCCATGGTCGGCATGGCCGCCTACGGTGCCCTCGGCGCGGCCGTCACCGTCGGCACGGGCATCGCCGAGGACCGTTCGCTCGGCTGGCTGCGCCAGCTCCGCATCACGCCCATGCTGCCCCGCCAGGTCGTACTCGGCCGCGCGGCGACCAGCTCGGTGACCGTCCTGCCCGCGATCGTGGCCGTGCTGACGGCCGGCGCCGTGTCCAACGGCGTACGGCTCGACGCCTGGCAGTGGGCCGTCCTGGTCCTGGTCCTGTGGGCCGGCACACTCCCGTTCACCCTGCTGGGCATCGGCAACGGCTACCGCCTCTCCGCCCAGAGCGCCGGAGTCGTCAACACCGGCGTGCTGATGGGTCTGGCCGTGATCGGCGGGCTCTGGTTCCCGATCGAGGCGTTCCCGGAGTGGCTGCGGACCCTCGCCGAGTACACGCCCGCACACGGCTTCGCCGAGCTCGGCTGGGCCACCACCGACGGCCACGCCCCGTCGACGGCCACCGTCGCGGTGGTACTCGGCTGGCTCGCGGCGTTCGGTTCGTACGCTGTGATGTCCTACCGCACATCCGCGAGGACGACATGAGCGACAAACCCAGGAAAACACGGTGCCGGCGCCACCGGCCGAGGAGGGCCTCCGGCCTCGCCATGCTGCCGTGGCTGCTGCTGGGCCTCGGCTCCCTCTCCAACCTCGTCCAGGGCGACACCCCCAGTCCCTGGCTCGGCGGCGCCGGTCTGCTGGTCTTCAACACCCTCTACATACAGGTGGTGTTCCGGGCGTTCGACCCGGTACGGCGGCTCGGTCCCGGCACCTGGTGGTCGCTCGGGGGCATGGCCGTGATGACGTTCGGTCTCGGCGGCGCCTACGGCGGCAGCTGGCTGCTGTTCTTCCCGCTGTTCGGACTCGCCTGCGGCACCGTGCTGCGCGGCCGGTACCTCGCCCTGGTGGGCGTGCCGCTGACGCTGGTGGTCGCGGTCGTGGCGGCGGTCCACGACGGCTGGGGCGCGATCACCATCGCGTACGGCACGATCATCTCGATGCTGGTCACGGCGGCGATCCTGGCCCTGACCGAGACGATCACGGAGCTGCGCGCCACCCGGCAGGAGCTGGCGCGCTCGGCGGTCGAGGAGGAGCGGCTGCGGTTCTCACGCGATCTGCACGACCTCCTCGGCCACACGCTCTCGGTGATCGTGGTGAAGTCGGAGGCCGCGCGGCGGCTGGCGCCGCGCGACATGGACGGGGCGCTGGCGCAGATCTCCGACATCGAGAGCGTCGGACGGCAGGCGCTGACCGAGATCCGCGAGGCCGTCACCGGCTACCGCGACAGCAGCCTCTCCACGGAGCTGGACCGGGCGCGCTCCGGGCTGACGGCGGCCGGGATCGAGCCGGTCGTACGGCAGTCGGGGCCCCCGCTGGGGCCGGGTACGGAGGCGCTGCTCGGCTGGGTCGTACGGGAGGCGGTCACCAACGCCGTACGGCACAGCGGGGCGAACCAGTGCGAGATCACGGTGAACGGCGCGCCGGAACAGGTCAGGCTGGTGATCACGGACGACGGACGCGGCGTACGCTCTGCACCGGCCGACGACATGGACGAAGCGGCGGGCAGCGGGACGGCCGGCGGTACGCGCGGCAGGGGCACGGGTCTGAAGGGGCTCACCGAGCGGCTGGCGGTGGCGGGAGGTTCGCTCGAAGCGGGGCCCACCGGCCCGTCGGGGCGCGGCTTCCGGGTCACGGCCGTACTTCCGCTGGATCCCGCGGCGGACGTGCCGGCGGCGGCCACGGCCTCACACGCACCTCCACCCACGTCTCCCTCACCACCATCACCCTCACCGACGGAATCGGGGCAACCGGCATGATCAGAGTCCTTCTCGCCGAGGACCAGGGCATGATGCGCGGCGCCCTCGCGCTGCTGCTCGGCATGGAGAGGGACATGGAAGTGGTCGCCCAGGTGTCCACCGGTGACACCATCGTCGCCACCGCGCTCACCGCCCGCCCCGACGTGGCGCTGCTCGACATCGAACTCCCCGGTCTCAGCGGCCTCGACGCCGCCGCCCAGCTGCGCGAGGAGGTCCCCGACTGCCGGGTGCTGATCCTCACCACCTTCGGCAGGCCCGGCTATCTGCGCCGGGCCATGGAGGCGGGGGCGGCCGGGTTCCTGGTCAAGGACGGGCCCGTGGAGGAGCTGGCCGAGGCGGTCCGGCGGGTGCTCGCGGGTGAGACGGTCGTCGATCCGGCGCTGGCCGCCGCCGCGCTGAGCGCGGGACCGAGCCCGCTGACGGCGCGTGAACGGGACGCCCTGAACGCCTCCGTGGACGGGGCGACCGTCGCCGACATCGCGGAGAAGCTGGGACTGTCGGAGTCGACGGTGCGGAACTACCTCTCGTCGGCGATCGGCAAGACCCAGACCCGTAACCGCATGGAGGCCGTACGCGCCGCCCGCCGGCAGGGCTGGCTCTGACCGTACGGCCCGGCCCCCGCCGCTCTAGGTGTCCGAGTGGCGCGGCAGCCAGAAGGCCATCAGCACGGCCGCGACGAGCAGCAGCCCCGCGCCGGTCCTGAAGGCCAGCGCGTATCCCTCGGTGAGCGCCACCGGACCCGTCCCGTGGGAGGTCCGTGCCGCCGCGACCGTCGAGAGGACCGCGAGGCCGATGGCCCCGCCCATGGTCCGCGAGGTGTTGACCAGGCCGGAGACGAGACCGGCTTCACCGGGCGCCGCGCTGCCGGTGGCGAGGGCGGCGAGCGGTGTCATGGCCAGTCCGGCGCCGGCCATCATCAGGATGCCGGGTCCCAGGATCGTTCTGAGGAAGGTGCCGTCGGCGGTCATCATCGACTGCCAGCCGAATCCGACGGAGCCCACGAGCGCGCCGAGGACGGCGACGTGCCGGGCACCGATCCGCCGCATCAGCAGCGGTGCGAGCTTGGAGCCGAGGACGACGCTGAGCGAGCTGGGTATGAGCGCGAGGCCCGCTTCGAGGGGCGTGTAGCCGAGGACGTTCTGGGCGTAGACGGTCATGAAGAACCACATCGCGAACGACGCCGAACCGGTCACCAGCATCCCCGCGTTGGCCCCCGAGACCGCCCGCACCCGGAAGAGCCTCAGCGGCATCAGGGGCTCCTTCGTGCGGGCCTCCACCCCCAGGAAGGCCGCGAGCAGCAGCAGTCCGCCGACGAGCGGGACGAGGGTCACCGCCGCTCCCCAGCCCGACTGCTCGGTCTGCACGATGCCGTAGGCGAGGACGGCGAGACCGCCGGTGACGAGGACGGCGCCCGGCAGGTCCAGCCGGCGCCGTGCCTCCTTCGCCCGGCTCTCCGTCAGCCACAGCGCGGCGGCGGCGAGGACCAGTGCCCCGGCGGGCACGTTGATCAGCAGCACCCAGCGCCAGGACAGCAGGTCGGTGAGGACGCCGCCGACGAGTCCGCCCGCCGCGCCGCCGCCCGCGCCGACGGCCGCCCAGGTGGCTATGGCCCGTGTCCTCGCCGGTCCGGCGGGGACGGCGGCGGTCAGGATGGTGAGGGTCGCGGGAGCCAGTACGGCGGCGCCGAGGCCCTGCACGGCGCGGGCGGCCAGCAGTTGCCAGCCCTCCTGGGCGAGACCGCCGGCCAGGGAGGCGGCGGTGAAGACGCCGAGCCCGGCGAGGAACATCAGCTTGCGCCCGAAGATGTCGGCGGCGCGGCCCCCGAGGAGCATGAAACCGGCGAACGCGATCGAGTAGGCGTTGAGCACCCACTGGAGACCGGTGGTGCTGAGGCCCAGGTCGGCGCGCATCGAGGGCAGCGCGACGTTCACGACCGAGACGTCGAGCACGACGAGGAACTGCCCGGCGCACGCGGCGAGGATGACGGCCCAGGTGCGTGCCGAGCGCGGGCCGTCGCCGCCGGGTCCGCGCGCCGGGCCGGACGGGGGCTGGGGGTCGGGCTGGGGGTCGGGGTCGGGGTCGGTTTCGGTTCCTGCCGGGACGTGAGCCATGGCGGTAATGGTCGCAGCCCCGCCCTTCCCCGTACATCGGGATATCGATGTACGGGGACCGGGCCCCCAGACCTACTGCCGTCACCGGGCCGGGTGGGACTCCGGGGCGGTCCAGGAATACGAGGCCGACCGGGAAGCGTTCAGCTTCCATCCACTTAGTGGCCTCAAGCATCCTTTTTGATGGCCTTTTCCACTCTTCGCCTGCCTGGAGGCCCCACCCATGCCACAAGCGACGCCCGACCACCACACCGGAAACGGCCCCGCCCCCGGGGCCGCTTCGCGTAAGCGAGGAACCGGCGGCGTCGTCCCCGTACTCGCCTTCGCGGGCATCACCGTCGCCGTCATGCAGACCCTGCTCGTCCCGATCATCAAGGACCTGCCGGCGCTGCTCCGCACCTCGCCCGACAACGCGACCTGGGTCATCACCGCGACCCTCCTCGCCGGCGCCGTCTCCACCCCGATCATGGGTCGTCTCGGCGATCTCTACGGCAAGCGCCGGATGCTCCTCGCGAGCCTCGCCGTCATGGTCATCGGCTCGCTGATCTGCGCGTTCACCGACGATCTGACCGTGATGATCGCCGGCCGCGCCCTCCAGGGCTTCGCGATGGGCGCGATACCCCTCGGCATCGGCATCATGCGCGACGAGCTGCCCCGCGAGAAGCTCGGCTCGGCGATGGCCCTGATGAGTTCGTCGATCGGGGTGGGCGGCGGTCTCGCCCTGCCCGGCGCCGCGCTCGTCGCCCAGCACGCCGACTGGCACACCCTCTTCTTCGGCGCCGCCGGCCTCGGTGTGCTGTCGATGCTCCTGACCCTCCTCGTCGTACCGGAGAGCCCGGTCCGGGCACGGGGCACCTTCGACTGGTTCGGCGCGGTCGGGCTCTCCGCGGGCCTCGTCGCCCTGCTGCTGCCGGTCACCAAGGGCTCCACCTGGGGCTGGACCTCGTCCACGACGCTCGGGCTCTTCGGCATCGCCGTCGTGGTCCTCGGGCTGTGGGGCTGCATGGAGCTGCGGCTCAAGGCCCCGCTCGTCGACCTCCGCACCAGCGCGCGCCGTGAGGTGCTGGTCACCAACCTCGTCTCGGTGATGGTCGGCGTCGCGTTCTACGCGGTGTCGCTGATCCTCCCGCAACTGCTCCAGCTGCCGACGTCGACCGGTTACGGGCTCGGCCAGTCGATGGTGGTCGCGGGTCTCTGCGTCGCCCCGCTCGGCCTGACGATGATGCTCGTGGCCCCTGTCTACGCCCGGATCTCGGCGCGGCGCGGTCCGAAGGTCTCGCTGATGACCGGTATGGCCGTCATCGCGATCGGCTACGGCGCCGGGCTCGTCATGATGAGCGCCGCCTGGCAGACCGTGGTCATCTCGATGGTCCTCGGCGCGGGCATCGGACTCGCGTACTCCTCGCTGCCCGCCCTGATCATCGGGGCCGTCGACCCATCGGAGACCGGCGCGGCCAACGGACTGAACACGCTGGCCCGCTCGATCGGCACGTCCGTCTCCAGCGCCGTCATCGGCATGGTGCTGGCGCGTACGGCGATCGGTACCGGCCCCACGGCGGTGCCCAGCCTGCACGGCTTCCGTCTCTCGTTCATGATCGCCACCGCCGCCGTCCTCGTCGGTCTGGCACTGGCGACGCTGCTGCCGTCCCGCAAGGGCGCGCCCCGGACCGAGTTGCTGGCCAGCAGCGAGGGTGACGCCAAGGCCGCCGGCGCCCTCGCCGCCCCGGCGTCCGTCGTGGGTGGCTTCCGCGGCCGGGTCGTCGACGCCGACGGCTCCCCCGTCGCGCGGGCGAACATCACGCTGATCGACCCGCGCGGCCGTCAGGCGGGCCTGACCACGGCGGACGACGAGGGCAGGTACGCGCTCGCGGCCCCGGCCGCCGGCCGGTACGTGCTCGCGGGCTCCGCGTCCGGTCACGAGTCGCACGCGCACCCGGCGACCTGGCACGGCGAGGCGCTCCCGGTGGACGTTGACCTGGTCCTGGCGCCCCGGGCGGCGGTCCCGTCGTAGGGGGTGCCGGCGGGCCGGAGGGCGTACGGCAGCATGGGCGACCGTGCCCGTACGCCCACGGCCCGCACACGCGCCACCACCCCGCCCCGCCCACGCAGGAGGACGCATGACCGCCGGGACCGCCCCCACCCCCGCCCCCGAGGTCCTCGCGGCCTTCGAGGGCGCGAAGGGGTTCATGCCGACCGGTGAAGGCCTCGCGCTGTACGCCGCCGCCACCGAGGCCGCCGCCCTCGGGCTGCCGCTGCTGGAGGTCGGTACGTACTGCGGCCGCTCCACCGTGCTGCTCGCCGACGCCGCCCGTGCCGCCGGTGTCACGGCCCTCACCGTCGACCACCACCGGGGCAGCGAGGAGCAGCAGCCCGGCTGGGAGTACCACGACCCCTCGGTCGTCGATCCCGAGGTCGGGCGGATGGACACCCTGCCGACGTTCCGCCGCACGCTCCACGCGGCCGGTCTCGAAGACCATGTGGTGGCGATCGTGGGCCGCTCCCCGCGGGTGGCGGCCGTCTGGCGCGGGCCGCTGGGGCTGGTGTTCATCGACGGCGGCCACACCGACGAGCACGCGAACGGCGACTACGAGGGCTGGGCACCGCATCTCGCCGACGGCGGGCTGCTGGTCGTCCACGACGTGTTCCCCGACCCGGCGGACGGCGGCCAGGCACCCTACCGGATCTGGCTGCGCGCGCTGGAGTCCGGCGCGTTCACCGAGGTCCGGACGTATGAGTCGCTGCGTGTTCTGCGCCGTACCGGCGACGGAACCTGACGCCCCGTCCCATACGGACTAGCATCGCCGCGTGTCGTACGACGAGAGCCACTCCCCCGCCCCCCGCCGCCGTACCTCGCGGACCACGCTGACCATCGCGATCGCGGCCCTGGTGCCCGGCGCCTTCGCCGGATGGCTGGTCTGGCAGGCCACGGGCGGGTCCGACGACGACGGGGGCCAGGTGCGGAGCGCGAGCAGTCCGTCCACCACCGGCGGCTCGGGCGGGCGGGCCGGCTCACCCGGCCCCGAGCCGAGGCCGTCGACGTCGCCCTCGCCGTCGGAGTCGCCGTCCGAGCCGGCGCGGGGTGACGACGGTGTTCCGGGGGACGCCCGGCCCGCTCCGGGCGAGGGCCCGCTCGCGGGGCGCGTCGTCGTCATCGACCCCGGGCACAACCCGGGCAACTTCAAGCACACCACCGAGATCAACAAGCTCGTGGACATCGGAACCAACCGCAAGGAATGCGACACCACGGGCACCGCGGGCAACTCCGGTTACACAGAGGCCGAATTCACCGCCGATGTTTCACAACGCCTGCGCACTCTCCTCCGTAAAGAAGGAGCGACGGTGAAACTCACCCACGAGAACGACCGTCCGTGGGGACCGTGTGTGGACGAGCGTGCGGAAATCGGGAACAAGGCCAAGGCGGACGCCGTCATCTCCATCCACGCGGACGGCTCCGCCGTCGGCAACCGGGGCTTCCATGTCATCCTTCCCGCGCTGGTGAAGTCGGGTGGCGCCGACACATCCGAGATCGTGGGCCCGTCGCGCGATCTCGGCGAACGGGTCGCGGGCCATTTCGTACGCGTGACCGGAAGCGCTCCGTCCAATTACCTCGGTGACGACACGGGACTCGATGTCCGCGACGACCTCGGCGGACTGAATCTGTCCACCGTGCCGAAGGTGTTCGTCGAGTGCGGCAACATGCGCGACTCCAAGGACATCGCCCTGCTGACGAGCGCCGACTGGCGCCAGAAGGCCGCACAGGGAATGGCCGACGGCATCAGCAGTTTCCTCAAGCGATAGCCGTACGCCAGTAGCAGTAGGCGCCGCCGTCCGGGGAACGCAGCTCGAACAGCCGGAAACGGCAACGAATTCACAACGAAAAGACCGCTGTCGATTCTTCGGCGCGCTCTCCCGCAACCGTGGGAGGGCTTGTTGTGGTCCCCTCTTGAGATGGCCCGGAACCGAGAAGACGACCCGCTCGGGCAGACGATAGATTCATCCGTACGATAGGGAGCCGCCCCCGAGCTTCGCACTCCGCACCGTCGCCCTCGCGCCGGTGGCGACCGCCCCGACGAGACGATCTACGAAGGACTTTTCACGTGAACATCCGCTCCCTCACACGAGGCGATGGCGTGGTGATCGGAGCAGCGGTGGTGCTGTTCATCGCCTCGTTCCTCGGCCTGTCCAGTATCGACTGCCCCTCAGGTGTGGACTGTTCGGGCATCGACAGCCCGAACGCCTGGGACGTGCTCGGCCTGGTGATGAGCATGTTCGTCACCGGCATCATCGGCGCCGGCCTGATCGTCGTCAGCCGTGGCATGCCGGGCCGCAAGGTGGCCGGTCTCGACCTCGGCCAGTTCGGGGTCGCGCTGACGGTCTTCGCGCTGTGGACCGCATTCTGGACCATCATCGACGCGGACAACGCGGGCGCCGGCCTGATCCTCGGCCTGCTCTCCACGATCGTGCTCGCCGCGGGCGCCCTGGCCACTCCGCTCGTTCCCGCCCTCAAGGCGCCCCTCGTCGGGGCACCGAGGCCGCCGCAGGTCGCCTCGCCGTACGGCCAGCCGGGCCAGCCCGGCCAGGGTTACGGCTACCCGGGCGCCCAGCAGGGGCCCTACGGCGGCCAGCCCGGTCAGCCGCAGCCCGCGTTCGGCGGCGGCCAGCCGGGTCAGCCCGGTCCGGGTCAGCCCTCGGGGGCCGGCCAGCCGGGTGCCCCGGGCCCGAAGCAGGACAGCTCGGGCGGCGGCAACTTCGAGCCGTTCTGGTTCGCCGTGCCGGTGGCCCGTCCCCTGTACGGGGAGGACGGCTCGCCGTCCCCGATCGCCGAACTCGCTCCCGGCACCTGGTACTTGGCCGTCGAGCAGCGCGGCCCCGGTCTGATCGCCCAGACGCAGGACGGCCGTCGCGGTCTGCTCCAGGACACGACCGGCATCCAGCGCGGCTGAGCCACGCGTACACCCGCCGCACCGCACTCCTCTCGGCCCCTCGCCCTCCCGGGCGGGGGGCCGTCGGCGTACACCGGAGAAGGCCGCTCGGAATGACGGGGGTTTTACCCGTGGTTCAGCGGCAACACGGACGTCATGGCCTCACGTCAACGCAGTGGAAGCAGCGCAGCAGCCACGGTCCTCATAGTGATCGCGGATGTCATGGCCTTCATCTTGGGCCTGTGGATTCTGATGTACCTGCTGGACGCCAACCGCGCCAACGACCTGGTGAACTTCGTCCAGGACACGGCACGCTGGCTCGCCGGCTGGTCCTACGACCTGTTCACCTTCGACAAGGCATGGGCACGGGTGGTGTGCGGCTACGGCCTCGCGGCCGTGGTGTACCTGCTCATCGGCCACGGGCTGGCCGGCCGGCTGCGCCGTATCTGACACGGCGCGGAGTCCGACACGGTGCCGGAAGCTGACGGCGTGTCAGCGGCGGCTCGCGCCAGGGGCGTTCGGCCCTCGCGCGTTCGTCCGCCGCCGGGCGCGCCCGGCGGCAGGCGTGCGCGGCGGGGCGACCCCGCCCTCGGCCGGGCCGCCCTCAGCCGACCCGCTCGCAGCAGTCCGGTTCGAGCCCGGACGGCAGCCTCTCCCCGCTGAAGACCGCCGTGGTCGCCTCGTCGCCCCCGAGCGCGGCCACGGCCAGCAGCAGGGAAGCCGCCGTCCAGCTCGTCAGCTCCTCGGGCCAGACGGCCTTCTCGCCCTCGAAGACGTACCCGGTCCAGTACATCCCGCCGTCCGCACGCAGATGCCCGATGGACTGGAGTACCTCAAGGGCGCGGTCGGACTCGCCCACCACCCAGAGCGCCAGGGCGAGTTCACAGCTCTCGCCGCCGGTGACCCACGGGTTGGGCAGCACGCACCGCACCCCGAGCCCGGGAACGACGAACTGGTCCCAGCCCTCCTCGATCCGGGACTTCGCCTGCGTCCCGGTCATCGCGCCGCCGAGGACCGGGTAGTACCAGTCCATCGAGTAGCGGCTCTTGTCGAGGAACCGTTCCGGGTGCTCGGTGATCGCGTGCGCGAGTGCGCCGGTGGCCAACTCCCAGTCGGGCTGGGCCTCCTCCCGTTCCTCGGCGATGGCGAGCGCGCACCGCAGCGCCTGATGCACGGACGAACTGCCGGTGAGCAGCGCGTCGTGGACGACGGTGCCGTCGGCCTCCCGCTTCCAGCCGATCTGCCCGCCGGGCAGCTGGAGTTCGAGGACGAACTCGACGGCGGCGTACACGACGGGCCACATCCGGTCGAGGAACGACTCGTCGCCGGTGGCCAGATAGTGGTGCCAGATCCCGACGGCGGGATAGGCGCAGAAGTTGGTCTCGCGGCTCGGATCGGTCGGCCGGGCGGCGTCGCCGTCGTGGTACGCGGCGTACCAGGACCCGTCCTCGTTCTGATGCCGGGCCAGCCACTCGTACGCGCGCGCCGCCGCCTCGTGTTCGCCGGACGCGTCGAGCGCCATGGCGGCCTCGGTGTGGTCCCAGGGGTCGAGATGGTGGCCCCGGAACCAGGGGATGGCGCCGTCGGGGCGCTGGACGGCGAGGATGCCGGCGACGGTCTCGGCGGCCTGATCCGCCGTCAGCACACCGGGCAGGACGAGGTGTTCGGTGCGGTCGGGGCCGCGACCGGGCAAGGTCACTTGCCCTCCGCCTTCGGCAGGTGCGGCTTGGTGGCGTAGGCGACGAAGCTCTTGCCGACGACTGGGTTGAGCAGTTGCTCGGCGAAACGGGTCGCGAACGGCTTCTTCATGATGTCCCAGACGAGCAGCTTGTGGTACGCGCGCACGGGCAGCACCTGGTCGTTGTCCACGCCGAAGGCGCACTTGAGCCACCAGTAGGGCGCGTGCAGGGCGTGCGCGTGATGGGTGCCGTACGGGCGGAGCCCGGCCTCCCGCATCCGGCCGAGGAGTTCGTCGGCCCTGTAGATGCGGATATGACCGCCCTCAACCTCGTGGTAGGCGTCGGAGAGCGCCCAGCAGACCTTCTCGGGGCCGTACCGGGGCACGGTCACGGCGATCCGGCCGCCGGGCCGCAGGACGCGGACCATCTCGGCGAGTACGCCCTTGTCGTCGGGGATGTGCTCCATGACCTCGGAGATGATCACGACGTCGAACGACTCGTCGGGGAAGGGGAGGTTCAGCGCGTCCCCCTCCATGGCGGTGGCGGTGGCGCCGGGCGGCGCCTCACCGGCCTCCTTCATCGCGGCGAACCAGGTGGCGACCTCACGGATCTCCTCACCGTTCCGGTCGAGGGCCACGACCTGGGCACCGCGCCGGTAGCACTCGAAGGCGTGCCGGCCCGCGCCGCACCCCAGATCGAGCACCCGGTCGCCGGCGGCGAGCGGGAAACGGGAGAAGTCCACGGTCAGCACGGATTCCTGCTTTCGCGGTCGGGGATGGGGGGTGGAGTGGCGTACGGGGTCAGCGTGCGGCCCCCGCGCGGGCGGCGACGGCCGCGCGGTACAGCTCGACGGTGCCCTCGGCGGCCCGCGCCCAGGTGAACCGGCGCAGTACCCGCCGGCGCCCCGCGGCGCCGAGCCGTGCGCGCAACTCCCGGTCGTTCAGCAGCCTGTCGAGGGCGCCCGCGAGAGCGTCGGCGTCACCGGGCGGCACGGCCAGACAGGTCTCCCCGTCGGCGCCCGTGACCTCGGGGATCGCGCCACCGGTGGTGGCGACCAGCGGGGTGCCGGTGGCCATGGCCTCGGCGGCGGGCAGCGAGAACCCCTCGTACAGGGACGGCACACAGGCGATCTGGGCGCCGCGCACCAGGTCGACCAGTTCGGCGTCGGAGATGCCCTTGACGAACCGGACGGCGTCGCCCAGCCCGTGCGTCTCGATGGCCCGGTGGACGGGTCCGTCCTCGGGACGCCTGCCGACGACGACGAGATGCGCCAGCGGGTTGGAGGTACGGAGTGCGGCGAGCGCGTCGACGAGATGGACGAGGCCCTTGAGGGGTACGTCGGCGCTGGAGGTGGTGACGATCCGGCCCGGAACCTCGGGGACGGCCGGGTCGGGGGAGAACAGCCGGGTGTCGGCGCCGATGTGGACGACGCGTATGCGCTCGCGCGGTACCCCGAGCTGGTCGGTGATCTCCTGCTTCGAGCTCCCGGAGACGGTGACGACCGACGGCAGGCGGCGCGCGACGCGTTTCTGCATACGGGTGAAGGCGTACCAGCGGCGTACGGAGGCGCGGGCGCGCCGCCCGTCGGCGGCGTCGATCTCCAGCCGCCGGTCGACGGTGATGGGGTGGTGGATGGTGGTGACCAGGGGGGCGCCGAGGTCGCCGAGGAGCCCGTAGCCGAGGGTCTGGTTGTCGTGCACGACGTCGAACTCGCCCCGGCGGGCGGCCAGATGGCGGCGGGCCCGCAGCGAGAAGGTCAGCGGCTCGGGAAAGCCGCCGGTCCACATGGTGGCGACTTCGAGCGCGTCGATCCAGTCGCGGTACTCGCCCCGTCCGGGTGTCCGGAAGGGGTCGGGCTGCCGGTAGAGGTCGAGACTGGCGAGTTCGGTGAGCGGGACGCCCTCGTCGAGTACGGGGTAGGGCTGGGCGCCGATGACTTCGACGCTGTGCCCGAGGCGGGCCAGCTCGCGCGAGAGGTGCCGTACGTAGACGCCCTGGCCGCCGCAGAACGGATTGCCCTTGTAGCTGAGGAGCGCTATGCGCAGCGGCCGGTCCCCGTCCGCCGCGCCGGAGGTGCCTGCGGGCCCCGCGGGGGTACCCGCCTCTACGGCCTCAGCGGTCACTCTCGGCCCTCACTTCTCACTTCACTTTTGCCGGAGCGTAACCGCTCGCGTCAATCCGGAACAAGTTCCCGTCAGGTGCGCGGAAGCGCGCAACGAGGCTCGAATCTACCGGCAGGTCGGCTCGCGAAGAGGGGCGGCCAGGGGTGATTCGTACCACGACAGGTGGTGGGCGGCGGGGGCGGACCCGGTGGGGAGTGGCGGTGGGTGACGGTGCGTCAGCACGTCTTACCGGACTCGTCGTCGGGCGCTTCCGGCCGGGCCCCGGGGTGGCGCGGGGACGGGGCCGGTGGTCGGGCCGTGGCGGAAGGGGCCGTGCCGGGCTCCGGGCGCCGCGAAAGGGGGCCGGTAGAGTGAGCGGGTCGTCATCATGCCCGTACGGGGGGAAGCCGGTGCGAATCCGGCACTGACCCGCAACCGTGAGCCGCCGTCCCCGGCGGCGAGCCGGAACACCCCGGACGCGGTCGTGACCGGCTCGCGCCACCGGAAACCCCCGGTGGCCGGCACCGTCGAGGCATACGGAGCCGGAGCCTGGTGCCTCAGCGTGCCTTGCCCGGTTCCCGCGTTCCCGCGCTCCGCAGGAGAGGCTCCACCCGTCATGAACACCGTTCGCCGCCGAGCGGCGCGCAGCGCGGCAGCGTTCGCCGCGGCCGCCGTCCTGTGCGTGACCGCCGTCCCCGCCACGGCCTTCGGCGCCCCGGCCGGCTCCGCCGCGTCCGGTGGCGGGCGGGCGCCCGCCGCGCCGCCGGTCAAGCTGCCCCCCGGGATGTACGGCACGTCGGACCCGACCTACGACGGCGTCTGGCGCCAGTCGCTCGCGATGCTGGCGCAGCGCGCCGTGAACGTCATGCCCGCCGACTCCGCCGTCAACTGGCTGCTGGGCCAGCAGTGCGACAGCGGGGCCTTCCCCGCGTACCGCCCCGACCCCACGAAGCCGTGCGACGCGACGACGGTCGTCGACACCAACTCGACGGCGGCGGCCGTGCAGATACTGGCCGCGCTCACCACCCACCCGGACGCGATGAACAACGGCGTCAGCTGGCTCGCCTCCGCGCAGAACAAAGACGGCGGCTGGGGCTACAGCGCGGGCGCGCCCAGCGACGCCAACTCCACGGGGCTGGTGATAGGAGCGCTCGCCTCGGCCGGTGCCCCGGTGGGCGAGAGGCTGTCCACGGAGGGCAGGTCCCCGTACCAGGCGCTGATGGGCTTCGCGATCCCGTGCGACGCGCGGGAGGGTGCGGGAGCGTTCGCGTACCAGCCGGACGAGTCCGGGGGACTTCTCCCCAACGCCGATGCCACCGCGGCCGGTCTGCTCGGCGGGATCGGGAAGCGGATGGTCACGACGGGGGTCGAGCCCGGGGTGGCGCCGGTCTGCCAGGATCTGCACCCGCTCACCCCGGAGCGCGCGGCGCGCAACGGAGCGGCGTATCTGGTGAAGGCGCTCGCCCCGACGGGCCATCTGGACCAGCCGCCGATGCCCGGAGCCGAGGACTCGGCGCCGCTGCCGGACCACGGCAACACGGCGGACGCCGTCGTCGCGCTGACGACCGCCGGGTACGGCAGGCAGGCGGCGGGCGCGATGAAGTGGCTGGAGAAGAACTCGGCGGCGTGGGCGAAGCAGAACGGCCCCGCCGCGTATGCCCAGTTGATCTTCGCGGCGCACACGACGAGCACCGACCCGCGTGAGTTCGGGGGCACCGACCTGGTCAAGGCCCTCAACGCGACGGGGCCAGCGCCCAAGTGGATCGGGCCGAAGCCGCTGACGACGGCGGAGCAGCAGAAGGTGCTGGCGGAGCAGAAGGAAGAGAAGAGCAGCATGGCGGGGAACCTGTGGACGATCGCCGTCGGCCTGGTCGCCGCGCTGGCGATCTGGACGGTGTTCGTCGTACGGGCGAAGCGGCACCGGCCGTGAGGGGTGCGGGTGCCGGTGCCGGGATAGCCGGGACGCTCGTGGCCGTCCTGGTGGCGTTCACCGGCGCGCTGGCGGTGCCGGGGACGGCGCACGCGGCGGGCTACCGCTACTGGTCGTTCTGGGAGAACGACGGCGGGAGCTGGACGTACGCGACGCAGGGCCCGGCCACCGCGCGTCCCGCCGACGGCACGGTCGACGGCTACCGCTTCGCGGTCAGCGCGGACAGCCAGGACGCGGCGAAGCCCCGCGAGGCCCCGGACTTCGCGGCGGTCTGCGGGTCCACACCCGCGAAGCCGGGCAGCAAGCGCGTCGCGGTGGTCGTCGACCCCGGCACGGACGCGGACGCCCCGGACGGCGAGACGCCGCCGGCGCCGCTGGCGAAGTGCGCGCGGGTGGCCACCGACGCGACGAGCGCGGACGCGCTCGCGGCGGTGGCGAAGCCGCTGCGCTACAGCAGCGAGGCGCTCTTGTGCGGGATCAGCGGCTACCCCGAGTCGGGCTGCGGCGAACAGATCTCCCCCGACGCCCCGCCGTCTCCGTCGCCGACGGCTTCGACGTCGACCTCGACTCCCCACGAGGAGGACGACCCCCCGACGCTCGGCATTCTCGCGGGAGCGGCGGCGGTCCTCACCCTGGCAACAGCCGCCACCTGGCAGGCCCACCGTCGCCGCGCCTGACGCCCGGTCCGGGGCGGACGGGGGCGCCGAGCGCCGCACGGGCGGGACGGGCGCCGGCCCGGAACGAGGCAGGAGCGACCGCACTAGCGGCGTACCGAGCGATCGCGCGATGGACGCACACCACCGCGCGGGCGGCGCGGGCGGCGCGGCTGCGGGCATGGGCGGGGGCACTGACCGCCACGCGGGCGGGGCGGTCGGAGCGGGTGGGGGCACTCACCGCCACGCGGGCGGGACGGCTGCCGGCCCGGAACGGGGCAGGAGCGACCCCACGAACGCCGCACCGAGCGATCGTGCCACGGACGCGCACCGCCGCACGGGCGCCACGGACGGCACAAGCGGAGGCACTGACCGCAGCGCGGGCGGCGCGGGCGGCGCGGGCGGCGCGGGCGGCGTCAGCCTGCCGCCCGACGGCCCGGAACGGGCCACGGACACAGCGACAAGCGCGGCGCCGGCCGGCACCCGCGGAAACGCGGACCACCGCGAGGGCAGCACTATGTCTGCCGAGTCCGACGAGGCCCGAGAAGACGCCGGCAGCGCAGGCACTGGTCGACGCGCGAGCGTGGGGCCGGGCGGCGCGGAACGGGGCACGGACACAGCCACAAGCGCGGTGTCGGCCGGCACCCGCGGAAACGCGGGCCGGTGCGCGGGCGGCGTGGGCTCTCGGCGGCGTGCGCGCGTGGGGGCGGGGTTGGGGTGGCTTCGGGTGCCGGTGGGTGGGCGTGGGAGCTCGCTGCATGCCGGGGCCTGGTGGGTGTGGGCCGGGGGGTTGGGGGTGGGGGCGTCGCGGACCGGGAATCCGTTGTTGCTCGGGCTGCTCGTCGGGGTCGCCGGTTACGTCGTCGCCGCGCGGCGGACCGACGCGCCCTGGGCCCGCTCGTACGGCGCCTTCGTCAAGCTCGGGCTCTTCGTCATCCTCGTCCGGCTCGTCCTCGCGGCCTTCCTCGGCTCGCCGGTCCCCGGCTCGCACCTGATCGTCACCCTGCCCGAACTGCCCCTGCCCGGCTGGGCGAAGGGCATCCGCGTCGGGGGCCCGGTGACGGGCGAGCAGTTGGTGTTCGCGCTGTACGACGGCGCCAAGCTCGCCACGCTCCTGATCTGCGTCGGCGCCGCGAACGCCCTCGCGAACCCGGCCAGGCTGCTCAAGTCCCTCCCGGGCGCCCTGTACGAGGCGGGGGTCGCCGTCGTCGTCGCCATGACCTTCGCGCCGAACATGGTCGCCGACGTCCTGCGCCTGCGTACCGCCCGCAGACTGCGCGGCCGGTCGACCGGTGGCGTGAAGGCCGTCCTCCAGATCGGACTGCCCGTCCTGGAGGGCGCGTTGGAGCGGTCCGTCGCGCTCGCCGCGTCGATGGACGCGCGTGGGTACGGCCGGACGGCCGCCGTACCCCCCGCCGTCCGGCACACGACCACCGTCCTCACCCTCGGCGGCCTGCTCGGCGTCTGCGCCGGCACGTACGGGCTCCTCGCCGCCGAGGGCGCCACGTACGGCGTGCCGCTCCTCGGCATCGGGGTCGCCGCGGCGTTCGGCGGTCTCTGGCTCGGCGGGCGCCGTTCGGTCCGTACGCGCTACCGCCCCGACGTCTGGGGCGTCCGCGCCTGGCTCGTCGCCGGGTCAGGCGCGGCCGTCGCCCTGCTGATGATCCGGGCGGGCGCGTACGACCCCGAGGGCCTGCACCCCGGTGTCGTACCGCTCGTGGCACCGGGCCTCCCGCTCTGGCCCGCCGCCGGCATCCTGCTCGGCCTGCTGCCGGCCTTCGTAGCGCCCCGGCCCGCCGCCCTCACGGACAAGGAGAGAACCCGGTGATCCGGTTCGAGCAGGTGTCGGTGACCTACGCCGACGCCCCGGCCCCCGCCCTCCAGGGGGTCGATCTCACCGTCCCCGAGGGCGAGTTGGTGCTGCTCGTCGGCCCCTCGGGCGTCGGCAAGTCCACGCTGCTGGGCGCGGTGTCGGGGCTCGTCCCGCACTTCACCGGCGGCAGACTCCGCGGCCGGGTCACCGTCGACGGCCGCGACACCCGCACCCACAAGCCACGTGAACTCGCCGATCTCGTCGGCACGGTGGGCCAGGACCCGCTCGCCCACTTCGTCACCGACACGGTGGAGGACGAACTGGCCTACGGCATGGAGTCGCTGGGCCTGCCCACCGACGTGATGCGGCGCCGTGTCGAGGAGACCCTCGACCTCCTGGGCCTGGCCGACCTGCGGGACCGCCCCATCGCCACCCTCTCCGGCGGGCAGCGGCAGCGCGTCGCGATCGGCTCCGTCCTCACGCCGCACCCCAAGGTGCTGGTCCTGGACGAGCCGACGTCCGCGCTCGACCCGGCGGCTGCCGAGGAGGTCCTCGCCGTGCTGCAACGGCTCGTCCACGACCTGGGGACGACCGTGCTGATGGCGGAGCACCGGCTGGAGCGGGTCGTGCACTACGCGGACCAGGTCGTCCTCCTCCCCGGGCCGGGCGAGGCACCGGTCGTCGGCGAGCCCGAACGGATCATGGCCCTCTCCCCCGTCTTCCCGCCGGTGGTGGCGCTCGGCAGGCTCGCCGGCTGGGACCCGCTGCCGCTCTCCGTACGGGACGCCCGCCGCCGCGCGGGCGACCTGCGCGCCCAACTCGCCACAACGGTGCCCCCGTTGGCGCCCGCCCCCGCCCCACCAGCCGTACCGCCGACCGCCCGGCCGGGCACACCCCGTACCGCCCTCGGCCGCCTTCTCCACCGCCGGCCGCACGCCACGAAAGCCACCGAGGTCACCGACGTCACCGAGGTCGCCTCCGTCTCCCGCCTCGCCGTGCGCCGCGGCCGGATCGAGGCGCTGCGCGGCGTCGGCCTCACCCTCACCCCCGGCGAGACCGTCGCGCTCATGGGCCGTAACGGCGCGGGCAAATCCACCCTGCTCGCCACCCTCGTCGGCCTGGTCGAGCCCACGTCCGGCTCCGTCACCGTCGGCGGGCGCACCCCGCACCGTACGCATCCGCGCGAGCTGATCCGTCAGGTCGGGCTCGTCCCGCAGGAGCCGCGCGACCTGCTCTACGCGGACACGGTGTCCGCCGAGTGCGCGGCGGCCGACACCGACGCGGGCGCCACGCCCGGCAGTTGCCGCGCGCTGGTCGACGAGCTGCTGCCGGACGTGGCCGGCGCGACGCACCCGCGTGACCTGTCGGAGGGGCAGCGGCTGGCCCTGGCGCTGGCGATCGTGCTGACCGGCCGGCCGCCCCTGCTGCTCCTGGACGAGCCGACGCGCGGTCTGGACTACGCCGCGAAGGCCCGACTCGTGGACATCCTGCGCGCGCTCGCCGCCGAGGGCCACGCGATCGTACTCGCCACCCACGACGTGGAGTTGGCCGCCGAACTCGCCCGCCGGGTGGTGATCCTCGCCGACGGCGAGATCGTCGCCGACGGGCCGACGCCCCACGTGGTCGTCTCGTCCCCGGCGTTCGCACCGCAGGTCGCGAAGATCATGGCGCCGCAGGCGTGGCTGACGGTCCATCAGATACGCGACGCGCTCGACGCCGGAGCGGGGGAACCGGCATGAGCGGGGCGCCTCCGGACCCCCAGGCCCGTGCCGTACGCCTCGGCCCCCGCTCCGTCGCCGCCCTCACCCTCGTCAGCGCGATCGGAGTGGTCGCCTTCGGCTGGCCGCTGCTCGCCGACTCCGCCTCCGGGCTCGCCCACTCCCAGGACGCGCCCTGGCTCTTCGCCCTGCTGCTCCCGCTCCTGGTGGCCGTCGTCGTCGCGACGATCGCCGACTCCGGCCTGGACGCCAAGGCGGTGGCGATGCTCGGCGTGCTCGCCGCCGTCGGCGCCGCGCTGCGCCCGCTGGGCGCGGGGACGGCCGGCCTGGAACCGATGTTCTTCCTGATGGTGCTCAGCGGCCGGGTGCTGGGGCCCGGCTTCGGCTTCGTCCTCGGCTCGGTCACGATGTTCGCGTCCGCGCTGCTGACCGGCGGGGTCGGGCCCTGGATGCCGTTCCAGATGCTGTCGATGGGCTGGTTCACGATGGGCGCGGGGCTGCTGCCGGGCCCGGACCGGCTGCGGGGGCGCGGGGAGTCGCTGATGCTCGCGGCGTACGGGGCGGTCGCCGCCTTCGCGTACGGCACGATCATGAATCTCCAGGGCTGGACCTATATCGGCGGGCTCTCCTCGGGTATCTCGTTCCGGCCGGGCGACCCGGTCCACGAGAATCTGGTGCGCTTCCTCGCGTACTGCGCCGCGACGTCCTTCGGCTGGGACCTGGGACGCGCGGTACTCACCGTCGTACTGACACTGACGATCGGCGCCACGGTCCTCAAGGCGCTGCGCCGGGCGACACGACGGGCGGCGTTCGACGCGGAGGTCAGCTTCGACGCGGAGGTCAGCTTCGACACGGAGGCCGGCTTCGACACGGAGGCCGGCTTCGACAGGGAGGTCGCCTCCGAGGGGCCCGCAGGCGCCCCGTCAGCGGCGCAGAGCCGCCCGCAGGGTGACACCGTGCCGGGTACGCAGCCGCCGTAGCTCCCACATCGCGACAACGGTCACGGCCAGCGGCGGACCGAGGGTGAGCGCCGTCCGCGCCCCGAACGGCGCGCTGTCGTACGCGCCCCTGGCGGCGTCGACCAGAGCCAGCTCCCACACCAGCAGGATCGTCAGCACGGGCGGGACCGTCTCGTGGATGTCCGCCGTCCGGAAGACGTGCACGAGCGACTGGACGATGCCGTACAGGACGAACGGGCAGAACCAGTACAGGAACCAGAAGCCCCCGAGGACCGTCAGGATTCCGGTCGGGTCCGGCCGCACATGGTCCCGGGGGTCGTAGCCGGAGTACGTGAGCAGCCTGGGCACGGTGACACTGGCGACGAGCACGGCGAGCGCCGCCGCGGGTCTGCCGACACGGCGCAGCAGCATTCCCCGGTTGGGCGGGCGCGCGGCGGCGACGAATCCGACGACGACCAGCGGGAAGGTCACCATCAGCAGGATGAACGTCGTCCCCGCCTGGCTCATACGGTCGTCGATGACCCCGTCGGCGTCCGCCACCACGTCGTAGGAGAGCAGGATCCAGGCGACGACCGCCAGCCCGACGACCGTCCGGATGATCTGGATCCTGCTGACCACCGGGTCCTGGACCCGGTCCGGCCGGGACGGCTTGAACACGCGGCGGCCGACACCGAACGGATTGAAGAGACCGAGGAAGGTCATCGGGGGCGCCGGCGGCCGGCCCCCGTTCCCGCCACTGCTCATCGTCGTGTCCCCCAGACTGACGGTGCCCACGTCCACCGACGAGACGTCAGGAGTTCACGCCCGGTTCCACCGGCGCCAGATCGAGCTCCCCCACCGTCTCGTCGCCGCTGGTCTCCCCCGTCAGCCGGAACCCGAGTCCCAGGTAGAAGCCCTCGGGCCCGTCGCCGCCCGGATGCCAGGTGGCGGTGAGGCGGGTGCCGCCCCGGCGACGGATCTCGGCCGCGACCGCCTCGACCGCGAAGCGGCCGTAACCACGCCCCTGTTCACCGGCCGCGATGTTGAGGCGCCACAGTCCCGAGCGGATGTCCTTGCCCGTGCCGTCGCCCGCGAAGTCGACGTCGAGGAAGGCCATGAGGAAGCCGACGGCCCGGTCCCCGTCCAGGATGAGACGGGGCCAGGCCTGGTCCCTGTGGACGTACGCCTCGGCGAGGGACTTCACGACCGGGGCGACCAGGCGCTCCTGGTCGGGGCGGACCCGCACGCCGACGGCGGCGTCGAAGTTGTCGGGGGTGATCTTCTCCAGCCGGAGCGTCGTCGTCATACGAAAACGATAGGACTCCGGATCAAGTGGTTTACCGCGCGGGCGACTTGCTGTCCCCGCCCCGTACCCCTGGCGCGGTCATGGCACCGGAGCCCTTCCCGCCGGGGCCCTTCCCGCCGGAGCCTTTCCCGTCCCCGCCCGAATCCTTCTCCTTCTCCCTCTCCGGATCCTTCTGCTTCTCCTCCGTCGGCCTGCCCCCCAGCTCGACCCCGGGCCTCAGCTCCAGCATCGACTCCGCCCTCCGGAGCCGGCGCGGCCCCGACAGGACGTACGTCAGCCCGAAGCCGACGAGCACGACCATCGCCCCGCCCGCGGCGTCCAGCACCCAGTGGTTGGCCGTGGCGACGATCGCCGAGACCGTGATCAGCGGGTGCACCAGCCCCAGGAGCTTCATCCACAGCCTGGGCGCCAGCATCACGATCACGACCCCGCACCACAGCGACCAGCCGAAGTGCAGCGACGGCATGGCGGCGTACTGGTTGGTGACGCTCGTCAGCGCGCCGTAGTCCGGGTTCGCGAAGTCCTGCGGGCCGTGCACGGTGTCGATGTAGTCGAGGCCCTGCATGAGCCGTGGCGGTGCCAGCGGGTAGAACCAGAAGCCCACCAGCGCGAGGAGCGTGGCGAAGGCCAGCGAGGCGCGCACCCAGCGGTAGTCGGCGGGCCGGCGCACGTACAGGACGGCGAGGATGGAGAGCGGTACGAGGAAGTGGAAGGAGGTGTAGTAGAAGTTGAGGAAATCCTCCGCCCAACTCACCTTCACCACCGCGTGGTTGGCCCAGTGCTCGATGTCGATCCCGAGCGCCTTCTCGATGGAGAGGATCTGCTCCGCGTGCGACACGGCGGCCTCGCGTCCGCCGTCGGCGGCGGCGCGGATCTGCTGGTAGACGGAGTAGCCGACGCGGATGGCGAGCAGTTCGAGCAGCAGGTTGGGCCGGCTGACGAGCCGGCGCCAGAACGGCGCGAGCGGGACACGTCCCCACCGCGCCGCGACGGGTCGCGCGTACACGGTCTGGATCGGCCGGTCGAAGTACGGCGACGTACGGGTCAGGAAGGGCAGGAAGCAGGCCGCCGCCAGCGCCGCGATCAGCAGCACGTTGTCCCGTACGGGGTGCAGGGCCGTCATGTTGGGCAGCATCATCTTGCCCGGCAGCGTCATGACTATCACGACGACCGCAGGCCAGACGGGCCGGTCGGAGGCGCGTCTGCCGACCCGGCCGACGACGGCGAGCAGCAGCCAGAGCAGCTGGTGCTGCCAGGCGGTGGGCGAGACGGCGATGACCACACAGCCGGTGATCGCGACGGCCAGCAGCAGCTGCCCGTCCAGGGCGTACCGCGCCGCGCGGCGCAGCCCGAAGAAGCAGACGGCCGCGGCCAGTACGAGGAACAGCGCGATCTCCAGCGGCCCTTCGAGGCCGAACCGCAGCAGCGCGCCGTGCAGGGACTGGTTGGCGATGCTGTCGGCGCTCTCCCCGAGGCCCGTGCCCGCGAGATGGCGCGTGAGGTACGTCCAGGTGTCGCTCGGCAGCGCCACCCAGGCCAGGGCCGTACAGAGCGCGAACGTGCCGACGGTGGTGAGTGCCTGGCGTCTGCGGCCGGTGAGCCAGAGCAGCGGCGCGAAGAGCAGGACGGCGGGCTGGAGCGCGGCGCCAAGACCGATGAGGATGCCGGGGCCCGGTTCGCCGCGCTCGCCGCGCAGGACGAAGAAGGCGACCAGCACCAGAAGCACCGGGATTATGCTTGTCTGACCGAGATGGAAGCTGTTGCGGACGGGCAGGGACAGCATGAGCAGGCTGAGCGCGACGGGCGCGGCGAGCAGTCGCGTACGGCGCGAGACCGTGCCGGGCAGTGCGCGCGCCGCGACCAGTCCGAGGGCGACGACGAGCAGCAGGGTGCCGAGTGTCCAGGCGACGCCGAGGGCCTCTTCGGCGGCTCGGCCGAGTGGCTTGAGCACCAGGCCGGCGAAGGGTGTGCCGGTGAACTTCCCGCTCTCGTACAGCGAGCCCGACACATGCAGTACGCCGTTGTCCCCGATCCATCTCTCCAGATCGAGCAGCCGCTCGCCGGGCGGCAACCGCAGCACGGCCACCGCCTGCCGTACCGCGAGACCGGCCGCGAGGGCCCACAGCACCGCTCGCGCGGCCCCGAATCCGTTGCCTGCCGCCGTACTGCCTCGCACACCCTGCTCCGCATTCGCCACGCCGCGCCGACCCTCCGTTTCCAACCCTCGACCCTGGGTCATGAGCCTCGCATTCCCCCACTGTGGAGACTCAGGCAACCCCCCCTTCGCCTGAGTGTCATCCCTGTTTTGTCCAAATGCCGATGAAAGCACCGATGACGCCGCCGTCGGCCGACCGCAATGCCGGAACACCCGGGGAGGGGGGCCGGAGCAGGGCCATCAGGACGGCACGTCAGGAACCGGACCCGCGGCCGGGCCGTCTGAGGCCTTGTGGCGCCGCGCCGGGCGGACGGCGCGAAGGAGCGGGGACGTCGGGGGGCGCGGGGGATGGGACGGGTACGGGGGCCGGGCGGTGCGGCCGGAACACGCGGAACGGGCCGGGCGGACGGGGCGGGCGGGACGCGCGCGGGTCGAGCGGGTGGCGCGGGGGGCGGAAGTCGCCCGAGCGACGGGAGTGGCCGGATACCGACCGTCCGGCGGACGGTGCTCGTGCTGTGCGCGCTGCTGCTGACGCAGCTCGGGTCGCTGATCGCACCGGCGTACGCGTGCGGCTGCGGCGCGATGGTGCCGTCCCGGCAGGCCACGATGGGCGTCGACCGGGAGACGTCGGTGGTCCGTTGGGACGGTGCCACGGAAGAGATCGTGATGCGGTTCACGGTGAACGGCGACGCGCGGGAGGCCGCGTGGATCATGCCGGTGCCCGGCCGCGCCGATGTGGAGCTGGGCGATCCCGGCCTCTTCGGCGAACTCGACGAGCTCACGGCTCCCGTGGTGCGTACGCGGTACTACTTCTGGCCCCGCGACGGCGACTGGCCGTTCGCCCTGGGCGACGACACCTCGGCCGGCGCGCCGCCGCCGGCCGACGGTGGGCCTCCGGTGGGTGTCGTCGGCCGCGAACGGCTCGGCGACTTCGACGTGGCACGCCTGACCGCGACGGACCCCGGCGCGCTGCGGGACTGGCTCGACACGAACGGTTTCGACCTGCCGGCCGACCTGGCGTCGGGGCTCCAGCCGTATGTGGACCAGGAGTGGGAGTACGTCGCGGTGCGGCTGGCCCCGGAGGAGAAGGGCGCGGTCCTCGGCGGAACGCTCGACCCGCTGCGGCTGACCTTCGACAGCGACCGGCTGATCTATCCGATGCGCCTCTCCGGCCTGGCGGACCAGCCGCAGTCGCTGGGCCTGTACGTGCTGGCGGACCACCGGATGGAGCCCCGTGACGCGATCGGCGGGGACGCGCCGGAGATCCGCTTCGCGGGCCGCGTCTCACCGGCGGACGCACCGGCGCTGGGGAAGCTGACGGACGGGGAGCCGGTGTTCCTGACGGCGATCGACCAGTACTTCCCGGAGCCCGAACGCATAGACGCGGACCATGAGTTGCGCGCGACGGCCGAGGACACCCCGTACCAGCAGGCGACCTACGACGACGCGCTGCGCACGTTCGGGGGCGTCCCGGCGTGGCTGGCGACGGTGGGCGCGGTGTTCGTGGTGCTGATCCTGCTGGTGGTGGGCAGAGCGGTGTTCCGGGTCCGCCGCCGGGCGGGCTGAAGCCGCCGGGCGGGGTCACGCCGTCGAACGGGGTGAACGGGGCCCATCCGGCGGTCAGTTGGGCCGGTCGGGCGGCTTCGAGCGGCTTCAGGCGGCTTTGGCTCTCCCGCTACAGGCCAGCCCCTTGTCCCGGTGGTAGCCGCTGCCGCTGATGATGGTGAGCCCCTCACGGCGGGTCTCGCCCTCGAAGTGGATCATCTCCGGTGACTCGACGCCGATCTTGCCGCTCGGGTCGAAGGCGAGATAGAGGCCGATCGGGGCGAAGAGCAGCGACGCGACGATCGCCAGGATCAGATACAGCGGTTTCTCGTCAGGGTTGTCGCCGGAGAGGCCGACGACCCACAGCGAGACCGTCGATCCGAGGAGGACGGCGGACGCGATCAGCGAACGGATCACCGGGCCCTTGCGCAGGCGCCGGGTCGTCTCCAGATCCTGGATGACGAACACGCCCTCGCGGCCGCAGTGTCGGCACTTGACGGTCTCCCGCACCTCGCCGTGTTCGGGACGCCGTACCACCCGCGAGGTCTCCCTCGACTTGCTCCGGGTCAAGCCGGGTTCCGTCTTGAGTTGCATGAGGTGCGTCATCGTGAGCTGTATCCGCTCAGGCACGGTCCACGACACAGGGCCCCCTCCCCGCCCCCGCGGCACATGCCGTCGGTCCGCGGGCCGGTCCACAATCTAGCGGGGCCGGGGTGGGCACCTCAACATTCGAGCAGCAGATCGGTGAGCTCGGCAGGCATGGTGATCATGCAGTCGTGGCCGGTCGGCAGTTCCCACACGCGCGCCGGGGCGCCGTTGGGCTGGATCGGGGCGACGGGCCGCCGGGCGATGCCCTCCGGCTTCACGGTGCAGTGGATATGCGTCCGGGGGATCGCGTCCATGGCCGGGTTGTCCAGTCGCACCGGCTGCTGGAGGCAGCGCACCGGCTGATCCGACAGCATCGTGCGCAGCCAGGCGATGTCCGCGGGGTCGGTGACCCCGAACAGGCCGAAGGGCGGCGGCATCTCGGGGAGCGGCGGTATCCGCCAGCCGCTGCCCGACCTCGCCGCCTGCTCGATCAGGTTCCGGGTCACGGGCTGGACGTCGGCGGCGCTCTCGCCGTCCTCCGGGACCATCGCGTCGAGGTAGACCAGATGCCCGATCCGGTCCGGCACCTGGTTGGCCACGGAGGAGACGACCAGCCCGGCGTAGCTGTGTCCCACGAGTACCACCTCGGTGAGGTCCTCCTCGGTGATCAGCCCGACGATGTCGTCGACGTGCGTGTCGAGCCCCACCTCGGGGCTCTTCAGATGCGTCTTGTCGCCGTAGCCGGTCAGTGACGGCGCCAGCACCCGATGTCCGGCCGACGCCAGCAACGGGACCACCCGGTCCCAGCTCTCTCCGCCGTGCCAGGCGCCGTGTACGAGCAGATAGGTCGACATGGTTCTTGCTCCGTTCCGGGTGCTTCGTGTCCGTCGCGTCCGTCGCGTGCGGGATCCGTGGTCTGGCATCATGAAGAAGCGGGACGCTGTCCCGCTTGACGATATGGGACACTGTCCCGTTTAGCAAACACGGTGGTGGAAGGGGTTGGCGCGGTGAACGAAGGCGATCGGGACCCGGTGCGTACGGGCCGGCCGAAACGGGCGGACGCGCGACGGAACAAGGAAGCCCTGCTCGACGCCGCCGCCGCGGTCTTCGTCACGTCGGGCGTGGAGGCGCCGATCCGCGACATCGCGGCCGAGGCCGGCATCGGGACGGCCACGATCTACCGCCACTTCCCGACGCGGGCGGACCTGATCATCGCCGTCTACCGGCACCAGGTCGAAGCCCTCGCCGAGGCGGGCCCGGCACTGCTGACGAACGGTGGGACCCCGCACGCCGCGCTGGGGCGCTGGATCGACACCTTCGTGGACTTCCTCGCCACCAAGCACGGGCTGGCCGCCGTCCTGCAGTCCGACGACCCCTGCTTCGACCCCCTGCACTCCTACTTCCTCGACCGGCTCCTGCCCGTGTGCACGCAACTGCTCGACGCCGCTGCCGACTCGGGCGAGATCCGCTCCGACCTGGACGCGTACGAGCTCATGCGCGGCGTCGCGAGCCTCTGCGCGGGCGCCGGCGACAACCCCCGCTACGACGCGCGCCGTCTGGTGGAGCTCCTGATCGCAGGGCTGCGCCTGCCGCGGTGACCACCGGCACTCGGCCCGCACGCGCGGGCCGACGGGGAGCCGACGCGGTCCCGGGGCTGCGCCCCTCCGGAGCCCCCACCCGGCCACGTCCTACTTCACCGTCACCGGCCCCCGAGGGGCGCTCGCCTGCCAGCCCGTGAACAGCGGCACCTCGCCCGTGCCGTCCAGGACCACCACGCCGAACGGCCGGTCGAAGGTGATCGGCACCACGCGCCGCGGCCGGGCCATCCCCGCCGCCCGCATCGTGATCGCGGTCACCGCCGCCGCCTCGACGCCCAGTTCGGCCACCTTCACCACCGCCTCCTGGACGACCTGCTCGATCTTGAGACGTTCCGGCGAGAGCCCGGAGAAGTCGGCGAGGTCGCCCGTCGCCAAGGTCACGCCGAGCGCGGCCAGTTGGGGCGTGATCTCGACCGTCGTACGGAGTTCGAGCCGCGGCAGGGAGAGACCGATCCGCTCGGTGTCGATCCGGGCGCGGCGCGACGCGGGCGCCCACGCGGCGGGCAGGACGTCGGCCGCCCTCGCCCCCTCCGCGCCGAGAACGAACCGCACGCGCAACGCAGACTCGCCCCCCTCGCAGCGCAGTTCGACCACGTGCGTGCCGTCCACCGTCCATCCGGAGCGCGCGCCGAGCTGCTGCCGCATGGTCCGTACCGCGTGGACCTCGCCGGCGGCGTCCGTGAAGGGCAGTTCCGCGGTGGCGCCCGCCTCGAAGGGCGTCTGCCAACGCGCCTTCAGGGCAAGGACGTTGACGAGCGCGAGCAGCGTGTTCTCGTTGACCTCCGCCGGCAGCCTCTCGATCAGCCCGCCGGTCGCCTCCCGTACCCAGGCGTCGATCCCGGCGGGATCCATCCGGTCGAAGCCGATGTCGGGAAGCGCCTCGCGGTACGCGCGGTAGACCGGGACGCGGCTCCAGACGCGGGTGGCAACGCCGAGTTGCCCGGTCCCGGCCAGCGCGCGGGCGCTCTCGGTCACCGCCCGGGCGACGTCGGAGCCCGTACCGCCGAGCCCCAGCGCCGCCTCCAGCTCACCCGCCGTCCGCCCGCGCGCCCCGGCCGTCACCGCGCCCAGCGCCAGCCACAGCCCGGCCGGCGAACAGACGAAGTCGCCGTCCGCGCCCCCGCGTTCGCCCTCACCCCGGACCCGTAGCCACCGCTCGGCGAGCGTCCGCACCGGCCCGGCATATGTCGTCAGTCCTGTCGCCTGTCCCATGCGCCGAGCGTACGACGGGGGTCCCCGCGCCCGCCTCGGGGAAGGCGCTTGCTCTCCCCGTGCCAAAACCGTTGACACCTGGTCGCGCTTTCGTAAGTGTCATGAACAAATCATGGACGCGTACACCTGTCCCCCACCCCCCGAACAAGGGTGCATCGTGCCAAGACACCGGAGAAACCTCCTCCGCACCACACTCACCGCACTCTCCCTCTCCCTCCTCTCGGGCCTCCTGCTGACCGGCGTCGGTCCGTCGACGAGTACCGACAACGTTGCCACCACGGCCGCCCACACCGCCTCGGAGAAAGTCGCCGCCGCGCCCACCGTCAAGGGCAAGGTGTACGCCGGGTACCAAGGCTGGTTCGCCGCGCCCGGCGACGGCTCGCCGGTCGACAACTGGGTCCACTGGGCAGGCGGCAGAGCCCCGTCCCCAGGCAACCAGAGCTTCGAGATGTACCCGGAGATGACCGGCTATCCGGCCTCCTCCCAGTTCCGTACCGGCTACGCCGCGCTCGGCAACGGGAGCCCGTCGACCCTCTTCTCCTCGCACCAGACCGCCGTCGTGGACAAGCACTTCCAGTGGATGCAGCAGTACGGCATCGACGGCGCGGCGCTCCAGCGCTTCGGCAGCGACGTCTCCAGCCCCACCTCGCCGCGCGCGCTCTGGCGCAACCAGGTCACCACCAAGGCGCGGGACGCCGCGGAGAAGTACGGCCGGGGCTTCTACGTCGAGTACGACGTCAGCGGCCTGAACGACGCCAATGTGGAACAGGTCCTCAAGGACGACTGGACCAACCAGATCATCGGCGCGCTGAAGCTCACCGACTCCCCCGCGTACGCGCGCGAGGGCGGCAGGCCCGTCGTCGAGATCTGGGGTCTCGGCTTCAGCGACCGCCCCGGCACCGCCGAGACGGCCGAACGGGTGGTCAACTGGTTCAAGAGCCAGGGCCTCTACGTGATCGGCGGCGTCCCGCGGGGCTGGCGCGACAACTCCAACGCCAAGCCGGGCTTCGGCCCCGTCTACAAGGCGTTCAACATGATCTCGCCGTGGATGGTCGGCTCCATCGGGGACACCGCGCCGCAGATCGCCTCCGATCTCGCCGCCACCCGCGCCAACGGCCAGGACTACCTGCCGGTGATCTACCCGGGCTTCTCCTGGGCCAACTGGAACGGCGGAAGCCGTAACCAGATCCCGCGCAGGCACGGCGACTTCATGTGGACGCAGGCCGCCAACGTCCGTAAGGCGGGGGTACCGCAGGCGTTCATCGCCATGTTCGACGAGTACGACGAGGCCACGAACATCGCGCCGTCGGCGACCGACTCCTCCATGATCCCGACCGACCAGTACTTCCAGACGACCAGCGCCGACGGCAAGTACGTCTCGTCGGACTTCTATCTGCGGCTGGCCGGCAGGGCGACGCGGATGATCACCAACCAGGATCCGCTCAGCGACACCGTGCCCATCCCGCTCTCGACGGGCCCCGTCTTCTTCCGCACGAGCGTGGAGCAGGAGACCGACGCCCGGCTGACCTGGACCAACTCCCCCGGCCCCGGCGGCACGTTGAACGTCACCGGCCCGACACTCGGCACCGTGACGGGCGCCGATCACCAGCTCGGCCGGTCCGCGATCCGCGCGCAGGGCAGCACCCCCGCGGCGGGGCACAGTTACGCGTACATGCAGGCGTTCGAGGTCAACATCCCGATCACGGCGGCGACCAAGCTGAGCTACGGCTTCCTGCCGAAGGACACCGGCGGGCGCAACGTCTCCGTCGACCTGGTCCTGAGCGACGGGACCACACTCAGGGACAGCGCGGCGACGTCCACCGCGGGCCAGGACATGCACCCCGGCACGGCGAAGGGGACGGTCGGCAGCTGGAGCCGTATCCAGAGCAACATCGGCACCTGGCTCAACGGCAGGACGATCACCAAGATCCTGGTCGGCTACGACCGCTCGGCGGCCGGGAGTTACCAGGCGTTCATCGACAACATCGAGATCGCCAACTAGGGCCTGTCCGGCGGATCTTCGTGGATCGGCCCGGGGCGTCCGGTGCGGTGCGTCACAACGTCCGGGATCGTGCTCGTACCGGACGTGCTCGGACGCGTCCGACAACGCGGCGAGGTGCCGTACCAGGCGTTCCGGGCCGGCGAGGATCCGCCGGCCCGGCCCTGGGCGAGCAGCGCCGCTCGGCCGGCGTGAACGTCGGGGGGGGGGGGGGGGCGGAGGG
>NZ_JBHXRM010000060.1:0-40195 GCF_042716895.1 Streptomyces sp. NPDC058653 | reverse complement strand
CCCAATCCCTTGGCCATAGCCACAACCCTACTCAGGGGCTGGACTGGCCTTGCCGCACGCTTTCAGGCGGCTCAGACCATAAAGAACAAGCTCAGAGGCCGCCTCCAATGAGACGGACAACATTCATCACACACGTAGGAGACGGCGCTCATCCAGCAGCGCCCGCAGCGCCGGACCGAGGTCGGCAGCTTCGCCCGCATGTCCGGTCCGCAAGTCCGGAGTTGCCTCCCACTTTGCCGGTTGCGAGTGCGGAAACCACTCCCGTCGCCGTTGATGAACACAACAAGGTACGACTGCCGGCTCCGGCGCCAGCTGGGGCGGATCCCCCCCCCGCGACGGCTACGCCCAGGACTGGGCGAGCTGGATGAAGTTCTGCGCCGAAAGCGGGGTGCCCGGGCTGGCCGTCACCGCGGCCACCCTGGTGATGTTGCTGGATTGGCTGTGGACCCAATCCGGATGGAGGAGAACGGCGAGAGCCCCAGCCGGGGTCGAGCCCCGCCGCTGCGTGTCGACCGCCTCGCAAGGATCAGCGCCGCCAGCCCGGACAACCTCAATCGGCATCCGGGACCGCGCCCCCGCGACCTCATGCACTTCGCTTTCGCGGGCCCGCGAGCACGCACTTACCTTCACCGGGTACGCGACCACGCGGAGAGCGCCGCCGGGCTCCGGGCCGACCTGTGCGTCTCCAAGGTCCGTCCGCGCATCGCGCCGGTGCCCCGTGGCTTCCCGCCCCTCGATCAGTGCGCCGGGATCGAGATCCGGTCCCCCGGCCACAGAAGCCTCGCCGCATCCTCCCGCCTGCTGCGCCACGACCGGATCGTCATCGCCAAACAGGGCGGATGGGCCCCGCACTCCAAGGCCCTTGTCGGCGCGCCCCCGCATTCCCAGTGTCATGCGCCTCATCGGACGACGCGATTGCCCGTGCGGGCTGCCCGAAGGGGCACCGGCTGATGCCCCGGTCCGGCCGGTGCGCGACCTGGACGGTGAACGTTCGCGCGGTCAGGGTTGAAATGCCGGGACCGCCGCGGCGCGGGCGCGGCCGGACCGGCTGGCGACCGGTGCGGTCGGGGAGATGGTGATGAGCTCACACGATCACGATCACGATCACGATCACGGCCAGGATCACGCTCATGCTCTCGCTCACGAGAGCGAGCACGATCACGAACGGGAGTCGGAGCGGGAGTGGGAGCGGGCCCCCGAGCGGGACCACGACCGTCCGCCCGCCGGCGCGCGGGACACGACCGACGCCCCGGACGGGCGCGCCCACCACCTCTACCGCGCCGCGGCCACCGGACGTGCCGATGTGATCGGCGCCGCCGGAATGGGCTTCCTCCAACGGACCGTCGGCAACGGCGCGCTCGGCCCGGTGATCCAGCGTGCCCGGACCAGTTCGCCGGAGCAGGCGGAGGAGGAGCGGCGTTCGCCGGTGCACGAGGTCGTGTCGTCGGGCGGTTCGCCCCTCGACACCGACACCCGTACGGATCTGGAGAGCCGGATGGGCGCGGACTTCTCCGACGTACGGATCCACAACGACTCGGCCGCCCACGAGTCGGCGAAGGGCGTCGGCGCGCACGCCTACACCGTGGGCAACAACGTCGTCTTCCAGCGCGACGCGTACGACCCGTCGTCGCCGCAGGGCCGTACCACCCTCGCCCATGAGCTGACCCATGTGATCCAGCAGCGCCAAGGGCCGGTGGAGGGTACGGAGGCGCCGGGCGGCATCCGGGTCAGCGACCCGTCGGACCGGTTCGAACGGGAGGCCGTCGCGAACGCGGACCGGGTTCTGGCCGAACCGTCTCCGGCGTCCGCCCCGGCCGTGGACCCGGCCGGCCCCGCGCCGACTCCAGCCTCGGCGGCCACCGCCGTACAACGGGCGGCCACCGAGGACGAGGAGGAGCAACCTGCCGATGTCCAGGGCTCGTTCGTCCAGCGGGCGGAGTCGAAGAGCCCGGAGGAGGAGGAAGAGGCGCCGGCCTGATCACGGCCCGGTCGCGCCCCCTCAGCCTCCGGTGGCCGGCGTCATCGTCCCGCCCAGGAACAGCGACTCCGTGCACCGTGAGGGCGCCGGCGCCCCCACCGGCCGTCCGACCCTCCGGCAGTCGATGGTCATCGTGACCGTGCCGCCCGCGGGCACCACGATCGGGGTCACGAAGTGGTAGTCGGAGTCACGGAAGTTCTCCAGTCCCAGGCTCAGCACACGCGTCTCGGGCCCGGCCGAGACGACCACCGTCCCCGCGTCGCCTTGCGGGTTCTGCACCACGATGTCCGTCAGCTGGAAGGTCCGACCCGCGGGTACCCGCAAGGCCGTCCCGCTGTTCGCACCGCCACCCACCGTGTCGCTGACCCGTACCTGCGCGCTGGTCGGGGCGTTCGCCGAGGGGTCGTCCGCCGAGGGGCTTGGGCTCGGTGAGGAACTGGGCCCCGGTGTACCGCCGTCCGTCCCCGGCCCCGCGGAGTCGCCGCCCGCCGAGTCCGCCCCGCCCGAGTCCGCCCCGCCCGGGTCTCCGCCGTCCGGCGAGCCGCTCGGGTCGGCCTCGATCGCCGACCGTACGGCCTCCGGAGTGACGGCTTCCCGGGCCGCGGACTTCACCGCCGGGCGCAGCAACGCGTACCAGAGCCCGACCAGCGCGATCAGCACCACGGCGGCGACGACGAGTGCCCGGGGCAGCCAGGGCGGAAGGAGAGGTTCCTGCTGGTAGGAGCCGTCCACCAGAACGGGTTCCGGGGCTTCCTGGCCCTCGGCCGACGCCTGCGGGGCGGCGGAGACCTGGAAGGGGTGCGTGACCGGTGCGCCCCGCCACATCCGCTTGGCCGGCCGTACGCGCAGCTTCGCGAACTCGGCGCGGCCCGGCTCGATCCGGAGTTCGGGGACCGCGAAATCCACCCGCGCCAGCTCGGTACCGGGCTGGGCCGTGAGCCGTACGGTGACGGGTGTGTTGCCCCTGTTGTCGACGGCGAACCGGTGCCGTCCGTTCCGTGACCCGTGCGAACTGCGCGGCACCAACTCGGCCGTCGTCTCCGTGAACGGCAGGACGGTCACCCGTCCCTCGGGCACGACCCTTCCGGTCTGATCGCCCGTCGGCACCACCCTGACGCCGAACGGCGTCTCGCCCGCCGGGACCGTCGAGTCGCGGGGCGGGCGCAGCAGGAGCGACACGGCCCCGGAGTCGCCCGGGTACAGGGAGAGGACAGCGGGTTCCACCGCCGACCAGGCGGCGCACGCGCCGACCACCTCGAAGCGGTACTCCTCAACGGTCGGGCCGGAGTTCAGAACCCGCAGAGGAAGGGCCGTCTCCTCGCCCGGTTCGGCGGAGACGGACGATTCGTCCAGGCTTGCGGTGAGACTCATACCGCGGACCGTAAGGTCGTTGCCCCGGTGCGACATCGGCCGCGAAGGAACACTTTCGGGCAGATTCGCTGCCCGTGGCAACCTTTCAGTTTCCCTGTCGGGTGACACGGGAATCTTCAGTCCGCCTCACAACAGGTGGGGCGACCAATTACAGCTGTGAGGCCTGAGCCTTCCTGTGACGCTTCCGGCTGTTGCCCAGGGGGAGCATTCGCATGGAGCGCACCACTGTCGCTTTACGGGCTCAAGATCCGATATCCCAGGCCGGCGTGACCAGTCAATTGAGGGCCCGTCCCGAGGTCAGCGTCATGGAGTGGGACGACGACGCGTCACCACAGGTCGTGGTCATCGTCGTGGACGCGATCGACGAGGACGCGTTACGGACGCTGCGGCACATCCAGCGCACGACCGCCTGCCGCACCGTTCTCGTCACGACGAACATCGACGAGCAGAAGCTGGTGAGCGCGGCGGAGTGCGGCGTCGCCGGTGTGGTCAGACGGTCCGAGTCGACACCGGAGCATCTGGTCCATGTCATCGGGACGGTGGCGCGGGGCGAGGGACATCTCCCCTCCGACCTGCTCGGACGCCTCCTCGAAGAGGTCGGCAGACTGCAGGGTCAGGTGCTCGGGCCGCGTGGTCTGCACTTCACCGGTCTGGCGGCGCGTGAGGTGGATGTGCTCCGGCTGGTCGCCGAGGGCTATGACACCGCGGACATCGCGACGAAGCTGGCCTATTCCGAACGCACGATCAAGAACGTGCTGCATTCCGTGATGACGCGGCTGCAATTGCGCAATCGCTCGCACGCGGTGGCGTACGCGATGCGCCAGGGTCTTATCTGATCTCCGCGGATTGCCCCAAAGGGCAGTCGCCGCTTCCCGTCGGAATGGCTCGACTTCCGCTGTGTGTACGGGGGTTGTACGGGACCGTACAGGCGCGGCGGCATGCCCGGTGACACAGGGGGACGGGGAGGAACAGCGTGCGGTGGTCTCAGCGGGCTTGGGCGACGCGGGCGCGGGCGCGGGCGACCCGGGCGCGGGCGACCCGGGCGCGGGGACGGAGCCTGCCGAGCGGGCGGCCCCGGCGCCGCCGCACGGCGGGGCTCGTCCTGCTTCTGCTGACCACCGGTCTCGCGCTGGCGTCGGCGGTGTCGGCGACGGGATCGGGGGCGAACTCGGGGTCAGAAGCAGGACCTGGGAGAGCCGCGGCCGTTCCCGTTCCGTGGGTGACGCCCGCGACCCTCGACGAGGCGCTCGACCCGGGCGGTTCGACGGGGGTGGACAAGCAGGTGCTGACGCCGACGATTCCGCCGAAGCCGGAAGTCGTCCTGCTGGTGGACGGTACGAACAGCATGGATGAGCCGATCAAAATCGTGCGGAGGGATTTACCCCTCATCACCAATAAGATCCTTGGGGAACAGCCTGAATCGCGTTTCGCGGTCGCCACGTTCGGTGACCAGGAGGTCGATGAGCCGAACGCGGGATTCCGGGTGCTCCAGGGGCTGACGGACAACATGCAACTGGTGCAGACCGGTGTCGACGGGCTGGAAACAGGACTCGGTGCAAACAGCATGGGCCCGTCGGAGGACTGGATCAACGGTCTGTGGGAGATCGCCAACGGCGCTGGAGGTGAGACCGTCTTCCGCGAGGGCTCGAGCCCGGTCGTCGTCCTGATCAGCGACGCGTCGAGCCACGCGCCGAGCAACGGCCACACCATCGACGACACGATCGCCGACCTTCAGGACAAGGGGGTCCGGGTGATCGGCATCGAGGTGGACAGCAACCGTGGTGACGGTCTGAACGGCAACGGCAACGCCAACAACCCTGAATTTCCCGATCAGATCGAGGATCCGCCGACAGAGGTCGGCCAGGCCACCCGGATCATCGAAGCCACCCGTGGCCGGCTACTGGAAGGCATCGAGCCGGATGCGACGGCCCAGGCGATCATCGACAGCTTCGACAATCTCCCCACCACCGTCGGCCATGAACTCCACGACTGCGACCCCCATCTCACCGTGACGCTGGACCCGCCGACGCGGCAGCTCACCAGCGGCCAAACCGCGCAGTTCGCGGAGAACGTCGACGTGTCGGCCGACGCCCCCCAGGGCACGACCCTGACCTGTACGGTGCAGTTCCTCCAGCTCGGCCCGCAGATACCGGGGACGGACTCGCTCGGCCCGGCCGCCGTACCGGATCCCGACTTCCAGCAACAGATCAGCATCACCGTGAACGACATCAACGACCCGGTCGTCACCGTGGACGACCGTACGGTCAGGGCGGAGAACGACGACGGAGCTCGTGTCAACTTCCCCGCCACCGCCACCGACGCCCAGGACGGCGAGCTGCCGGTGACGTGCGATCCCGGGTCGGGAGCGCTCTTCCCTGTGGGGGTGACCACGGTCAGCTGCTCGGCCACGGACATGGCGGGCAACACCGGTACGGACACAGCCCGGTTCGAGGTGCTGGAGCCTCCCGTGCCGCCGTCGTCGGACCTCGCGGTCCAGACCGACGTCAGCCCGGACCGTACGTACATCGGCCGCCCGGCCCGCGCCCGGTTCACGGTCACCAACGCGGGACCGGACGCGGCGAGGGGGGTCGTCCTCACGGCGGCCTGGCCCGCGCCGTCCCGTGCCGCCGACCGGACACTGCCCGCACTGAACCGCTGCACGGCGGCGCGCCCATGCACGATCCCCGCCGGAGGTCGTATCGAAGTGACGCAGACCGCGACCTATCGCGCGGCGATCACCGGCGACGTACGGGCCTCCGTGCGCGGCACACTGCCGGACCGCCGTGCGGCGAACAACAGGGACACGGACCGGCTGCGCGTCCTGAAGCCCTCGCTGGAGGTGACCCCACTGGTCGCCAAGCCAGGCCAGCCCGTGCTGGCGCGGGGCAAGGACTATCCGCCCGGTGAGACCGTACGGCTCACCTGGTCCCTCGGGATCACGGCCGACAGATCGGGTGTACGGGTGGGACGCGACGGCACCTTCGAGGTGCAGATGCTGGTGCTGCGCAAGGACACGCTGGGTCCGCGCGTACTGCGGGCCGACGCCACGGACCTGCCCCGGCTCCAGAAACCGGTCCTGGTGGTCCAACGCAACCTCCAGCCACCGGACTTCGTGGGCCGGTCATGAGTGACGCGCGTGCGACGGGGCGGGTCACCGGATGATCCACGAGGTGGACGACGTCCTGCGGAGCCTGATCCGGGCGGAGGTCCTCGAAGGCGGCCAGATCGCGGTGGTCTTCGACGCACCGACGAGGGAGTGGGCCGCCAAGGTCAACTCGCCGATGGTCAACCTCTATCTCTACGACATCCGGGAGGACATGCGCCGGCGCGAACGCGGCCTGCACAACGAGTACGACGAGCGCGGTGCGATCGTCGCCCGCCGCCGCCCGCCGCGCTACTTCAAGCTGTCGTATCTGATCACCGCGTGGACGAAGCGGCCGGAGGACGAACACCGGCTGCTGTCCTCGCTGTTGGCGTGTCTGCTGCGGTACGAGGCGCTGCCGCCGGAACGGCTGACGGGCTCGCTGGCGGAGATCGGGGCGGCGGTCCCGCTGTCGATCGCGCTGCCACCGCCGGAGGACCGGTCGTTCGCGGACGTGTGGAGCGCGCTGGGCGGGGAGTTGAAGCCGTCGCTGGACCTGGTGATCAGTGTTCCGGTGACGTCGTCGCCGGTCTACGAGGCGGGTCCGCCGGTGGGTGACGAGGGTCTGCGGGCGCGGTTCGGGGACGTACCGGCGCGGAGCGCGGATTCAGGTGCGGGCGCGGGACAGCCGGTGTACGGCTCGCGGCCGGGCCGCCCGCCCCGGGAAGTGGGGTCGCCCCGGTCGTCCGGCGCCGTGCGGATCACGGAGACGCACGGTACGACGCCGGAGGACGTATGAGGGGGGCCTCGAACCTGCGATACCTGCTGGCGCGGGCGGTCGCGGTCGAGCAGCGGGTCCGCCGGGCGGTCGAGGCGAGGCGAGCCACCGATCCGGACCCGGACGACGGTTTCCGGGGCCTGTATCTGACGGAGGAGAACGTCGCGAGGCTGCTGGACGAGGAAGGGTCCCGTTCGTACCCGCCCCTTGACGAGGAGCCGCTCGAAAGCCCCTCGGACTCCCGACTCACGTATCTGGCAGGGGAGTTCACCCTCACCCCACTCGACGTCGAGATCCTGCTCATCGCGCTGGTACCGGATCTGGACGACCGGTTCGAGGCTTTCTACGGCTACTTGAACGACGATGTGACCCGTCGCCGCCCGTCCATCGGTCTGGCCCTCGGCCTGTGCGGCTCGACCCCGGCGGACCAGGAGGCGCGCGCCCGGCTGGCCGCCGAGTCCCCACTGCGGGCCGGCGGACTGCTCCTGGTCGAGGACCTGGAACGGCCTTTCCTGAGCCGCGCGTTACGCGTACCGGACAGGGTCACGGCCCACCTGCTGGGCAACGACACGCCGGACCCACGGCTCGCCGATCTGCTGGCCCCGTGGCGCGCGGTACCGGGTGTCGGCGACCCGGCGCCGCTCGCCGGGGTCCTGTCCGACGGCGTACGGCTGGCCTATCTCAGCGAGGACCAGGGCGGCGCGGGTACGGCACTGGCCGCGTCGGCGCTGACGGCGGCGGGCCTGGGTGTGCTGGGCCTGGACCTGGCACGGCTGGCGGAAGATCCCTCACCGGCGGACGCGGTACGCGCCCTGGTCCGCGAGGCCCGACTGTCGGGGGCCGGACTGGTGTGCGCGCCGCTGGACGCGGTGTCCCGCGAACACCCGCACCTGCTAAGGCTCCTGACCGCCACCCCGGTGCCGACAATCCTGGTGGGCCGAGCGCCCTGGGACGCGTCGTGGTCCACCTCTCCCCCGCTGCTACTGCACGCTCCGCGCGTGGAGCCGTCGGCGCGCGGGGCCCTGTGGATGGACGCGTACAAACAGTGGGCCCCCGCCCCGCTCCCACCCACGATCGACGCGGGCCATCTGCTGGCCCCGTTCCTGCTCACCCCGGAACAGGTGACGGGCGCCGCCCGCTCGGCCGCCCAGACGGCCCGTCTGGCCGGTGGCGTACTCACCCCCGACCACGTACGCCAGGGGGCCCGCGCCCAGAACGCGGCGGGCCTGGACCGCCTCGCGCGCCGCATCGAACCCACGGTGACTTGGGACGATCTGGTCCTCCCACCCGACACCCACGCCCAACTCCGCGAACTCACGGCCCGCGCCCGCCACCGCGACCGGGTGCTGGGCGAGTGGGGCATGCGCCCAGGAGGCGGCAGGGGTCGGGGAGTCTCGGCCCTGTTCGCGGGCGACTCGGGCACGGGCAAGACGATGTCGGCGGAGGTGATCGCGGCGGATCTGGGCCTGGACCTCTACACGGTCGATCTGGCGACGGTGATCGACAAGTACGTGGGCGAGACCGAGAAGAACCTTGAGCGCATCTTCACGGAGGCGGCGGGCGTGAACGGGGTGCTGCTCTTCGACGAGGCAGACGCGATCTTCGGCAAACGCTCGGACGTGAAGGACGCGCACGACCGCTACGCGAACGTGGAGAGCGCGTACCTGTTGCAACGGATGGAGTCCTTCGACGGCCTGGCCATCCTGGCGACGAACCTCCGCGCCAACCTGGACGACGCCTTCACCCGCCGCCTGGACCTGGTCATCGACTTCCCGGTCCCGGACCCCACGCAACGCCTCCTGCTCTGGGAACGCTGCCTGGGCCCCCTGCTACCGAGGGGCACGGACCTGGATCTCCCGTTCTGCGCGGAGAACTTCGAGCTGGCGGGGGGCAACATCCGCTCGATAGCGGTGACGTCGGCGTACTTGTCGGCGGACACGGGCACGCCGGTGACGATGAAGACGCTGATCCACGCGATCCAACGGGAGTACCAAAAGCTTGGCCGGCTGACCCTGGCCTCGGAGTTCGGGCCGTACCTGAGCCTGGTGCAGGGCTGAACGGGTCTTCGGGACTCAGACCTTGACGATGCGGACCCGCTCGCCGCAGAGCATGGCCAGGTCTTCAGGATCGGAGGTGACAACGACGGCCGGCTTCGGAGCATGGAGCGCGGTGGCGGCGACCACGACATCGATCGCGTACTGGTGCCCAGGAAGGCCCGCGTCGATGAGCAAGGCCATCGCCGTACGACCGATCTCCTCAGTGACCGGTTCGACGTTGAGCCGAGAGACCACCCAGTTGAAGCGAGCGGAGTTCACCGCGCGTGATGCGCCTCAATGAGGGTGAGGACGCTGGTCACGACCCTCATGTCCTCCCTCTCGGCGCCACGCACCAAGGCCATGACCTTACGGTCGTCGGCCACCACCTTGGAAAACCCCTCGCTGTCCAGCACGAGCGTTCCCGACCGACTCATCGAGCCGAGTTCCCCACTCCGCCATCAGCGTCTCTGCGCAGAAGGGCACGGGCGGCCTCGATCTCGGCATCGCTGAGGACCCCGTGCTCCGCCTCGTGCGCTGCGATCAGCTCGGCGAGATTGTCACGCTCGATCTGACGCTGCACGGCGGCGTCCACGTACACGGAGAACCCCCGCTTGCCCACGCGCGCGCGGACGGCGGCGATGTTCCCCGAGTGCAGGCTACGGAGACTTTGGCGGTGGGGCCTTCACCGACCCCGTAGTTGACCTCGTCACTCATGACAACCGTTCTAATACACAAACTAGGAGACCATTCACTTCGCACTCAGATGACTGATCGACTCCCGCTGCTCCCGTCCCCGACGCAACGCCTGCTCCTGCCGGAACGCCGCCTCAGCCCTCCACTGCCCTGCGGAGCAGATCTGGACCTTGACTTCCGCACGTGCAACTTCGATCTGCGGGGAGCCGACATCCACTCGATCGCGATGACTTCGCACATCCCGCAGTGGAAACGGGTGGCGCGGCGGCGATGATCCATGACATCCAGCGCGAGTACCAGCAGCCGGGCCGATTGACCCTGACACCGGAGTCTGGTGGCTGAGACGCGAAGCACGCATGGAAGCGTAATTGATCATCAGATCGCATCATTCGCCACCGGACTAAAAACGCCAGATTCGGGAAGTATCGCTGTGTTGTCAATTCACTTGCACACCCGACCTCAACATCAGCCCGAGAGGGTGCCGCATGAACGGAGATTCACGTAAGGCAATTTACGGCGCATATGCCGACAGATACAAGGAGAGCCTTGACCATGTTCGGCACGTCTACCTCAAGATCGCCCTCGCCACAGACATGAGCGAGCATGAGGCCAACGAACAAGTTACGGGGCTGCTCGACTCGTGGCGGGAACCTACTGAGGTTTTAGAGACTGCGGAATCTGCAGTAAACACAGAGGGACCCGAAGCAGTAGCCAGAAGTGCCCGCTCAGCGTCGCGCGCCCTCACACACTTCGGCACGGTCGTCCTGGAATCGATTACGACAAATAAGGGAATGAGAGAAATTCACGTAGAAGCCGCCAAGGAAGCTTACGGGCCGACTTATAGAGCATATCTAGAATTCCTCTACGCGGCCGCAGAATCCTTGGGAGAGGATGATTTTCTACGACTCAGATCATGACGAATACCTGCCATGTCGCTAAGGGCTGTCCCGTAAAAAATTTCGGAGCGACCTCGGGCACGGTGGGCTGCTGTTACGGCCCGGCGAAGGCGAGGTTGTGCATCCGGGCGATGCCGAGCATGGCGTGGTGGACGCCATCGCCTTTGAGACGGCAGTCGCGGAGGATCTTCCAGGTCTTCATGCGGGCGAAGACGTGCTCGACGCGGGCGCGGACCTGCTTGTGGGACTTGTTGTGGACCTGCTCCCAGTCGGACAGCTCTTCCCCTTTGCGCCGTCGGTGGGGCATCACGAGCCCGGTGCCCGGATAGCCGCCGTCGGCGATCGTCATGGTCTTCCCGACGGCGGCGGCCTTCGCGCCGGACTCCTCCCACGCCTTGCAGCCGTTGCGATTCCCGAGCAGGGGCCGGCCGACCACCACAACCAGGCGGGTGTCGGCCTCGATGACAACCTGGTGGTTGGTTGAGTACCGGCAGTTCTTGGACTGCTGGGCGACGATGTGATCGCGGGTTCGCGGGTGGGCACCAGGGAGCCGTCCACGATCAACACGGCGTCCTTCGCGAACCGCTTGCGGGGCTGGAGAGCCAGCATCGGCCCGAGGTGATCGATGATCCGGTCCGCCGCCGACTTGAAAACCCCGAACAACGGGGCCAGTTGGCGCATGGTCAGGTTTGTTCGCCATTAGATCGCGACCAGCAGTGCCCGGTCTTCCAGCGCCAGACTCCACGGTCGGCCCCCGCGAACCGCTCCCGCACCCTTGCGCCGCAGAACCGTCACCAGCTTCCCGAACTGCCGCGGGCTCAGCCCGGTGAATGAGGCTGTCCATGTCGGCTCCGACGCAGTGATCACACCAGCCACCGCAAAATCGTTCCATGACGTCCGGCACAACGTCGAGAATGCTCATATGACTGAAGAACTGGTGAGGTTCCTTGAGGCGCGGCTGGATGAGGAGGCCAACCTGGCCCGGCGCTGCGACGGTGACGGATGCGGGGAGTGGTCTGCCCACGGACACACGGTCGACTTCTGTCAGGTTGACCTCTCCGGCTTCCACCCCACGATCGCTCTGCATGTGGCTCTGCACAACCCGGCCCGCATCCTGCGCGAAGTCAAGGCCAAGCGGCGCATCCTGGCCCGTCACGCCCGCGATCCCTGGCCGTGCCACGACTTGCGTGACCTTGCTTCGCCCTACACCGACCATCCCGACTTCCCCGCCCGGGCCTGAAACAGCGCAGCTGACAAGCAGAGCACCCGACAAGCCTGAACCGAACCTCGCTCACTGAAGATCATTTACGGGACAGCTCTTAGCCACGCCGACGCCTTCCCCATCCTTGAGGAACTCCTGGCAAAATACGCTCACAAGCCAGAGCCAGATTCTGCTGTATCTCTTTGAGTTTCAATTCCCCCTCAAGAAACATTTCCTTATCCTGGCGCGAGGCGATGAGTGGGACAGATTCTTTATCCACAACGCTCTCCATCCAGTCCCTAAGGGTAAAATTCGCGTGAAGTGACGCGGTTTCGAGGAACCTCGCTCGTCGAAGCGAGTCATCCTCTCGATAATCTTTTTCGTAGTATTGCGAAATTCCCTGAACTAATGATGTCATAGCATGCACGGCTTCCCTGGAGAGCACTCCGTAAGCTATCGAGTGGGCGTCACCGCCCGCTTCTTCGTGCGATTCTTTCCTTACGACTATTTCAGGCAAATCTCTTGCTTTGGTGCGCGCATTATCTAGGGACACCAATAACAGTGAGGCCTTCGACGCGTGATTGACGTTCAGATGCTGCAGGCCATCAGATGCGATCTCGTAGATCGTGTCCAATGTTCCCGATAGCCCGAGTGCGAAGACGTGGTCACCTCTCTTGGGCGCATACTTACCAACTCGCTTATCGCGCGGGTTGACCGCGCCCTCAATTACGTAGAACTGCCCCTCAGAGGACACTTTGATTCTAAGGGTCAAAGCTGTCATCCCGTAACGCCTCTTGATGGAATGGAGTTGACCCTTACTATCCTTTTCTGTTACATCTCCCTTCGCTAGTTCCTCAGCAGCGTCCAGGCCAGCCTTAAGATCCTGCAGCTTCCGAGATTCTGTTCTTTCTTTCAGCCCCTTTCTACCGCTCGACTTGGGGGGACGTTTTTTGCTGGACTTGCCCCAAAGAGCCTTACCTTTTTTGGCAATGAAGTCGACTATTTTGTCGATCGCGCGGTTGACCGGGCGCGCGACCGATTGGAAGACCGACTTGACCTTGTTCGCCAGGCCGCCGATGCCGAGAAGGGCTGCGAGGAAGCCGATCAGGAGGGGGACGCTGGCCGCGAGGGCGGACTCGACCAGTTTGGGGACGCCCGCCTGGCCGCCGTTCGCGATTTGGATCACCGCGTCCAGGACCGCGTTGACGAACTCGACGATCTGGGCGCCCTGCGTCACGATGAAGGTGACGATGTCGATGATTCCCTTGACCGCCCTCACGAAGGCGGACGCGGGGTTGAGGAGGGACAGGATCCAGGTGATCCCCGCGATGATCACCGTTGGGATCAGATACGTCGTCAGCTTGGAGAGGATCGTGGCCTTCAGGTCGCCCGTCTCCGCCTGGATCTCCTTCACCGCGCCCGCCGGGCCCTCACGGGCCAGGTTTCCGGCCACCGGGACCGAGGATTCGACCGCCGACATCGCCTCCTCCGGGACCCCCTTGCGGGTCACGCGGGCGCGGATGTTTTCCCAGGTCAGGCCCAGCAGGGAGCCGATGATCTGGATGATGCCCTTGAGGTCGAATCTCGCCGGGAGTTCGAGGCCCGCCTTGACCGCCGTGCCCAGCAGCCAGGACACGACGCCCGTCTTGAGGTGGTCGCCGATGTTCGTGACGAAGAGGTTCAGGCCCGCGCCGACCGCCGTGACCAGGTTCCGCAGGAAACCGATCGGGTCCTTGATGATCTTCATGATCGCGGAGGCGGCCTTCGCGAGGATCCCCAGGAGCAGGCTCTTCAGCTCGTTGATCGTCTTGATCGCCCCGACGATCGCGTCCTTCGCCTTGTCGATCAGGCCCCTGTTCGCTTCCTGGAGCTTCTTGATCTCCTCGTCGATCTTGTTCAGCGCCGCCGTGTACTTCGTGGCCAGATCCTGGACCAGCTGTTCCGACTTCTCGTCGACCGTCGCTTCCAGGTCCTCGAATTTGCCCTCGAAGTCCTTCGCGGCCTCCTCACCGAACGCCTTGAGGTCCGCCGGGAGTTTGTCGACCTCCGCCCTCAACTCCGCGCGGCCCTTCGCGATCCGCGCCTTCGCCCGGCCGAGTTCCGTGCCGATGATGTCCGCCACCGAGGAGATGACGGTCTGCATCTTCGAGACGTAGAGTTTGCGGGCCTCCTGGTAAAGCTCGTTCGCCTCCTCGGGCATCCCCGCGAACTTGTCCTTCACCCACCGGGCCTTGCCGGTCCAGCCCGAGTAGCGCTTGTCCTTGTACTTCTTCATCCGGCTCTTGTGGTCCGCCGTGAACGCGTCCCGCGCCGCCTTCTCGCCCGCCGTGAACGCCGTGTCGACCTTCTTGTCCAGCCCCGACAGCGTCTCCTCGACGTCCTTCTTCGTCCCGTCGTAGACCTTCTGAAGCTTCGCCGTGACCTCGGCGCGCTTCTTCTCGTCCTTCGTCTTGGTGTCGCCCTTCCCGCCGTCCACCTGCTTCCCGGCCGCACTCCGGGTCGCGGTCAGGGCCGTCATCGCCTGTGCTCCGGACGCCGCCACGCCTTCCTTCGCCGCGGACAGCTGCTGGTCCTCGGCCGCCCTCCCCTTCGCCGGCGCCTTCGCGGCATCGGTCTCGGCGGTCTTCTTCGCGGACAGCGCCTCGTTGAACTGCGGCTCGTTGCCCTTCGCCAGCTGCTCCTCGGTGACTTCGGCGTCGGCCATCGCCTGATCGTTCTGCGCCGGGCCCTCCGAGAAGTCCGTCACCTCCGGCGGCTGCTTCGCCGGGATCGCGTCCGCCGCGGACGGGGCGCCCGGGTTGGCCGGAGGCCGGTCCGGAGTGAGGGGGGTGACCTCTTTCTCCTTGGCCGCCGACGTGTCCGGCGGGGCCTTGGTCGCGGTGTCGATGTCCTTCGCCGACGACTCCTTGCCGTCGGTGACCTTGCCGTCGACCTCCGCCTTGACCTGGTCCGCCTTGCCCGACTTGGAGAACTTGTCGGCCTCGTCGAGGTTCTTCGGCGCCTGCGCGTCGATCGCCTTGTTCACCGCGTCGACGAACGCCTTCTTGTCGAACTCGCCGGGCTTCGCCTCGTTCATCTTCTCGGCGTTCGCGGCCTTGCCCTGGGCCTCCTTGTCGTCCGGCGGCGCCACCGCCGCGTCCTGCGACGCCTTCGCCTCACCGGCCGCAGGCGGGTGCGCGGCGACACGCGCCTTCTTCGCCGCCACATCCGCCTTGACCTTGCGGAAGCCCGCCGCCTGCGCCGGGGACGGCTTCACCGGAGCCGTATACCGCTGTGCGACGAGACGCGAGACCGCGCGATTCCCCACCGCGCTCTGCAACCGCTGGAGATGGCGACGGTCCGGACGCGGCGACGTCGGCGCCGTCGTCGTACGGGAGACGGCGGGCGAGCCGGGCCGGGTGGGGCTGTCGCCCTTCTCCGGGACCGCCTTCATCCGTTCGCCCCTCCCCTCGGGCCACCGGGCGCGTTCTCGGACGTGACTTGTCAGGGTGTGCGGCCCCCGCCCCCGGCGCGCAGGATGCGCGGACCGCAGCGGGGGCACATCCCGCCGGCACGGCAGGTGCGGTCGCGTTGCCTCTTCGGGCAGTCGTCCGTGCACGGCAGGGCGGCCGAGTATCCGTTCCGGGTGATCGGCGCAGTGGCGAGAATGGCCGGCGTTCCACGGTCGAGGAGCGCGTCGAAGAGAGGCACATATGCCGTCGTACCTGTCCCCCGGCGTCTACGTCGAAGAGGTCGAGTCCGGGTCCCGGCCGATCGAAGGGGTGGGCACCTCGATAGCCGCCTTCGTCGGATTCGCCCAGCGGGGACCGTTCGACGAACCGACGCTGATCACGAACTGGACCCAGTACGTGACCACCTTCGGCGACTTCGTCGACGGTACGTACCTCGCTTCGTCCGTCTACGGCTTCTTCTCCAACGGCGGCGGCGTCTGCTACGTCGTACGGATCGGCGACGGCACCACCCTGAGCGGCGACGGCGAGACCGGTGAACTCGCCGCCGGGGCCGAGGTACAGGTCGGGCCCTACGCTGTGAAGCCCCGGCCGGGTGTGACCGGTGAGATCACCGTCGAGGTGACGGCTGCGGAGGGTGACGATCCGCCGTCCGACACCTTCCAGCTCATCGTGCGGCGCGACGGACAGGTCGCGGAGACGTACCCCTCCGTGACGACCAAGCGCAGCAAGGAGAACGTCGCCACCCGGGTCAACGCCAAGTCGGAGCTGATCGAGATACGCGACCCGGGGCGCGGTGCCGCCCCCGCCCGGCCCGAGCCGCAGACGGTGGCCCTCGCACCCGCCGCGCCCGCGGCTCCCGCCGCCGGCAGTGCCGGTGCGCTCGCACCCGAGGTGTACGTCGGCGACGCCGACCGCCGGACAGGTCTGGGCGGTCTGGAGGCGGTCGACGAGATCACGATGATCGCCGTCCCGGACCTGATGAGCGCCTACCAACGCGGGCTGCTGGACCTGGAGTCGGTGATCGCCGTCCAGCAAGGGCTCATCTCGCACTGCGAGTTGATGGGTGACCGCGTCGCCATCCTGGACCCGCCGCCGGGGCTTTCGCCGCAGCAGGCACGGAGTTGGCGTACGGAGCGGGCGAACTTCGACTCGAAGTACGCCACGCTCTACTACCCGTGGATCAGCGTCGCCGACCCGGCGTCCGGCCGCGCCACACTCGTACCGCCGAGCGGGCACATCGCCGGGGTCTGGGCGCGCAACGACGACACGCGCGGGGTGCACAAGGCCCCGGCGAACGAGGTCGTACGGGGCGCGGTCACGCTCCAGACCCAGCTCACCAAGGGCGAGCACGATCTGCTCAATCCGATCGGGCTGAACTGCATCCGTTCCTTCCCCGGACGCGGCATCCGGGTGTGGGGCGCGCGGACGCTCGCTTCGGATCCGGCCTGGCGATATCTGAATGTGCGGCGGCTCTTCAACTACCTGGAGGAGTCGATCCTCGCCGGCACGCAGTGGGTCGTCTTCGAGCCGAACGACGACGCGCTGTGGGCCCGTGTCCGGCGCACCGTCTCGGCGTTCCTGGTGAACGAATGGCGAAAGGGGTCGCTGTTCGGGCTCACGCCGGAAGAGGCGTTCTACGTGAAGTGCGACCGGGAGACGAACCCGCCCGAGAGCATCGACGCCGGTCAGGTCGTCTGCGAGATCGGGGTCGCGCCGGTCAAGCCGGCCGAGTTCGTGGTGTTCCGGCTCGCCCAGCTGACCGGCGGCAGCGGCGGGATCGACGAATGACCCGCCCGGTCCAGCCCGGGTCCGCACCCGTCCGCCCGGGTCCGCCCGGTAGGCCCCGCCCGCCCGGTCCGATTCTGAGCACGGTGTAAGGAGTCTGTTGTGCCACTTCCCGATCTCGACAGTTCCGTCGGGCATTCCTTCGGTCTCGAATTCGACAGCGTCATCATCAAGCAGATCACCGAGGTCAGTGGTCTGAAGATGGAGCAGGACGTCATCGAGCTGAAGCAGAACACCGCCGACGGCAAGTACGCCATCAAGAAGCTGCCGGGCCGGCCCAAGGCCGGTGAGGTCACCGTGACCCGGGGGCTCACGGAGGACAACAGCTTCGAACGCTGGATCAGGGACTCGCGGTTCGGCCGTATGACCGACGCCCGCCGCAACGGAGCGGTCATCGTCTACGACTACGAGGGCATCCCGATCAAGCGCTACACGCTGATCAACGCCTGGCCGAAGTCGCTGGAGATCGGGACGCTCAAGGCCGGTGACACCTCGGTCCTGACGGAGAAGCTGGCGATCACGTACGAGAGCATGGAACTCGGCTGATGCGGCGCACCGTTCAGTTCCAGGCTCCGGAGCGGGGGGCCGAACAGCAGGGGCCGGGACGCGGGCAGGCGCGTCAACCCGACCCGCTGCGGACCGAGTTCGGCTTCGAGCTACCGCGCGGGTACGTGGACGAGTCGGGCACCGTGCACCGTAACGGTGTGATGCGGCTGGCGACCGCGCGGGACGAGCTGGTGCCGTTGCGGGACGACCGGGTGCGCGAGAACTCCGCGTATCTGTCGGTGGTCCTCATCTCCCGGGTAGTGACCAGGATCGGCACCATCGAGGACATCCACCCGGGCGTCGTCGAGGACCTGTTCGCCTCCGACCTGGCGTTCCTCCAGGACTTCTACCGCCGGATCAATGCCGAAGGCCACACCCGCGCCGCTGTCAACTGCCCTTCCTGCCAAGAGGAGTTCACGGTGGATCTCGCCGGTGGCCGCCTGGGGGAATCGTGACGTACGCGACCGACCTGCTGTACGAGGAAGTCGCGTACCTCGCCTATCACTTCCACTGGCCGCTGGACGACCTGCTGGACCTGGAACATCCGGAACGTCTGAAGTTCGTCGCACAGGTCGCCCGCCTCAACGGCGGGTGAGGGGGAGGACGGGATCCAATGGGGCTGATGTCCTGGCTGCGCGGCGCTCGTTCGGTGGGCGACGGTGACACCGCGCCTGAGGTTCAAGTCCCGGCCGACCGGAGCGACCGGGTCGATGTGCAACGGCTCGCACCGATGCCGCGGACCTTTCCCGGGCAGGATCTTGTCATCAACCCTGCTGGTTTCCAGGGTGAGTTGACCACTCGGCGACCGACCGCGCTCAGTACGCCGCTCGGGCATCTGGTCAGCCCCGACGCGCCTACCGGAGTGCTGCACGGGCTCACCAGTCCCGTTCCGGTGAGCCCAGCGCCGCCGGTTCAGCGGTCGGTCGACATGCCGTCGCGCGGTACCCCGGGCCGGAAGGGCACGCTCGCAGGGACGGCCGGGCCCCTCGTCGCGGCCCCCGCCGCCGTACCCGCCGCCGTGGCCGTGCCGGTGGTGGCTGTTCCCGTACAGCGCGCGTTGTCGTCCGCCATGACCACGGCCGATACGCCGACCATCGTCGACCTGCCGGTACGTCAACTCCTGGGCGAGCAGCCCCTCTCGCCCAGACCCACGCCCACACCCACGCCCACTCCCCCGACGGAGACCGTGGAGCCGCCACCGGCGCCGCCGACCCGCCGCACACCCGGACTCGGGGCGCCGCTGGCCGGGTTGCCGCCGACGGCTCAGCGGCAGGCCGCAGCGTCCGTGCCGGGGAGCGGTACGCCGGAGGCCTCGCCGAGCCCGGTCGTACGGCCGCCCGCAGAGCCCGAAGCGTCTCCCGAGGTGGAGAGCGTACCGACGCCGGTCGCCCCGTTGCTCGGCGACGATCCGCTACTGGATGCGGTGTCCGAGCCGGGGAAACAGAACGAAGGCGAAGGCGCGGCGTCGCCGCTCGATGTGCCTGTCCAGCGGTCCGTCGTCGGCGCCGGGCCGCCGCCGGCGCCCTCTCTTCCGACGCCCCCTCCGCCGCCTCCGTCTCCGCGTACCGTCGCGTCACCCACCGTTTCGCTGCTCGGCGACCGGCCGTTGACCCCCCGTACGGCCGTCCAGCGCGACGCGAGGAGTGAGGGGGAAGCTCCACGGACGGTCGCTCCGCCCGCACCCGGGCTTGCCCGTCCCCCGGTGCCCGTGCGGTGGACCACGTCCGCTCCGAGCTCGTCACCGCCGCCGTCGGCGTCGCAGTCGGCGTCGGCATCGGCGTCCGTACCCGAGTCCGTACGCGTGCAACGGTCGGCCGTCGCCCGGGGCCCCGTTCCCCCGGTGCCCGGGTCCCTGAGCCGTACCGACCGGGTCGCCGGGATTCCCACAGCGGGCGCCTTCGCCGTGGCCGCCGGGGTGGCTCAGCGGATGCCCGACGGGAGCGTCGTCTTCGGCTCCCCGTCGGCCCCTGCGTCGGCCGGCACCTCGCCGCCCGTCGTCCAGCGCGACGCCGAACTCAGCGAGGAGCCACCGCCTGCGGACAGCGGAACGGACAGTGGACCCGAGCCCATCCCGGAGCCGGGCACCGGGCCCAGCCCCGATCCCGGCCCCAACGACGCCGCACCCGGTGCCGCCCCGCCCCGTACCGGCTCCGGCGCGCCCGTCGTCACCGACGAACTCGTCCGGGCCCTGTACGCGCCGATCAGCCGGCTCCTCAAGGCCGACCTCCGGCTGGACCGCGAACGCGCCGGTTTTCTGATCAACACCCGCCACTGAAGCACCCGCCACCGAAAGGTACGTGTCATGGCCACCGCCCCGGACAGCGATCCCGCCGTCAGCGTCTGCTTCGTCGTGACGATCGACGACATCGAACTCGGATCGTTCAACACCTGTGACGGCCTGGGCTGCGAAGTGGTGCTCGAAACCCGTGAGGAGGGCGGCAACAACGGGCATGTGTGGCAGCTGCCGACGCGTCTGAAGTACTCCAACGTGAAGCTGTCCCGGCCTCTCACCCGGGAGACCGAGAAGGTCGCGCGCTGGTTCGCCACCATGACGACGGGGTTCAGCCGTAAGACGGCGCACATCGAGGCGCGCACCGGTGACGGGCGGAAGGTGGCCCAATGGGGGCTGCTGGAGGTCGTGCCCGTCCGGTGGACGGGGCCCTCGTTCACACCCGAGTCGCCGAAGGTCGCGATGGAGACGATCGAGATCGCCCATCACGGCTATGTGATGGAGGGCTGAGCGTCATGAGCGGGGCCGGACCCATCGCCTTCAGCGCCGCCGGTACGTCCGGGGTCGCCTCGGCCGCGAAGGGCGGATCGGCCCGGCCCAAGCTGGAGCACGCCTATCTGGAGCTGCGGACGCCGCCCACCGGTGGCGGTCTCACACCGGGCGGCCCGTGCGGCCGGATCGACTTCCAGTTCAACCCGAAGGAGTTGAGCCTCACCAAGGCCGCGTCGTGGAAGCGGACTCCGGCCAAGGGCGCGAAGAGTTCGGGCCCGCCGGAGTACCAGGGCTCGCAGCCCAGCAAGCTCACCGTCGAGATGTTCTTCGACGCCAGCGACACGCAGGACACCCGCGTGGTGACCTCGGTGGAGCAGTTGTTCGCGTGCTGCGTGCCGACGAACGAGACGCGGCAGCAGCAGCGGGCCTCGCCGCCCTGGGTGGTCTTCCACTGGGGAGGGCTCACGGGATTTCCCGGCTACGTCAGCCAAGTGGCCGCCAAATACACCCTGTTCACCACCTCCGGGGTGCCGATCCGGGCGGTCTGCCAAGTCACGATGGAGGAGATCAGCGGGGAGACGCCGGGGCAGAACCCGACCTCCGGAGCGCTGGCCGCCCGTCGTGTGCACCGTGTCGACGCCGGGGACTCGCTGCCGTCGCTGGCCCACCGGGAGTACGGCGACGCGGGCGCCTGGCGTGTGATCGCCGAGGCGAACGGCATCGACGACCCGATGCGCCTCGCTCCGGGCACCCAGCTCCTGCTCCCGGCCCTGGACGAGCTGAAGCGGCTCCAGAACGGTGCGGACCACGATCGGGCCGGATACGACGGCGCCGTCTCACCGGCGCCCGGCACCGGGAGGCGGGGCTGATGTCCCAACAGGGCGTCGCCAGCGCGCTGGTGGTGGAGTTCGGCGGCACACCGCTGCCGGCGAACTTCGCGAACACACTGGTCGAGGGGTACGTGGACGACAGCCGTACGCTGCCGGACCTGTTCCTGCTGCGCTTCCGCGACCCCGACCGGGTGCTGCTGGAGCGGACGGGTCTGAAGATCGGCGGCGAGGCCCGGCTGCTTGCCCGCGCGGGCGGGGACTCGGCGCCGAAGCCGCTGCTCGACGGTGTGGTCACGGCTCTGGAGGTGGAGCTGGACGAGACGGGCACGTTCACCGTCGTACGAGGGCTGGACGAGTCGCACCGGCTGTTCCGTGGGAGGCGGGTGGCCAGCTACCAGAACATGACGCTCGCCGACATCTGCGGCCAGGTCGCGCAGCGCGCGGGCCTGAAACCGGGGACGGTGGACATCGCCGGGCCCGTGATCGAACACATCGCCCAACCCAACGTGACCGACTGGGAGTTCGTGCGCGGTCTCGCCGAGGAGGCCGGGGCCCAGGCGTACGTTCGCGAAGGACAGCTGCACATCACCCGGCCCGCGGAGGCGAGTTCGGCGCCGGACGGCTCCGCGCGCGCCGACCGCAATCCCCTCGTTCTGGAGCTGGGCGGCAATCTGCTGCGCTGCCGGGCCGGGGTGTCAGCCGCGGAGCAGGTGTCCGAGGTGGAGGTGCGCGGCTGGGACGTCCAGGCCAAGGAGCCGCTGGTGGGCAAGGCCCCGGCCGGGACGTCCTCGACGCTGGAGCTGGGGGTGTCCGCGGCGGAGGTGTCCGCCCCGTTCGGTGAGGCGCGGTTCGTCGTGACCGACGCGGCGTACGGGACGCAGGCGCAGGTGGACCAGGCGGCCAAGGCCCTGGCGGAACGGATCGCAGGGTCGTTCGCGGAGCTGGAGGCGGTGATCCGCGGGAATCCGGCGGTCCGGGCGGGCAGCGCGGTGGCGTTGAACGCGGTGGGCGCGCCGTTCGAGGGCCGGTACACCGTGACGTCGTCGCGCCATGTCTTCGACGCCGTACGCGGGTACGAGACGTGGATCACGGTCTCCGGGCAGCAGGAGCGCTCGCTGTTCGGCCTGACCGGCGGCGCTCCGGGATCGGGTGGCGCGGGTGGGGGCGGGCGGTGTGCGGGGCTGGTCAGCGGAACGGTGACGGACACGCAGGATCCGGAGGGGTCGGGCCGGGTGAAGGTCCGCTTCCCCTGGCTGTCGGACGAGTACGCGAGCGACTGGGCGCGCACGGCGCAGTCGGGCGGGACGAGCGGGGGCGAGGCGTTCATCCCGGAGGTCGGGGACGAGGTGCTGGTCGGCTTCGAGCACGGTCATCTGGACCGGCCGTACGTACTGGCGGGGCTGTACAACGGGAAGGACCGGCCGGGCGGCGGTGCGGGCGCGGGTGCCGCGGGTGCCGGTGGCGCGGGCGGCGCTCCCGGCGCGCCAGGTACTCCCGGCGCGCCGGGCGGCGGCAGCGCGGCCGGCGGGAGCGGCACGGCCGGCGGGGGCGAGCTGGTCGACCCGACCAGCGGCGCCGTGAACCGGCGCGCCTTCGCGTCCCGGAGCGGCAATCAACTGGAGCTGCTGGACGCGGCGAACGGCCCCCAGGGCGTACGGCTCCGCACCGGCGACGGCAAGCTGACGATCGACCTCGACCGCACCAGGACCGCCATCGTCGTCAACAGCGACGGCAGCGTGACGATCGAGGCCAAGGAGCGGGTCTCCATCAAGGCGCCCGGCGGCGTCGCGCTGGACGCCGGCCGCGGAGCACTCGAACTCGCCGGGGACAGCGTCACGTTGACCTCCCGCAGCGGTGTCGCGGTCGACGGCGGGAACGGCAAGGTCGCACTCTCCAGCGGGGGTTCGGTGGAGCTGCGCGGCGGCCAGGTCACGGTCGACGGCACGCGGCGCACGGACATCAGAGGCGGCAGCTCGGTGTCGGTCAACGCCCCGATCATCAAGCTCAACTGACGAAGCGTCACGGACGACGGACAGGAGTGGACCGCATGTCGGCAGCAGCAGCCGCGGCCGCCCGGGTCGGCGACCCCACCGGGCACCCCGGCACGGTCGGACCGCCCGGCGTGCCGTCCGTGCTGATCGGCGGGAAGCCCGCCGCGACGGTCGGCACCGTACACAACTGCGCGTCGCCCGCCGCCCACCCGCCGTCGGCGATCGCGCCGCCGGGCAGTTCGAGCGTACTGATCGGCGGCAGCCCGGCCGCCCGGGTCGGCGATCTGGCGGGCTGCGGCTCACCGGTGGTGTCGGGCTGCGCGACCGTACTGATCGGGGGGTGAGCGGCCGGATGGGACAGCAGTTCATCGGTGCGGGCTGGGCGTTCCCGCCACGTACGGACGCCACCGGCTCCATCGCCCTGGTGCGTGGCCGGCATGCGCTGGAGGAGTCGATCAGGCTGATCCTGGCGACGTCCCCGGGCGAGCGGCCGATGCGGCCGGAGTTCGGCTGCGCCATCAACGACTACGTGTTCGCACCCGCCGACGCGGGCACGGCCGGCCAACTCGCGTACGAGGTGCGGCTGGCGCTGGAGCGCTGGGAGCCCCGGATCGACGTGACCGAGGTCGTCGTCCGGTTCGACGAGGCCGACAACGGGGTGCTCTACATCGACATCGGCTACACCGTGCGGGGCGCGAACGACCCGCGCAACCTCGTCTTCCCGTTCTATGTGATCCCGCAGCACGCCGAGGAATCGGCCGACGACGAGGAGGTGGGCGCGTGACGCTGCCCGGTCCGCATCTGGACGACCGCACCTTCCAGGGCCTGGTGGACGAGGCGAAACGCCGGGTGCAGCAACGTTGCCCGGAGTGGACCGACCACAATGTCTCGGACCCCGGGGTGACGCTCATCGAGGCGTTCGCGAGCATGGTCGACCAGCTCGTCTACCGGGTGAACCGGGTGCCGGAGAAGAACTACCTGGCCTTCCTCGATCTGATCGGCGTACGGCTCCACCCGCCCACTGCCGCGCACACCGACGTGACGTTCCGGCTGAGCGCGCCGCGCCCGGACCCCGTGGTGGTGCGCGCGGGGACGGAGATCGCCACGGTCCGTACGGAGACGGAGGAGGCGGTCGTCTTCACGACCTCCGAGCCGCTGTCGATCGTGCCGTGCGCCTTCGCCCATCTCGCCACCCGGCCGTCTTCGGGGGAGGCCCTCGACCGGACCGAGGAGCTGACGCTCGGGCGGGACGTGCCCTGCTTCGGGGCCACGCCCACCGTCGGGGACTGCCTGTACGTGGGCCTGTCCGCCGCCGTACCGGCGGGCGTTCTCGTACTGCGGCTGGACTGCACGGTGGAGGGCGTCGGTGTCGACCCGCGCCGGCCGCCGGTGCTCTGGGAGGCGTGGGACGGCACCGCCTGGACCGTCTGCGAGATCGAGAAGGACGACACCGGCGGCTTCAACCGGTCGGGCGAGCTGATCCTGCATCTGCCGAGGACCCACTCCCCGGCAGCGGTTGTACGGCGTACCGGGGGCTGGCTGCGGTGCCGTCTGATCGACGCGGAGCCGGGCCAGCCGACGTACATGGCGCCGCCCGTGGTCCGCGGGGTGACCGCGTTCACGATCGGCGCGACCGTCCCGGCCGAGCACGCTGAGACAGTCACCGACGAGGTGCTGGGACAGGCGGAGGGGGTGCCCGGCCAGGCCTTCGGGCTGGCCCGGCCACCGGTCGTACCCGGTGAGTTCGTGGTGGAGGTGACCGGTCCCGGGCCGGGGACGGACGCCGAGCGGTGGACGCGCGTCGACGACTTCGCGCACTCCGGTCCCGAGGACCGGCACGTCACCCTCGACGCGAACTCCGGGCGGGTCGAGTTCGGTCCCGCCGTACGCGAACGGGACGGCGGAATCCGCTACTACGGCCGGGTCCCGGCCAAGGGCGCCACCGTCCGCGTGCGGTCGTACCGCACCGGCGGCGGGCTGCGCGGCAACGTCGCCCGCTCCACGCTGCGGGTCCTGCGCGGCGCGATCCCGTACGTGGCCAGGGTCGAGAACCGCCGGCCCGCGCTCGGCGGGGTCGACGGCGAGAGCGTCGCGAGCGCGCGGGTGCGCGGACCGATGACGCTGCGGACCCTGCACCGGGCCGTCGTGCCGCACGACTACGAACTCCTCGCGCGCGAGATCGCGCCGGACGCGGCGCGCGTGCACTGCATCCGGGCCGGGGCGGACGACGGGTCCGACGCGGGCGGGGTACGGCTGCTCGTCGTGCCCGCCGGACGCGGCGACGCGCGGGGCCGGATCGAGTTCGACGAACTCGTCCCGCCCGCACAGACGCTCGGTCTGATCCACGACCACCTCGACGCCCGGCGGCCGATCGGCACCCGGCTGGTGGTCGGGCCGCCGTTCTACCAGGGTGTCACCGTCGTCGCGTCGGTCCAGACCGAGCGCGGGGCGGTCGCCGAGAAGGTACGGGAGACGGCCCTGGCCGCCCTGTACGGGTACTTCAACCCGCTCACCGGCGGGCCGGGCGGCCAGGGCTGGCCGTTCGGGCGGCCGGTCCAGTCGGGCGAGGCGTTCGCCGTGCTCCAACGGGTGCCCGGGGTGGACCTGGTGGAGGACGTACGGCTCTACCGCGCCGACCCGCTCACCGGAGAACGCACCGACGCGACCACGAAGATCCCGCTGGACCGGCACGCGCTCGTCTTCAGCTACGAACACCAGCTCCGGGTGAGAGGAGCCTGACCCGATGCGTGCCGACGTTCCCGGCCTGCCCACACCGCACCCCCTGATCGAGCAACTGCCCGCCGTCTACCTGGAACAGGACTTCCTGCGGCGCTTCCTCGCGGCGCTGGACGAGGTGCTCGCCCCGGTCCTGCTGACGATCGACAACGTGCCCGCGTATCTCGACCACCGCAGCGCCCCCGACGACTTCCTGGAGTGGCTGGCGGGATGGGTGGCGGTTCAGCCCCACGAGGACAGCCCCGACGGCCAACGGCGTGCGGAGATACGCGGGGCGGTGGCCGGACACGCGCGCCGCGGGACGGTCGGCGGGCTCGCGGAGGCACTCCGGCTGGAGACCGGCGGCACCGAGCCGGAGATCGTCGAGAGCGGCGGCGCCATCTGGTCGACAACTCCGAACACCCCACTGCCGGGTGACGCCGTCCCCTGGGTGACGATCCGGCTCAGGGCGGCCGGGGGTCAGCGGCTCGACCGGGTGCGCCTGGAGGAACTGATCGTCACGGAGATCCCCGCGCATGTGGGGTTCACGCTCGAACTGCTGCCGACGGGTGCCGGAGGTGGTGCGGAGTGATCTGCGAGACGTGCGGCCACCGGAACGCGCCGGGGCGGGAGTTCTGTGCCTCCTGCGAGGCGTTCCTGGCGTGGGAGCCGGACGGGGGAACGTCGCCGACACCACCGGAGCCCGCGGCCCCGGACCCGCCCGCGCCGGCCCCGCCCACTCCCGTACCGCCGGACTCCTCTCCCCCGCAGCCTCCCCCGCCCACCACGACCGCGGCCGCGCCGCGACGCCCCGGTGAGAACGCGGACCGGACCGCCCCGGGCCCCGACGAGTGGCCCGGCTCGGGCACGCCGACGCCCGCCACCGGGCCGACCGCACCGCCCGCCACCGCCGGGACGCCGATCGTCTGCCCCCACTGCCGCACGGAGAACACCCCGGACCGCACTCTCTGCGTCCGCTGCGCCCTCCTCCTGGACCCGGGCCCGCCGCCCGCGATCCGCCCGCCGTGGTGGCGCCGGATCTTCACCCGCGGCCCACGGCGATCCCCCGTCGCGGGCACCCGGCCGCGGCGGGGGTGGCGGAGACCCCGGGTCGGGCTGCCGGTCGTGCTGATCCTGCTGGCGGTCGGGATCTGGTTCGCGCTCCCGCACATGTCCGGACTGTTCGGCCTCGCGAAGGAGGAGACGGGGAAGCCCGAATCGGTGCCGCCGACGGAGTGCCGGGCGTCCAGTGCGCAGCCGGGCCATCCGGCCGCTGCCGCGGTCGACGGGTTCAACAACCGCTACTGGGCGCCGAAGGAGACCGGGGACGCCGTCGGTGCGTTCCTGGAGTGCGACTTCGCGGAGCCGGTGCGGGTGATGAAGCTGCTGGTGTTCTCGGGCACCTCGGCGCGCAAGGACGAGTTCCTCACCCAGGCCCGCCCCGCCCGGATCACCGTGCGACTGACCTCACAGCAGGGCGAGTTGACGACCCGTTCCATTCGTCTACGCGACCAGGCGGGCGAGCAGACCTTCGACCTGCGGGGCTCCGACACCGTACGGGCGAGACTCACGGTCGACTCGGCGTACGGCACGGGGAAGGACCGCCGGATCGCCCTGGCGGAGACGGAGTTCTTCGGCCGCCGCCCGTAGCGGGGCGTTGCGCGTGCGGAGCGCACGAAGACCCCCGTGTCAGGAGCCCGTTCGCGCGAAGGGCTTGTGTGCCTCGATGAAATGACGCCCGCCGGCCGCCGCCTGATCGGCGGGCGCGGAGACCCACAGGTCGTACGTGCGGTGCGGCCCGCCGTCCTGGGCGCCGCCCGCCCCGGGTGAACTCCCGGACAGCGGCGGGGAAGCCGTCGTGCGTGGTCTCGCGGACCGAGCCCTCCCGGTGGCCGGGGTAGCCCGAAGGGTCGGCCCCGTGCGCCTGCCGCCTCACCGCCGTAGGGACCGGATGGCACCACGCCACCTCCCCGCCGGCCCCGGCGAACACCGCAGTACCTACCAGGACTTCACCCCTCACCAACCGAAGCCCACCAGTCGACTCCGCCAGAGCTGGTCGCTTCTGAAGAAGCTCGCCGTGGTTCTTTCACACATCGCCTCCAATCCGCGGGCCCGTCGGCCTCGAAGGACATGTGAAGCGCGTAGGTGCGGCGTATCGGATGGCGGGAGTTTCGTGTGGTAGATCGCAAGGTGGCAGTGGTCGGCGCCGGGGTGGCGGGCCTGACCGCCGCCTACGTCCTGTCCTCCTCGTGCGAGGTCACCCTGTACGAGCAGGACGGACGTCTCGGGGGCCACGCCCACACCCGTGAACTGGCCGAGCCCGGAGGCGGGGTGGTGGCCGTTGACTCGGGGTTCATCGTCCACAACTCGCGTACCTACCCCACCCTTCTGCGCCTCTTTCGCGAGCTGGGCGTTGCCGTGCAGGACACCGAGATGAGCATGTCGGTGCGGTGTGACGGCTGCCGGCTGGAGTACGCGGGCGCCCGCGGACCGGGGGGACTGTTCGCCTCACGAGCCGCCCTGCGGATGCGCTACCTCCGCCTGCTCGCCGAGGTCCCGGTCTTCCACCGTGACGCCCGGCGCCTGCTGGCCCGTGGCGCCTCACCCACGCTCACGTTCGGGGACTTCCTGCGCCGGGGCGGCTTCTCCCCCTACTTCGTCAGCCACTTCGCGCTGCCGCTCGTCTCGGCGGTGTGGTCCTGCCCGGCGCGCACGGCCCTGGCCTATCCGGCCGCGTACCTGTTCGCGTTCCTGCACCACCACGGTCTGCTGTCCGTCACCGGTTCACCGCAGTGGAAGACCGTCACGGGTGGCTCGGGCGCCTACGTCGACGCCGCCGCAAAGCACGTACACCGTGTCCGCACCTCCAGTGCGGTCGACGCTGTGCGGCGCACCGGCCGAGGAGCACTGATCACCACCCGCGACGGGACCACGGAGGCGTACGGCGCCGTGGTCATCGCCACCCACCCCGATCAGGCGCTGCGCCTGCTCGCCGACCCGACAGCGGAGGAGAAGCGTCTCCTGGGAGCCTTCGCCTACTCCCGCAATCCCACCGTGCTGCACACCGACACCTCGATCCTGCCCCGCTCACCGAGAGCCCGCGCGTCCTGGAACTACCATCTGAGCGGCTGTGACCCCTCGACAGACCCTGTGCGCGTCAGCTACGACATGCGGCGCCTGCAACGCCTTCCGGCCGGTGCCGAGTACGTCGTCACCCTGGGCGGGGAGGAGATCGTCGCCCCGGACCGCGTGGTGGAACGCATGGTGTACGAGCACCCGGTCTACACGCCCAGGTCACTCGCGGCGCAGAAGGAACTGCCCGGCCTGAACACCGAATTGACCGCGTACGCGGGCGCCTGGCACGGCTGGGGTTTCCACGAGGACGGGTGTCGCTCCGGCGTGCTCGCCGCCCGCTCCCTGGGGGTGCGGTGGTGACGGGAACCGTACCGGCGACGCCCGCGCTGTACGAGTGCGAGGTCACGCACGCGCGCACCCTGCCGCTGCGCCACTCTTTCCGGCACCGCACGTATCTGTGGTGCGTGGACCTCGACGCGCTGCCGGTGCTGCCGGTCCCGGTCCGGCCGCTGGCCGGGTTCGACGCCCGCGACCACTTCACGGGCCGCGCCGGGTCCATCCGTGCCGGCCTCGACGGTTACCTGGCCGGCCAGGGCATCGACCTGGACGGGGGACGCGTCGTGATGCTCGCGCACGCGCGGGTGCTCGGTTTCGTCTTCAACCCGCTGAGCGTGTACTGGTGCCACGACGCCTCAGGCGGCCTGGTGTGCGTGGTGGCCGAGGTCCACAACACGTACGGGCAGAGGCACTGTTACCTGCTCCACCCCGACGGCGAGGGGATCGCCGAGGCGGACAAGACCTTCTACGTCTCCCCGTTCTTCCCGGTCGAGGGCCGCTACCGGATGCGGCTGCCCCTGCCCGGAGACGAGTTGAGGCTGGGTGTGCAGCTGCGGACTGCCGAAGGCCGTCCCTTCACCGCGAACGTACGTGGACGCCGCCGGCCCGCCACCGTGACCGCCCTGCTGGCGTGCGCGGCGCGCAGGCCCTGGTCGACCGCCGCGGTGTGGGCCGGGATCCGTGACCACGGCATCCGCCTGTGGCTGCGCGGCCTGCCCGTCCAGCCCCGCCCCGCGAACGCCCCTTCGCCGCGACGCTCGTGCGCCTTCTCCGCCGCGCCGCCGGCGGATCCCCCACATGCCCCGGACCCTTCGCGCGGCCCGGACTCCCCGGACTCCCCGCACGCCCCGCAGAAAGGCACGCAGCCGTGAACCGTCCCGCCTCCGCTTCCCCGGGCCGTACCCGAGTGCCCCGGCTTACGGTGCCCGCGCAGCCCTACCCGGCCAGGAGCCGTCCCGCCACGTCCCGCCGACCGGCCTCGGTGGGCAGCGTCGACGCCGACCGCTGGCCGGACGTGGCGCGGCTGCCGAAGGCGGGGCGCGGCCGAACGGTCGTCGCCCGGCATCTCGTGCGAAAGGCGCTGAAGGACCTGTCGCTCCTCGCGCCCGACGGCGTCGGCGACGCCGCCGCGCCGACCGGGTCCGTGCTGGTACTCCGTGACCCGGACGCCTTCTATCGCAGGATCGGCAGCGCCGGTCTCATCGGCTTCGGGGAGTCCTACATGGCCGGGGAGTGGGACAGCGACGACCTGCCCGGAGTGCTCACCCGACTCGCCACGCACGTCGACGACCTCGTGCCGGCCCCGCTGCGCGGGCTGCGCTCCCTGTGGTTGTCGGCCCGGCCGAGTGGTGACCGCAACACCCCCGACGGCGCGCGGCAGAACATCCACCGTCACTACGACCTGTCGAACGACCTGTTCGCCGCGTTCCTGGACCCCGGCCTCACGTACTCGTCGGCGGTGTTCCACGCCTTCCCGGCACGTTTCGCGTCCCTGGAGGCCGCCCAGCATCGCAAGATCGACCGGCTCCTGGACCTCGCCCGAGTCGGCGCGGGCACAAGGCTGCTGGAGATCGGTACCGGCTGGGGCGAACTCGCGCTGCGGGCCGCCGCCCGGGGCGCGCGGGTCACCACCCTCACCCTCTCCGCCGAGCAGGCCGCCCTCGCCAGCGAGCGGATCCGGGCAGCCGGCCTGGCCGATCGCGTGGAAGTCCAACTGCGCGACTACCGGGCCGCCGAAGGCCGTTTCGACGCCGTGATCAGCGTCGAGATGATCGAGGCGGTCGGGGCCGAGTACTGGCCCTCCTACTTCGGCGCCCTGCGCGGCGCCCTCGCCCCTGGCGGCAGAGTCGTCCTCCAGGCCATCACCATGGGCCACCGGCAGATGCTGCACACCGCCGCCACCCACACCTGGATCAGCAAGTACATCTTCCCCGGCGGGCTGATCCCCTCCCGCGCGGCCATCGCGGAACACTCCGCCGCCGCCGGGCTGCGCACGCTCGCCGACCACGGCTACGGCCCCCACTACGCCGAGACCCTGCGCCTGTGGCGGGAGCGGTTCACCGCCCAGGGGGACGCCGTCGCCGCCCTCGGTTTCGACTCCGTCTTCCGGCGTATGTGGGAGCTGTACCTCGCCTACTCGGAAGCCGGTTTCCGCTCCCGGTACCTCGACCTCCGCCAGATCGTCCTCACCGAAGGGACCGCCCGATGAGGCCCGCCGCCGAACGTCTCGCCGACCTGCTCGGCCACTTCGTCAGGGGCCCGCTGCCCGTACGGCTCCACGCGTGGGACGGCAGCGCGGCCGGTCCTGCCGACGCGCCCCGGGTCTCGCTCCGCTCCCCGACGGCGCTGCGCCGGCTGCTGTGGCAGCCCAACGAACTGGGCCTGGCGGAGGCGTACATCACCGGAGATCTCGACGTCGAGGGGGACCTCGCCCAGGCCCTCTCCCGGGCCGGGCGGGTCGTCCGGGACCAGGGCCTCGTCCGGCCGGGGCCGGTTTCTGCGGCTGCGGCAGGGGCGCTGGCTGTCGGCCTCGGCGCGGCCGGACCGCCACCGGGGAAGCCCGACGGCCGGGCCAGGCTCAGCGGCCGTCCGCACACCGCGGCGCGCGACCGCGCCGCGATCAGCCACCACTACGACCTCTCCAACACCTTCTACGCCCTGCTGCTCGACGAGTCGATGGCGTACTCGTGCGGGTACTGGACCCGCCCGGACGACCCTTCGTACACGCTGGCCGACGCGCAGCGGGACAAGCTGGAGCTGATCTGCCGCAAGCTGGGCCTGCGCGCCGGGGACCGGCTGCTCGACGTGGGCTGCGGCTGGGGCTCGCTCGCCGTGCACGCCGCACGCGAGCACAAGGCCCGCGTCACCGCCGTCACCCTCTCCCCCGCGCAACGGGACTTCGTCACCGACCTCCGCGTACGCGAGGGCGTGGCCGATCTGGTGGACGTCGAGCTGAGGCACTGGCGGCACATCGACGCGGCGGGCTTCGACGCGGTGTCGGCCGTCGAGATGGGCGAACACGTCGGCGGCGCCGAGTACCCGCGCTTCGCCGAGAAGCTGCACGGCGCGCTGCGGCCCGGGGGCCGGCTGCTCGTCCAGCAGATGTCGCGGGGAGCGAACGCACCCGGCGGAGGCCGGTTCATCGAGACGTACATCGCGCCCGACATGCATATGCGTCCTGTCGGGCGGACCGTGGACCTGCTGGAGTCCGCCGGTCTTGAGGTCCGCGATGTCGAGTCCCTGCGCGAGCACTACACGACCACCATCGACGCCTGGCGCGACCGTCTCGAAGCCCGGTGGCCGGAGTTCGAGGCGCTCGTGGGTGCGACGGCCTGCCGCGTCTGGCGTCTCTATCTGGCCGGCGCCTCCCTCGCGTTCGCCGAGCGGCGGATGGGTGTCGACCAGATCCTCGCCGTACGCCCCACCCGCGAGGGCGAATCGGCCATGCCGCCGACCCCGGCCTCCTGGTACGTGACGGAGGGCCGGTCGTGAGCTCCCCCGACTGGAACGTCCTCGTCCCGAATCTCCTGATCACCGCGGCTGTCGCGGCGGCGGTCCTGCTCGTCACGTTCGCCGTCGCCGTACGCCGCGGCCTGCACCGCGTCGTCGACATCGCCTGGGGCATCGCCTTCGGTTCGGTCGCCGTCGTCACGTACGTGCTGTCCGACGGGCACGGAGACGACGGACGGCGCCTGCTGGCCGCCGCCGCGACCGTCGTCTGGGGGCTGAGGCTGGCGGTCCACATCGCCCACCGGTCGCGAGGTCACGGCGAGGATCCCCGCTACCGCGCGCTCCTCGACAAGGCCCCGGGGAACCCGACCTGGTACGCGCTGCGCACCGTCTACCTCCTCCAGGCCGGACTCGTCTGGCTGATCTCGCTGCCCGTCCAGCTGGCCTCCTACAGCGCCTCACCGCTGGGCCCGCTCGACGCCGTCGCTCTGACCCTGTGGGCGGCCGGGCTCACCTTCGAGACCGTCGGCGACCGTCAACTGGCCCGGTTCAAGACCGACCCGGCGAACCGCGGCCGCATCATGGACCGGGGCCTGTGGGCATGGACCCGCCATCCCAACTACTTCGGTGACGCCCTCGTCTGGTGGGGTCTGTACCTCCTGGCCTGCACCACCTGGCAGACGGCACTGACAGGCCTGGTCTCCCCGGTCGTCATGACGCTGCTGCTGACCGTCGGCAGCGGCAAACGCCTCCTGGAGAAGCACATGGCCCAACGTCCCGGCTACGCGGACTACGCCGCCCGTACCAGCGGATTCCTCCCCAGGCCGCCGCACCGGTCCCTCTCACGGCACCGGAGATGAGGATTGCTCACGACCCGCGCGGCCACGAGGACACCGCTCCGCCACCGGTGTCCACCCGCCGCCCGCCCCGGCGCCCCCGGCCGGCGCACACGACGACGTCCTCGTCTGCCGCGTTCGCTTTTGCCGCATCCGCCGGGGCTTGCGGAGGCGGTCGCGGGGGTGGAGTCGGTGGTGCTCAGGTGATGCGGTGTTGCCTTTCGGGTACCTGATCGCAGCGGCGTCCGGCTTCGCCGGACGGAGCGTGTTGAGGTGGAGTTGTGAGGCTGAAGACCGTGCCGGAGGAGGAACATGACCGCTCGACACCGTCGGACTCCGGACGCCGTCGTGATCGGTGCGGGTCTGGCCGGCCTGGCCTGCGCCCTGGATCTGTGCCGCGCTGGGCGGCATGTGGAGCTTCTGGAGGCGTCCGACGGCGTGGGCGGCCGGATGCGCACGGATCGGCAGGACGGGTTCCTGCTGGACCGTGGATTCCAGGTGTTCAACACCGCCTATCCTCAGGTGAAGCGGCGCCTCGACCTGCGGAGCTTGCGGTTGAGGCCGTTCACTCCGGGCATCATCGCGCACACGTCGACGGGGCCCGTGTGCCTCGCCGATCCGACGCGACGTCCGGAGAAGGCGGGAGCGCTGATCCCCGGTCGGGTGCTGTCGGCCCGGGATCTGGTCGCAATGGCGGCGCTGACCGCCCGGGACGCCCTCCTGCCCGCCGGCTCCTTCAAACGGCGTCCGGACCGTTCCACCGCCCACGCCTTGTCTCGCGCCGGACTGTCTGACGCGGCGGTCACGGAGATCCTGCGGCCGTTCCTGTCCGGCGTGTTCCTGGAGGACCGGCTGGAGACCTCCGCGCGCTTCTTCCATCTGGTCTTGCGGAGCATGGTGAGGGGAACGCTCTGCCTGCCCGCCGACGGCATCGGTGCCGTACCCGCCCAGCTGGCCGCAGGTCTGCCCGACGGTGTCCTTCGGCTGGAGACACCGGTGGCCGCGCTCACCGCGTCGGGGGTTCTTCTGGCGGACGGCCGGGAACTGCCGGCCACGTCCGTCGTGGTGGCGACGGACGCCGCGTCGGCGGCCCGTTTGCTGCCGGGCCTGGACGTGCCGAAGGGCCGTACGGTGACCACGTATTACCACGCGGTCGCGAGCACACCCCTGGCTGAGCCGACCCTGGTGGTGGACAGCTCCGGAACGGTGCTGAACACCTGTGTTCTCACCGAGATCGCGCCCACTTACGCTCCGCCCGGTACCGCGCTGGTCTCCAGCTCCGTACTGGGTGCCGCGCGGTCCGACACGGACGGGGTGGTCCTCGCACGGCTGGCCAGGCTCTACGGCACCGACACCAGCGGCTGGCAGCAGGTCGCCGTGCACACCGTCGAGGGGGCACTGCCCGCGATGGAGCCACCCTGGCCGCTGAGTCGTACAACACGTTTCTCCCGGGGCCGGTACGTCTGCGGGGACCACCGGGCGACCGGTTCCGTGCAGGGCGCGCTGGCGTCGGGCACACGGGCCGCCCGGGAGGTGCTGAGCGACCTGGCACGCGGCTGACCCGGGTCGGACACCGACCGCCGCATCCTCAACGGTGCGCGTGTGCTGGTGGCCGGCGCCACCGGCGTCCTCGGCGGCACCCTCGCCGCCGAACGGGCCGACCGAGGAACCCGCCCGGCGCCGCAGGCCGCGCCCCGGCCCGCCTCGCCCGGGCCGCCGTTGCACACCGGGGCCCTCCGACCGTCCTGTTCGACGCCTACGCCCCCGCCTCCCGCGGCCGCGCCGTGCACGGCGCGGCAGCCGGCCTGGGCGGGCCGGACGCGGTGGTGACGGCTTTCGGATCGGTGGCCTTCGGCCAAGCGGCTGAGGTCGGTGACGAGGTCGCGGAGTACTCGATCGCGGTCAACTTCCTCGCGCCCGTCGCATTCCTCCGTGCCGCACTCGGCATCATGCGGCCCGGTTCCGTGATCGGCGGCGTCGCTGATTTCCACCCGGTGGGCGGGCCGTCTTCGACGACGTACACCCCACCGGCCCCGGGTCTCAGCTGTCATGGCGGTGTGTCACCTCGCGCGCGTTCCTGTTCGCGTACCTCCGCGAGGTCGGTGAGCCGGTCGAGCTGCCGCACCGGTCGGGAGGTGCGGTAGTTGTGACCGAGCCGTTCACGGTGCCGGTCGAGGAAGGCCCAGTAGCCGGCGGTGTAGGGGCAGGCGTGCTCACCGGTCCGGTCGCCCGGGCGGTAGCGGCACGGTCCGCACAGGTCACTCATGCGGTGCACGTAGGAGCCCCCCGACGTGTAGGGCTTGGTCGTCATCCTGCCGCCGTCGGCGTACTGGGACATGCCCACAACGTTGGGGACCATGACCCAGTCGTATCCGTCCACGAAGCAGCGGTGGAACCAGTCCGTGAGCGCGGCGGGGTCCCAGCCCCGCTGTAGGGCATAACTGCCGAGGATCATCAGCCGGGGGATGTGGTGGGCCCACCCCGTGTCGCGTACCTGAGCCAGGACCGTACGCAGGCAGCGCGCTTCCACGGCGTCCGCGTCCAGGTCGTTCCACCAGTCGGGCAGCGGGGCGGTGTGGTGCAGGACGTTCGAGTCCCGGTACTCCTCACCGAAGTACCAGTACAGCTGCCACACGTACTCGCGCCAGCCGGCGATCTGCCGGACGAAACCTTCCACGCTGTTGATCGGCGTCCGGCCGGCTCGCCACTCCGCCTCCGCGCGCGCGACGCATTCGGCCGGGTCGAGCAGGCCGAGGTTGAGCGGAGCCGAAAGCAGGCTGTGGCTCATCACCGGGTCCTCGGCGAGCATGGCGTCCTCGTACGGGCCGAACGTACCGAGCCGGCGTTCAAGGAAGCGCCTGAGAGCAGCCCGAGCCTCGGCGCGGGTCGCGGGGAACAGGCGCGGTCCGTCGCGTCCGACGAAGGAGACGTCACCGTTCCTCTCCCAACGGTCGAGGTCATGACGGACCTCGTCGTCGATCCCGTCCTCGCGCGGCCGGTAGGGACGGCCGACCGGCAGCACCGCGGCGTCGTGGGGCGGAGGACGGCGGTTGTCGTGGTCGAAGTTCCACTGGCCGCCGACCGGGTCGCCGTCCATCAGCAGGTCGTGTTCCCGGCGTACCCACCGGTAGAAGTCCTCCTGCCGCAGCCGCTTGCCGCCGCGCCCGGCCGCCCACGCCGCGAAGCTGTCCATCGGCACCAGGAACCCCCGCGCGGGACCCACGGTCACCTGAGGCAGGGAGCGCACCAGCCGTACCGCCGCGTACGAGGTCGGATGATGGACGGTGACCGGGCGGCTGCCCGCTGCCTGGGCCAGCCCTTCCCGGTAGGTTTCGGCCCGGACGTAGGTCATCCGGTCGCCGAGTTCTGCCGCTCGGTGGCGCATGGCCGAGAGCACCAGGTGCGCCTTGGCCCGGTGGATGCGACGGCGCCGGAACACCGACCGGGCCTCGATCATCAGCAGCGGCGTGTCCCGGCCGGGGCCGTTGTCCCCGGGAGTCAGGAAGTGCGGACCGAGCTGGTCGCCGAAGAGCCAGTGCATGTGTCGCTCCTCAGTCGCGACCGCAGGCACGCTTGAAGCGTGCCGGCCCGTCGGCGAGGTCGATCAGCGGTTCGGGGTGATCGATGCGGGCACGCGGGTCCTCCGGAAGGGGCCAGGGCTGGTACACACGTCTGTCGTCCACGTCGCGCGGCTCGGGCACCGGTCGGCGTACATGGACGCCCTGCGGATCGAAGCGTTTCCCCCGGGTCCCGAAGTGCGGGTACAGCGACGGCCGGGAGGACGCGTCACCCCCCAGGTCGTCATGCCTCTCCGCATACGTGGACAGTCCCGCCCGCTGGGCGTCGCGGCAAGGTAGCGGCTCGCCGCTCACCCCCTCGGGGACGGAGACGTTGCGCGGTGCCGGGAGGATCTCCCGCAGGCGCTCGCCCGACCAGCGGTGGAAACAGGGGGTGAGTACGGAGTAGTGATCGGAGCCGGACGGCTTCACTGCCCCCGGTGCCACGGCGGTGATCACCGTGCCGTGCACCCGCGATGCCGCGCCGCCTCCGCGCAGATGCTCGTGCAACTGCCTCTCCCGCCGGTCGGCGTACCCGGTGACGCCCCCTGCCATATGCACCACCTCGTCGGCCCTCGTCGGTGCGGCGTGCGGCGCCGGATGGTCGTGCAGACGCGGATCCGATGTGAACAGGACGACCGTGACGCTCATGTCATCACTCCTGATGTTGTGGAACGGCGTTGTGCGGACGACTGCCGCTCTTCGCCTGGGGCCGGTGTTCCGGATGCGGGCGTCGCCGAGAAGGCCGCGTGGGTGGAACAGGGCCCGCTGCCGGTGGCGGGTGCGGCCCTCGGTGTCAGTCTCGGCGTACATCTCCCACCACGCGAGACGGGACACGCGGACCACTCGATGCCCGCGCGCCAGGTTTCACGATCAGCCCTGCCCCTTCGATACTGATTGCGCCGGGAACGGGCTAGGAAACAGGCTTGGTGACCCGTCAGGAAAGCGAGCGTCAGCCCGCCAGGGACCGTCACCGATCGCCAGGGCGTACGGCCCGTCACACATCGACCGACCAGGTAGCACCCAGCTCAGAGGCCTGGCTGGTAGACCTTTCGAGGAGGATCCGTTGAGAATGCTCAATGTCCCCTGGTTTGGCGCGGCCGCAGGTCAGAGCCATGCCGGGGTCCACGAGGTCAGCTCTCACCCGCGGCATGGGGACCTGCTTCAAGACCTGCGATTGCGCAAAGCCGAGCCGATGCCCCCATGCCTATGTCATCCGCTTCCGTGATGCCACGGGCAGACGCTTGCCCGCGCTTGTGCCGCATCGTGCCCGTCGCGTGCTCGGCCCCCGACGGGTTTCCAGGGACACGGCGGTTGCGTCCCCTCCGGGCGTCAGCCGACGATCGGCCTGCGATAGCGGACGTACTCGTTGCGGCGCTGGAATCCCACGCTTTCATACAGGTCGTACGACCGGTTCGGATTGGCCGTTCCGGTACTCAACCGGGCGGTCCGCGCACCGTGTTCGCGAAGACATCGCAGTCCGTCCAGCAGCAGCGCCCGCCCCACCCCTTCTCGCCGAAACTGCGCCCGCACGCTGAGCTCCTCCACCTCGCCCACCGTGGGGTCCTGCCGGCGGACAGCGCACAGGGCGGCCCCTACCATCCGGTCCTCGCGCCACGCCGCCCGCCAGCAGGCCGCGTCGGCGACGGCGACGAACCTCTCGAACGGCCATGTCTCGGTGAACGCGACATCGGCGTAGGAGTCGACCACCGTCTCCCAGGCCGCGCGGAAGTCACCGGGCCTGACGGCACCGACCCGCGTCCCTGGCGGCAGCGGCGCCCCGTCCGGAAGACGCCGGAGATCGGTCAGCTCCAGTTCCACGAGACTGAAGACCCGCCGATATCCGGAGTCGAGCAGCAGCTCCGTCGCCTCCCTCTCCGAGGCCGAAGCATTCGCGCCGAACACCGCCGTCCGCTCCGTTCCATGCTCGCTTACGAGCTGTCGGACCCGGCTTTCCGCCCAGCCGAGCATCGCGGAGCCCACACCCCGGCCGCGGTACTCGGGCAGGAGATAGCCACGGTGCAGGTACAGCCATGTCCCGTCCCGCTCCTGCCACCAGTCGACCGTCACATAGCCGACAACCCGCCCCTCGTGCTCCACCAGGATTCGGTTCCCCGACGAATCGTCCCGGGCAACGCCAACCCCGGCAATCTCGTCCTCCGTCGGAAGCCCTTCCACGACCGAACGCGGGTCGGTCCCGTCCCGCTCCGCAGAACCCAAACGCACGGCCACCATCGCGACGGCATCCTCCGCACCCCGGTACAACCGAAGGGAAAAACCCGGCAGCCACTCCACGATCCGCCCCCACGCTCCCCCAGCGCCCACTCGGCAGCACGCGCCGGACAGCCTTCATCGTGTCTGGGGCACACCGTAGTCCCTGACAGGGTCGATGACCTCGGCCAGCGCTGAACAAACACCGGGGGCTCACCGCCCGATCACGCAACCGCCCGTCCTCAACGCAGTCGCCGCAGCCGCCTCACTCTCGCAATGCCTGCGCACGTCCGCCCGTCCGGGCATAGTCACACCACCGGTTCCCCATCGTGGACCGGGCCGTCCGGCAGCTGCGCGTGAGCCGCAGTTGACGAGGTCGGGGAACGCACCCCTAATCGGACCGCCGCGCTGGGACTGGAGCAGCACCGGCCCGCGGGCGCGGTAGCCAGCGGTCTTCAGAGAGGCGTTCACCGATTCGGCGGCCGGCAGTTCACTGCCGCTGCCGGGCACGGCACGCCGATGTACAGAAACTCTCACCCCGGTCGGGGGGGGCGGCCGCGGGGGCGGGCGGCGCCGTCTACTCGGCCAGAGAGCGAGACCCTGGGCCCGGGCGGGGGGGGGGCGGGGGGGGGGGCCGCTAGGGCACGAGTGAAT
>NZ_JBHXRM010000059.1:29988-40953 GCF_042716895.1 Streptomyces sp. NPDC058653 | reverse complement strand
CCTCCAGCCGGACGTACCGCACCCCGGGCAGCTCGGCGGCGAGCGCGGGTCAGACAGGGTGCGGCGGCTCTCGCATATCAGATGTCGCGGAAGATCTCGATCTGCGCGCCCACCGAGTTCAGCCGCTCCGCCAGGTCCTCGTAACCGCGGTTGATCACATAGACGTTGCGCAGCACCGACGTGCCTTCCGCCGCCATCATCGCCAGCAGCACCACCACCGCGGGCCGCAGCGCCGGCGGGCACATCATCTCCGACGCGCGCCAGCGGGTCGGGCCCTCCACCAGGACCCGGTGCGGGTCGAGGAGCTGGAGCCGGCCGCCCAGGCGGTTGAGGTCCGTCAGATAGATCGCGCGGTTGTCGTAGACCCAGTCGTGGATGAGGGTCTTGCCCTGCGCGACGGCCGCGATCGCCGCGAAGAACGGCACGTTGTCGATGTTCAGGCCCGGGAACGGCATCGGGTGGATCTTGTCGATCGGCGCCTCCAGCTTCGAGGGCCGTACGGTCAGATCCACCAGCCGGGTACGGCCGTTGTCCGCCGGGTACTCCGGCGTACGGTCGTGGTCCAGACCCATCTCCTCCAGCACCGCGAGCTCGATCTCCAGGAACTCGATCGGCACCCGGCGGATCGTCAGCTCGGACTCGGTGACCACCGCGGCGGCGATCAGGCTCATCGCCTCGACCGGGTCCTCGGAGGGGGAGTAGTCCACATCGGTGTCGATGCTCGGCACGCCGTGCACGGTGAGCGTGGTGGTGCCGACGCCCTCGACCCGTACCCCGAGCGCGTCCAGGAAGAAGCAGAGGTCCTGGACCATGTAGTTCGACGAGGCGTTGCGGATGACGGTGACGCCGTCGTGGCGGGCGGCGGCCAGCAGCGCGTTCTCCGTGACCGTGTCGCCGCGTTCGGTCAGCACGATGGGCCGGTCCGGGGACGTCGAGCGGTCGACCACCGCGTGGTACAGCCCCTCGGTCGCCGTGATGTCGAGACCGAAGCGGCGCAGCGCGATCATGTGCGGCTCGATGGTGCGCGTGCCGAGGTCGCAGCCGCCCGCGTACGGCAGCAGGAAGTTGTCCATGCGGTGCAGCAGCGGACCGAGGAACATGATGATCGAGCGCGTACGGCGCGCCGCCTCCGCGTCCATGGCCGCCATGTCCAGCTCCGCCGGCGGCACGATCTCCAGATCCATGCCGTCGTTGATCCAGCGGGTGCGCACGCCGATGGAGTTCAGCACTTCGAGGAGCCGGTAGACCTCCTCGATACGCGCCACCCGCCGCAGGACCGTACGCCCCTTGTTGAGGAGCGAGCCGCAGAGCAGGGCCACGCAGGCGTTCTTGCTCGTCTTGACGTCGATGGAGCCGGAGAGCCGGCGACCGCCGACCACCCGCAAGTGCATCGGTCCGGAGTATCCGAGGGACACGATCTCGCTGTCGAGCGCCTCACCGATGCGCGCGATCATCTCAAGGCTGATGTTCTGGTTACCGCGCTCGATACGGTTCACAGCGCTTTGACTGGTGGCCAGCGCATCCGCCAGCTGTGTCTGAGTCCAGCCCCTGTGCTGTCTGGCGTCACGGATGAGCTTGCCGATGCGTACGAGGTAGTCGTCTGCCATGGCGACAGGTTATCTCATATGTGAGATGAGAGCGTTGCTGAGGTGCGCCATTCGTGCGAGTGACGTCGCCCATACGGCCGAGGCCCGCGCACGCCCGCACCTCGCGGACCATCATGGCCCGATTCGCGCGTTTCGGCGAGCACGGTACGGCCGTACGGGTACAGCCGTACGGGTACGAGTGGGCGAGCCGGCCACGGATCCGGTCTACCGATCCGGTTGTACGGCTCAGTGGCCCCGGCGCTTGTTCGTCGTCTTGCGCCAGCCGAAGGGTCCGGGCAGATCCATCGACGTGGTCCGCCGGCCGGTGCTGCTCGTGGTGTGCCGCGGCCCCTTGCCGTCCCCGCTGGTGATCGACCACGAACGCTTGTTGATGTTGAGCCGTACGCCCGGCAGGATCCGGAAACTCTTACGGAAGGTGATCGGCACGGTGGCCTCCTCAAGTCGGCGTGGGCGAAGCCCTGTTGGCAGTACGGGTTACCTGTGGGCGGCGATCCATGTCCGCGCGGCAGGCCCGGCCTTCTCTCCGCGCCCCCGCGACGTACGCTTCGCCCCCACGAACAGTTACGAACCGCCCGAATTCCCTCGGCCGTGACGACCGTGACCCACGCCATACGGAGAAATGGTCCGCGCGCGTCGAGAACGACGTCCGCCGATCGACGAACGAGCAACACCCGCAGCAGGTACGGAAAGTTGAAGGAGCACCTCATGACGGTCACCGTCACCGCCGACATGACCATGTCGCTCGACGGCTACATCGCCGGCACCGACCACAGCGTCGCCAACCCAGCGGGCAACGGTGCCGACCAGATCGGCGGCTGGATCCACGCCCAGTCCAGCTGGCGCGAGCGCACGGGCCTCGGCGGCGGTGAGAGCGACCACGACTCCGAGATCATGCGCGAGTGGTTCGAGGCGACGGGCGCGGTCGTCATGGGTCGGCTGATGTACGACTCCGGGGTGGAGTTCTGGGGCGACAACCCGCCGTTCCGCGCCCCGGTCTTCGTCCTGACCAACCGCCCCGGGCCCACCCTCGTCAAGGAGGGCGGCACGACCTTCACCTTTGTCACCGACGGCATCGACAGCGCGCTCGACAAGGCCAAGGCGGTCTCCGGCGGCCGTAACGTCGACATCGCGGGCGGCGCGCACACCGTCCAGCAGTATCTGAAGGCCCGCCTCGTCGACGAACTCCAGCTGCATGTGATCCCCGTGCTGCTCGGCGGCGGTCTGCGGCTCTTCGACAACCTCGGTCTCGGCTCGCACGCGCTCGAACCGATCCGGGTGGTCGACACCCCCGGCGCCACCCACCTCAAGTACCGGATCCTCAAGTAAGGGTGACGGACATGGCCGGCGCCGCCGAGGACGCGGCGGCGCCGGCCGTACGACACGTCGCACACCGGGCCGGTCCCCGGGCCCGTGATCATCCTCGGGCCACCTCCCGCCCCCACCGTGCGGCGGAGCCGTTTCGTACCGGAGGGCGATCCGCGCGAAGGAGCCCGCTGCGATCTTCGGACGAGGCCGGGCGAGCGGCGCCCGCCGGACCGAAGGAGCGAGCGCGCATGTCCACGCGCACCAGCCACGCCGACGAGGCCCGTACCGACCGAGCTCGCACCGACCAGGCCCGCACCGCCGACGGAACCCACGTCGACGCGGCCCACCCCCAACGCCCTTCCCTGCGCGACCGGTTGCGCGCCGCTTGGAGAACCGCCCACACGCCGGTGCCCGGCGTCCCCCGCTGGGCGAGAGGGGCGGCCCTGGCCGTCCCCTTCACGGTCCTGCCGTCGGGGCTCTGGCGGATCGCCGAGGTCAACGGCGGCTCCGGCCACGGCACGGGCGACCTCCCCGCCTGGCTGCCGATCGAGCTCTACGTGGTCGTGCTCTCGCTCGTCTCGGAACTGATCGCGTTCACCGCGGTCGGGCTGATCGCCGCCTGGGGAGAGGTCTGGCCCCGCTGGACACCCGTCCTGCGCGGCCGGCGCATCCCGCCACTGGCCGTCGTCGTCCCCGCCGCGCTCGGCGCGCTCGTACTGACCACGGCCTGGACGGCCGCCGCGGTCACGGACCTCGCGGACGTCACCCTGCGAGGAGACGCGATCTCCCCCGACTACCCGGGCGAAGCGGGCGGTTGGCCCGCCGTCGTCTTCTACCTCTGCTACGCCCCACTGCTGCTCTGGGGACCCCTGCTGGCGGCGCTCACGCTCTCCTACCACCGCCGCCGGCGCCGTACGGAAAGGCCTCGGCCCCAGGGATCCACGGAGGGGGTCAGTGCCCGCGCGGGGCGTACATGATGACGGCCATCCCGGCGAGGCAGACCAGCGCCCCGATGATGTCGAAACGGTCCGGGCGGAATCCGTCGGCGACCACGCCCCAGGCGATCGACCCGGCGACGAAGACGCCGCCGTACGCGGCGAGGATCCGGCCGAAGTTGTCGTCGCTCTGGAAGGTGGCGACCACCCCGTAGAGCCCGAGCGCGACGACGCCGGCGCCGATCCAGATCCAGCCCTTGTGTTCGCGGATGCCCTGCCACACCAGCCAGGCACCCCCGATCTCGAACAGGGCGGCGACGGCGAACAGGGCGACGGAGCGGGCGACGAGCATGGTGAGGGGCCTTCTGGTTCGGGGGCGGATCAGTGAGCGGCGGTGCCGAAGAGACCGGCGAGCAGGGCGCCGCCCTCGGCCGGTGCGCGGACCTCCAGACGCAGGTGCGGGCCGTCGAGATGAAGCCGGAAGTCGAAGAACGGGCAGCACCGCTGCTCCGCCGCGGCCAGTTCGGCGATCCGGGCGGCCCGGCCGGCCGGCAGGGTCAGACGCAGACCGTCGGGCACCGCCGTCCGGGCGGCGCCTTCGAGAGCCTCGCGCCACCGCCCCGTACGCTCAGCGAGCTTTCCCCCCGTCAGTGAACAGGTCACCGGTGCCGTGCGCCACCGCTCCTCCTCCTGTTCCGCGGCTTTGCGGCCGGGCATGAGTGCGACGTCGGCCGGCCGCCCACCCCGGACTCCCGACGCGGGAGGGGCGAGGAACCCGCACTCCGGATCACACCGCCCGGCGCGGTCGGGCAGCGCGTCCAGATGCGCCAGGGCTCCCCGGAGCGAGGCGGTGAACGCGACCAGCTCCGCCGCGCGCGCCTCGGCCCCGGCGAGCCGGGCGGCGATCCGCGGCCGAAACTCCGTCCTGACGTCCCGGCAGGCACCGGCCTCCCACACCCGCGGCAACTCGCCGATCTCGTCGAGCGGCAGCCCCGGGTTCTTGGCCGCGCCGATGAACGCCAGTCGTTCGAGCGCGTCCTCGCCGTACCTCCGGTACCCGGCGGACGTCCGGCCGGCGGGGAGCAGCCCCTCACTCTCGTAATAACGCAGGGTCGTGGCCGGTACCCCGCTGCGCCCGGCGAGCTGGGAGATCCACATGAAGGCCATGCCCGCGACCGTAGACCTTCGAGTCGACCGGAAGGTCACCCCGGGGACCCCTGGCCATTGACTCCCGCGCTCGGTCGCCCCGCGCACTCGGCCTCCGCGCTCAGGTGGGCACGGAACACAGGGCTCCCGGGCATGACCTCGCAGCGGTCATGTACTAGAGTTATCTCGACATCGAGATATCTGCCGAAGGCGTACCGCAGCCGCCAGGCAGTAAGGCGAACCTAACTAAGCCTTACCTTAGCGGATCGGCGAGCAGCCCGTTGGCGGCACCGCGCGGCGTCAGCCGCACATGCGTCGCGGCGCGGTAGTACGCGCACATTCATGAAGGAGACTGTCGTGTCGGCGAACAGCTTCGACGCCCGCAGCACGCTGCGCGTGGGCGACGAGTCGTACGAGATCTTCAGGCTGGACAAGGTCGAGGGCTCAGCGCGCCTCCCTTACAGCCTGAAGGTGCTGCTGGAGAACCTGCTCCGCACCGAGGACGGCGCGAACATCACCGCCGACCACATCCGTTCGATCGGTGGGTGGGACTCCCAGGCGCAGCCGAGCCAGGAGATCCAGTTCACCCCGGCCCGCGTCATCATGCAGGACTTCACCGGCGTTCCCTGCGTCGTGGACCTCGCCACGATGCGTGAGGCCGTCAAGGAGCTCGGCGGCGACGCCGCGAAGATCAACCCGCTGGCCCCGGCCGAGCTGGTCATCGACCACTCCGTCATCGCCGACAAGTTCGGCACGCCGGAGTCCTTCGCGCAGAACGTGGAGCTGGAGTACGGCCGCAACAAGGAGCGTTACCAGTTCCTGCGCTGGGGCCAGACCGCGTTCGACGAGTTCAAGGTCGTCCCGCCCGGCACCGGCATCGTCCACCAGGTCAACATCGAGCACCTCGCCCGCACCGTCATGGTCCGGGGCGGCCAGGCGTACCCGGACACCCTCGTCGGCACCGACTCGCACACCACCATGGTCAACGGCCTCGGTGTGCTCGGCTGGGGCGTCGGCGGCATCGAGGCCGAGGCCGCGATGCTCGGCCAGCCCGTCTCGATGCTCATCCCGCGCGTCGTCGGCTTCAAGCTGACCGGCGAGCTGACCCCGGGCACCACCGCCACGGACCTCGTCCTGACGATCACCGAGATGCTGCGCAAGCACGGAGTCGTCGGCAAGTTCGTCGAGTTCTACGGCGAGGGCGTCGGCGCCACCTCGCTCGCCAACCGCGCCACCATCGGCAACATGTCGCCGGAGTTCGGCTCGACCGCCGCGATCTTCCCGATCGACGCCGAGACCATCAAGTACCTGAAGCTGACCGGCCGCGACGAGCAGCAGCTCGCGCTGGTCGAGGCGTACGCCAAGGAGCAGGGCCTCTGGCTCGACCCGGCCGCCGAGCCCGACTTCTCCGAGAAGCTGGAGCTCGACCTCGCCACGGTCGTCCCGTCCATCGCGGGCCCGAAGCGCCCGCAGGACCGCATCGTGCTGGCCGACGCCAAGCAGCAGTTCGCGCTCGACGTCCGCAACTACGTCACGGACGACGAGGAGGCGGGCAAGGAGTCCTTCCCGGCCTCCGACTCGCCGGCCACCACCAACGGTGTGCCCACCCGCCCGACCCTGGTCACCCCGCCGCACGGGACGCCGTACGAGATCGACCACGGCGCCGTCACCGTCGCCGCGATCACCTCCTGCACCAACACCTCGAACCCGTACGTGATGGTCGCCGCCGCGCTCGTCGCCAAGAAGGCCGTCGAGAAGGGCCTCACCCGCAAGCCGTGGGTCAAGACGACGCTGGCCCCGGGCTCGAAGGTCGTCACCGACTACTTCGACAAGGCCAACCTCACGCCGTACCTCGACAAGCTCGGCTTCAACCTGGTCGGTTACGGCTGCACGACCTGCATCGGCAACTCGGGCCCGCTGGACGAGGAGATCTCCAAGGCGGTCAACGAGAACGACCTGGCCGTCGCCGCGGTGCTCTCCGGCAACCGCAACTTCGAGGGCCGGATCAACCCCGACGTCAAGATGAACTATCTGGCGTCCCCGCCGCTGGTCGTGGCCTACGCGATCGCGGGCTCCATGAAGGTGGACATCACGCGGGACGCGATCGGTGTCGACCAGAACGGCAAGCCCGTCCACCTCGAAGACATCTGGCCGACCGAGGCAGAGGTCAACGAGGTCGTGGCCTCCGCCATCGGCGAGGACATGTTCAACAAGTCCTACCAGGACGTCTTCGCGGGCGACGCGCAGTGGCAGGCGCTGTCGATCCCGACCGGCAACACCTTCGAGTGGGACCCGCAGTCCACCTACGTGCGCAAGCCCCCGTACTTCGAGGGCATGACGATGGAGACGACCCCGGTCGACGACATCACGGGCGCGCGCGTGCTCGCCATGCTGGGCGACTCGGTCACCACCGACCACATCTCCCCGGCCGGCGCGATCAAGGCGGACACCCCGGCGGGCAAGTACCTCACCGAGCACGGCGTCGAGCGCCGTGACTTCAACTCCTACGGCTCGCGCCGCGGCAACCACGAGGTCATGATCCGCGGCACGTTCGCCAACATCCGTCTGCGCAACCAGATCGCGCCGGGCACGGAGGGCGGCTACACCCGCGACTTCACGGCCCCCGACGGACCGGTCTCCTTCATCTACGACGCCTCGCAGAACTACCAGGCGGCCGGCACCCCGCTGGTCGTCCTCGCGGGCAAGGAGTACGGCTCGGGCTCGTCCCGCGACTGGGCGGCGAAGGGTACGGCGCTGCTCGGCGTCAGGGCGGTCATCGCCGAGTCGTACGAGCGCATCCACCGCTCGAACCTGATCGGCATGGGCGTGCTGCCGCTCCAGTACCCGGAGGGCGCCTCGGCCCTGTCGTACGGCCTGACGGGCGAGGAGACGTTTACCTTCACGGGCGTCACCGCGCTGAACGACGGTACGACGCCCGACACGGTCAAGGTCACGACGGACACGGGCGTGGAGTTCGACGCGGTGGTCCGCATCGACACCCCGGGCGAGGCGGACTACTACCGCAACGGCGGGATCATGCAGTACGTGCTCCGCAGCCTGATCCGCAAGTAGGCACCGGCGCACGGCAGCCGACGAAGGGCCGCACCCCGCGCGGGGTGCGGCCCTTCCGCGTGTGCGGTTCCCACCCGAAGGGCCCAAATTGGACCCCAATGGAGAACGGGCCCGGAGTGGGCCCGTTTGGGGCCCCAGGGCCCGGGATCGGGCGGATGCGCTGACCTAGCGTCAGATGTATGTCAGCAACGGGTATGGGGGACCCCGGAGTTGGGGGATCTGACGTAACGGTGGAGGCCGGCGGGGGCCGGCTGGGAATGCCGCGGGAGTTACGCGCGGCATTGATACTGCTCCATCTCCTTTTAGGCATCACGGTGCTGGGCACGACCGGGGCGCTGACCGTCGCGGCGTCGGCGGACGCGGTGGACGGCCGCTCGCCCGGGCTGCTGCTGTACGCGTCCGCGCCCGGGGTGGCGGCGCTCGTCCTGGCCCGGCGGGCGTGGGCCGGCGGCGTACGGGTGCGATGGGCGCTGCTCGCGCTCCAGGTCTGGCTGCTCGTCGGCGCGTTGGGGACGCTGGGCCAGGGATCGGGGCGCGGCTTCACGCAGTCGCTGGTGCCGGTCGCGATCACCGTACTGCTGCTGCGCCGGTCCTCGCGCGACTGGTTCGCGCTGCCGGTCTCCGAGCGGGAGGAACGGCGTCCGTTCCGGCTCGCACGAATGATCAAGTGGCGTACGGACGGCGGCCAGAGCGCGGCCGAGTACGTGGGGCTGATCGTCCTGGTCACCGCGATCGTGACGGGTCTGGTCACGACGGGGGTCGGCGGCCAGGTCGGCGGGGGCCTGCGGTCGGCGGTGTGCGAGATCACGGGGAGCGCGTGCGGGGGCGGGAGCGACGCGGCGTCCGTCGCGGAGGGCGGTCCGGATGGCGGCACCGGGGGATCGGGGCGCGATCACAGCGCGGACGGCGCGTACCCGCCGGGCGAGGAGCCGGGCGACCCGTACGAGCGTACCGACACCCACGACGACGACGGCGCGTACGACCCGGCGCTCCGGGACCCGGGCGGTACGTACGAGGCCGGCGACCGCGAGGACGGGGACGGCGACGGGGACGGTGGCGAGAGCTGTACGTCCGGCATCGGCGCGTTCTTCTCGTGCGCCGGGGACGAGTTGGGCGGCACGTTGGAGGGCGTGGTCGTCGACGGCATCGGCGGCGACCTCTCCGAGGCCTGGGACACGATCACCGATCCCGGCCAGGTGATCGAGGACACGGTGGACTACGGCCGCGACCTCGGCGAACAGTGGCTGGAGGACGCCGAGGGCGCGACGGACAAGTGGTCGGACGGCGACTACCTCGGCGCGCTCGTCGACTGGAGCGGGGCGTCCTTCAACACGGGCGTGACGGTGCTGGACGACAGCTTCGTCGGCGACGAGGCCCGCGAGCTCTGGAACAACGGCGACTTCGGCCAGGCGGCCGGCCTGGTGGGCTGGAACATCGGCTCCTCGTTCATCCCGTACTACGGCCAGGCCCGCTGGCTTGACCGCCTGAACGGCGGCAACAACCACGACACCCCGGACGCCGACCAGGACCAACAGGACCGGCCGGACGAGTCGGACGACTCCGACGAGTCCGAGGAGCATGACGAGGCTCTGCCGGCCTGTCCGGCGCGGCACAGCTTCCTGCCGGGTACTCCGGTGCTGTTGGCCGACGGCAGTCTGACGGCCATCGACAAGGTCCGCGTCGGGACCCGCGTCATCGCCACCGACCCGACGAGCGGTCGCAGTCAGGCGCGCACGATCGAGCGGACGATCACCACGTACGACGACAAGGACTTCACGCGTCTGACTGTCGTCACGAATTCGGGCACCGAGGTTCTGACGGCGACCGACACGCATCCGTTCTGGCTGACGGACAAGGATCGCTGGGCGGACGCCGGAGAAATCAAGCCGGGCGACGATCTGCGAACGCCTGCCGGTACATCCGTACAGGTCACCGCCGTCGACCGCTACACCAAGCGGCAGGTCACGCACGACCTCACCGTCAATGGCATCCACACGTACTATGTCGTCACCGGCGATACACCGGTCCTGGTGCACAACAACGGCGGTGAAACGCCCCAGGTAGACAATGCGAGGCTGCAGAACATTGTCGATGCCCTGTTCCATGGCGTGGGCAATCCAAACTCGATCGGCGACGGGTCGGCAATGGCAGCGGCCAACCATGAGGCCCTCGGTGGAGAGCAAGTCGAGGGCAGGAATCACATCGCCAGCACGACGCAGCTTCGAAGCTCCCTCGTCAACTTCCTCACGAAGGACGTGGTCAGGCTGAGGGGTGGGAAGAAGGAGACCGTGGTGAGGACGCCGCGCGACATCGAAGTCGCGAACAGCCTCATCGCCGCCATCGACGACGCTCATGCCGGAAGGTACGAGGGTCTGGACAACTACCCAGGTCTGGAGTCGTGTTCGTGAGCGCGGACGTGCAGTTGGTAGAAGACCTGGTGGCCAGGTTTCCAGCTCTCGAGGATCCGTACAGTGCCCACATTTTCAATGAGGAAGGTGTGCTGCCGCATGTCTTCTTCTGGGACGTCACACAGGAATTGGTGCGTTCCTTCGTCGAGCGCGGCTCGGATGCCTTGGACTGGCGATCGGTTCTTGCTTTTCTTGAGGAGCAGCTGTCCAGGGGTATCCCCGAAGTGAGTGAGGTGATCGGCACCTCATTCCTTTGGTACCTTCCCAATCCGGGCGATCCGGGGCACGAGATCATCAATTACCTGGGGCCTGCCATGACCCGAGGGTTCCGGGAGATACGGCCTCGCGGATAGAAGGTGGAAGTCTTCCGCCGAGGTCCGTGGGTTCAGCGCACACCGCACGCAGAACGGAAGGGGCGGGGGACCCGCCCGCCCCCGGGGGGCCCCCCCAGAGGGGGCGGGCAGCGGACCCCCCCCAAACACCCCCCCCCCA
>NZ_JBHXRM010000059.1:9702-29978 GCF_042716895.1 Streptomyces sp. NPDC058653 | reverse complement strand
CCGCGCACACCGACCGCACACCGGAAGGGGCGGCACACCGGCCGGCGCCGGTGAGCCGCCCCTTTCGCGAGCGACGAGCTACCGCAGCAACTCCACCTCCGCCAGATCAGCCTGACCCTTCAGCACCAAGCGGTAGCGTTCGTACGAGCCCGGTGAGGTCACCGTGAACGCCCTCGTCTGCTGGTCCCATCGGAAGGACTGGCCCGAGCGCTTGTCGAGCGTCTTCCAGGATTCGCCGTCCGTCGAGCCCTGCAACTCCCAGGCCACCGGGGACGTCTCCGCCTTGGACGACGTCAGTGTGTACTGGACCGCCTTCGTCGCGGACGGGACCGGCAGGTCCACCGGGCCCTCCGCCGTGTCCGACGTCTTCGACGAGTTGTCGAAGAGCGCGCCCGGGCCCGCCAGGGCGTCCGTGCGCGGCGACGGCACCTTGTCGTCCTGTGCGATCGACACCGGCGCGGCGTCCTTGCCCGTGCCCCACGCCGACGGCTCCGCGCCCATGTCGAACTCCAGCGTGCCGCCCTTCGCGAGCAGGTCGTGCGGCAGCGCCGTGGAGTTCCACGCCTTGCCGTTGACCTTCAGGCCCTGCACGTAGATGTTCTTGTCGCTGTTCTTTGGCGCCGAGACGACGAGCTTCTTCCCGTTCTCCAGATGCACCGTCGTCTTCGTGAAGAGCGGCGAGCCGACCGCGTACTCCCCGCTGCCCATCACCAGCGGGTAGAAGCCCATCGCGGAGAAGAGGTACCAGGCCGACTGCTCGCCGTTGTCCTCGTCGCCGTGGTAGCCCTGCCCGATCTCGCTGCCGGTGTAGAGGCGGCCCAGCACCTCGCGGACCTTCTCCTGCGTCTTCCAGGGCTCGGACGCCGCGTTGTACATGTACGTGGCGTGGTGCGCGACCTGGTTCGAGTGGCCGTACATGCCCATCCGGACGTCCCGCGCCTCCGTCATCTCGTGGATGACACCGCCGTAGGACCCCACGAACTCAGCCCCCGCCGTCTCCGGCGTCGCGAAGTACTCGTCCAGTTTGTCGCCGAGACCCGCGCGCCCGCCGTACAGGTTGGCGAGGCCGCGTGAGTCCTGCGCCGCGGTGAAGGCGTAGCCCCACCCGTTCGTCTCGGTGTAGTCGTAGCCCCACACCCGGGGGTCGTAGTCCCCGCTCGGGACCCGCCAGTCGCCCTTCAGGTTCCGGCCCTGGAAGAAGTCCGCCTCGGAGTCGAAGAGCGAGACATAGCTCTGGGCGCGGTTGAGGAAGTACTCGGACTCGTCCTTGTACCGCTTCTGGCCCGTCTCCTCGTAGAGCTTCTGGCCCATCTTCGCGATGCCGTAGTCGTTGAGGTACCCCTCCAGCGACCACGACAGGCCCTCATGGGTCTCCGTGGAGGCGTAACCGAGGAACGGCGACGTCTCCATCCCCTTGCGGCCGACGCCCGAACTCGGCGGCACCACCGTCGCGTTCTTCAGCGCCGCGTCGTACGCCGCCTTCGCGTCGAAGTCGACCCCCTTCACATACGCGTCCGCGAAGGCCACGTCCGAGCTGGTGCCGGTCATGAGGTCGGCGTAGCCCGGGGAGGACCAGCGGGAGATCCAGTCGCCGTCCTTGTACTGCTGGACGAAGCCGTCCACCATCTCCCCGGCCTTCTTCGGCGTCAGGAAGGAGTACGCCGGCCAGGTCGTCCGGTAGGTGTCCCAGAAGCCGTTGTTGACGTACACCTCGCCCGTGACGATCTTCGCGCCCGTGTGCGTGGGGGAGTCCGTGCCCATCTTCGGTACGAAGGGGCTCGCGTACTGCTGGCGCGGCTTCTTCTCCGTACCCGTGTTCTCGAAACCGGAGTTGGGATACAGGTAGAGCCGGTAGAGGCTGGAGTACAACGTCGTGAGCTGGTCCTTCGTGGCGCCCTCGACCTCCACCTTCCCCAGGATGCCGTCCCAGGCGCGCTGCGCGTCCTTCTTGACCCGGTCGAAGCCGAGGTCGGCCGGCAGCTCGTCCGCCAGGTTCTTCTTCGCCTGGTCGACACTGATCAGCGAGGTCGCGATCCGCAGGTTGACCGTGCGGTCCTGGCCCGCGTCGAGGCGGACGAAGCCGGTGACGTCCTTGCCGCCACCGCCCGGCAGCTTGCCGCTGTCCTTGACGGCCGCGTCGAAGACGCCGTACACGAACAGCCGCGTCGCGCCCGCCGATCCGCCGCTGCGCACGTCGGAGTAGCCGGTGAAGGAGCGGTTCGCGGCGTCGATGGTCAGACCGCCGTTGTTGTTGACGTTGTCGAGGACGACGCTCGCGTCGTCACCCGGATAGGTGAACCGCATCGCGGCCGCGTGATCCGTGGGGGTGATCTCCGCCTTGAGGCCGTTCTCGAACGTGACGCCGTAGTAGTGCGGCCTCGCGATCTCGTTCTCGTGGCGGAACGGCAGCGCCCGCGCCGAGCGCGAGGCGTCCGGTGTCCCGGCGACCGTCGACGGCATCAGCTGGAAGGTCTGCCGGTCGCCCATCCAGGGGCTCGGCTCATGGCTCGCGGACAGCGCCTCCAGGGTGGGGAGGTTGTCGCTGTTGTTGTCGCGCGCGTACTCGTACAGCCAGCTCGTGGATCCGGCGTCGGTCACCGGGGTCCAGAAGTTGAAGCCGTGCGGCACGGCCGTGGCCGGGAAGGTGTTGCCGCGCGAGAACGAACCGCTGGAATTGGTGCCGCGCGTGGTGGACGCGTAGTCCGACAGATGCGCGAGGCGCTTCTCGGGCGCCTTCACGGCCAGCGCGATGTCGTCCACCCAGCCCTGGAACTTCGCCGGGCCCTTCGGGGAGTCGTACGCCACGAGTATCCGGTCCACCGTCTTGCCGGCGGCGACCGAGCCGATCCGGGAGGCGACCGCGTTCCACTGGTTGACGTACAACCGCTTGGCCTCGCCCTGGCCCTGAGGGGTCATCAGCCCGCCGTGCGAGTCGAGTGCCTTCAGGTCGCTCAGGTACGTGCCGTCGGTGAAGGCGAGGTCCACCGAGACGTTCGTGGCCGGGTAGTTCAGGTCCGTCTCCGGCATGGAGGGATAGATCCGGTACGACAGCTCCGTGTGGGGGCGCACGGCCGTGTCGACGTCGAAGACCTTGTTGTACGAGTAGGCGCGGCCGTCGGGCTTGTGCGATCCGGAATACTCCAGCGCGCGCTTCCCCGTGAAGCCGGCGTTGGCCTTGGCCGTGGGGGAGCCGCCGGGGCCGCCGTCGACGTGGCTGCGCATGTCGGCGGGCGGCGGCGTGGTGGTGTCGCCGTCGGAGAACTGGACATCGGCGAGCTGGGTGGCGTCACCCGCGCCGTTGTTCTTGGTGATGTCCAGCCGATAGTGCGCGTACGCGGTCGAATTGTCGAAGTCGTACGACTTTGTCTGGAATCGTTCGCCGAAGGTCTGGTCCACTCGTGAGTCGAGGGTCTTCCAGTCCTTGCCGTCCGTCGAACCCTGGAGCTTCCAGTCCTTCGGGTCGCGCTCCGCGTGGTCGTTCGCCGAGGTCAGCGCGTAGGTCACGACCTTGGTGGGCGCGTCCAGGTCGAACTCGATCCAGGCGGTCGGCTCGAAGGCCAGCCACTTCGTGCTGGACGCGATGTCGACCAGGTTCTCCTTGCCCTCGCCGCCGCCGGTGTTCTCGTCGCTGGCACGCAGCTCCACGACCCGTTCGGTGACATTGCCGGGGATGCCGGCGTTGAACTCGCCGGTCACGCCCGAGGAACGTTTCTCTCCGTCCGGTCCGGTGTCGACGGTGTCGCGCCAGTCCGGCTGGGTGTCGCTCTCCTCGAAGGACGAGGCGAAGGTGTCCCTGGGTGCGTCGGGCCTGGCCGGCTGTGCCGCGGCCGCCGAGTGCGCGGTGACGACGATCAGCGAGGCGACGGCCACCAGGGCGGCGGTACGCCGCTGCGTGAACCGGGGTCTTGGTGTGCGCTGCATCCCTAGCCTTCCTCCTGCGAATGAGATGGACAACGTTGTCATAAGTCATGCGCCGGTTAAGTAGTGATACAAGAGGTGCATGGTGTCAAGGGTGTTGCCGGTGTGAGATGACAGAAACCGGCCATTCTGGCAAAAGCGATTCGTTGAATGTGCACATAACTATGCGTGCCGAGAGCGCGCGAGCGAGCCGGATATCGCGGCGTGCGCGATCCGGAAAATACGGTGAGATCCGTACGGATGCCACACGGGTCTTCTGAAACCCGCCGGAGGTCTCAACTAGGGAAAGACTCCCGCCCAAACCTGCTTTCGATCTTGCTGAGTCGACCTGAAGTGGACTATACCTGTCGGCGTCCGCCTCGCCAGGTTTCGAACGGCGAAGGACCGGGAGACGGGGGACGGTTGGGTGTCGTGACGCCGTGTCGCACCCCGCCGCGAACCATTCGGGCCTCTCCTGCTGTAATCACGCATCACACATCGGGCTTCACGCACGACGTAACTCCACGCGTACGGCAACAGCACGGCAACACGCACCACTACACGTACGCCGATCAGCACCACAATCCTGCACGACCCAGCTTCATTTGACCGCGGTGGCGGGGCCCTTCTGCCTCAGGCGAGAAGGACGGGCGACCGGTACACCGCCTGAGTCCTGGAGAAGGCGAGGACTTGAGCATGGGATCCACCTCCGCTCACAGCAATGAGGGCCTTGGCCGTCGTGATCTGATCAAGCGTTCGGCCGCCGTCGGCCTGATCACCGTTCCGACGATGAGCTTCCTGGCGTCCTGCGCGAGCAGCGACAGCGGCGGCGACGAGAAGGTCGAGAAGGGCAAGACCTCGGCGAAGAACCCCCTCGGAGCCAACGAGACGGCGCAGCTCGAAGTCGTCATCTTCAACGGCGGTTTCGGCGAGCAGTACGCCATCGACGCGGAGAAGCGGTACAACACGGCCTTCCCGAAGGCGCCGAAGGTCAAGCACGCGTCGACCGAGAAGATCCAGTCCACGCTCCAGCCGAGGTTCAACGGCGGCACCCCGCCGGACCTGATCGACAACTCCGGCGCCGAGCAGATGGACATGGGCGTGCTGGTGGGCAAGAAGCAGCTCACCGACCTCACCGCGCTGATGGACGCCCCGTCGTACGACGACCCGGCGAAGAAGGTCCGCGACACGCTGCGCCCCGGCATCATCGAGATGGGCCAGTTCGACGGCGACCCCGTCTGGATCATGTACTACGCCTACACGGTCTACGGTGTCTGGTACTCGCAGAAGGCGCTGGACAACCTTGACGCGACGTACCCCGAGACGTGGGACGAGATGCTCGCGGTCTGCGAGAAGGCGAAGAAGAAGGGCATCGCCGGCTGGACGTACGCGGGCAAGCACCCGTACTACATCCCGTTCTCGCTCTACCCGATGATCGCCAAGATCGGCGGCACCGAGGTTCTCGACAAGATCGACAACCTGGAGCCGAACGCCTGGAAGGACCCGGCCGTCAAGACGGCCTTCGAGGCGTACTACGAGCTCTTCAAGAAGGGCTACATCCTCAAGGGCACCCCCGGCCTGGACCACATCCAGTCGCAGACCGCCTGGACGAAGGGCAAGGCGCTCTTCATCCCGAACGGCTCGTGGGTGGAGAACGAGGCGGCCAAGACGATGCCGGCCGACTTCAACCTCGCCGTCGGCGCGCCGACCGGTATGGACTCCTCCGACAAGCTGCCGTTCGGCACCATCTGGGCGTCCGGCGGTGAGCCCTTCATCGTCCCGCAGAAGGCCAAGAACCCGCAGGGCGGCATGGAGTTGCTGCGCATCATGCTCAGCGAGGAGTCGTCGAAGAACTTCACCTCCCAGGTGAAGTCGCTGACCGCCCTCAACGGAGGAACGGACGGCATCGAGCTGACCCCGGGCCTCAAGTCGGCCGTCGCCGCGCTGGACAAGGCGGGCGAGAACGTCGTCAACCCGCGTCTCCAGGACTGGTACGTCAAGCTCCAGAAGGAGCAGATCGGCGTCGCCGGCCTGGGCGAGATGATGGCCGGACGCGCCACCCCGGCCGAGGCCATCAAGAAGATCCAGGGCTACGCGGATGCCGCCGCGAAGGACCAGTCCATCAAGCACTACAAGCACCAGTGAGCAGGCGTCACCAGCGGCGGCATCCGCACACAGATCGGGGTCGGATCCATGCAGCACGGTAAATACCGGTTCATCGTGGGGTTCTTGATCGCCCCCTTGGCGTTGTACGCGATCTTCGTCATATGGCCGTTCATCCAGTCCATCTACTACTCGTTCACGGACTGGACGGGGCTGAGTTCCGACTTCAAGATGGTGGGCTTCGACAACTACAAGAAGATGTTCGAGGACGACATCTTCTGGAAGTCCTTGCAGCACAGCGTGCTGTTCGTGCTGCTGCTTCCGCTGGTGACGCTCGCCCTGGCGCTGTTCCTCGCCTTCATGATCAATGTGGGCGGGCGCCGGCGAAAAGGCGCCACGATCGCCGGTGTACGCGGTTCGAGTTTCTACAAGATCGCGTATTTCTTTCCGCAGGTGCTCTCCATCGCGATCGTCGCCCTGCTTTTCCAGTTCGCCTACAACCCGGAGAGCGGCGCCATCAACGCGGCACTCTCCGCGGTGGGTCTGGACAACATCCAGCCGCTCTGGCTGGGTGACCCGGATCTCGCGCTCTGGTGCGTGATGGCGGTCCTGATCTGGAGCACGGTCGGCTTCTTCGTCGTCCTCTTCTCCGCCGGAATGGCCTCCATTCCGAAGGATTACTACGAGGCGGCGCTGCTCGACGGCGCGGACCGGTTCACCACCTTCTTCCGGATCACGCTTCCGCTGCTCTGGGACACGGTGCAGGCCGGCTGGATCTACATGGGCATCCTGGCGCTCGGCGCCGAGGCGTTCGCGGTCGTACAGATCATGACCGTGGGGCCGGGCGGTGGCGGACCCGACTACTCGACCACGGTCCTGCCGCTGTACGTCTACCAAACGGCCTTCAGGGACGCCCAGGCCGGTTATGCCACAACGATCGGTGTCGCCCTGCTCGTGGTCACGCTGTCCTTCGCGGCGGTCGTGACGAAGCTGGGCCGGCGCGAGCGGCTGGAGTTCTGATGAAGACCACTGACACGTCTCCGGCCATCACGCCCGAGGAGCCGCGCGACCGGCCGCCGGTGACCAAGGTGGCCGCGCCGCCGGAGAAGGAGAGGGGCGGGAGCGGCGTCCTCAACGTCTTCTCGCACGGCGTGCTGGTCATCTGGGCGCTGCTGGTCGTCCTGCCGCTGCTGTGGGCGGTGATGTCCTCCTTCAAGGACGACAACTCCATCTTCAGTTCGCCGTGGTCGCTGCCGGACAGGCTCCACTTCGAGAACTGGTCGCGGGCCTGGACCCAGGCGCACATGAGCGACTACTTCCTCAACACCATTCTGGTGGTGGGCGGTTCGCTCATCGGCACGCTGGTGCTCGGCTCGATGGCCGCGTACGTGCTGGCGCGCTTCGATTTCCCCGGGAACCGCTTCATTTATTTCCTCTTCGTCGGAGGGATGAGCTTCCCGATCATCCTGGCGCTGGTCCCGCTGTTCTTCGTCATGAACAACATGGGGCTGCTGAACACCACGCACGGTCTGATCCTGGTGTACATCGCCTACTCGCTGCCGTTCACGGTGTTCTTCCTGTCGTCCTTCTTCAGGACGCTGCCGACCTCGGTCGCCGAGGCGGCGATCATCGACGGCGCCTCGCACACCAGGACCTTCTTCCAGATCATGCTGCCGATGGCCAAGCCGGGTCTGATCAGCGTGGGCATCTTCAACTTCCTCGGGCAGTGGAACCAGTACATGCTGCCGACGGTGCTCAACACCGACCCGGAGAAGAAGGTGCTCTCGCAGGGTCTGGTGCAGCTGGCGGTCAGCCAGGGCTACAAGGGCGACTACTCCGGGCTCTTCGCCGGACTGGTGATGGCGATGCTGCCGGTGCTCGCCGCGTACATCATCTTCCAGCGCCAGGTCGTGGCGGGGCTGACGGCGGGAGCGCTCAAGTAGCCTCACGCCTCCGCCGCTTCACACCGCGGGGTCTCCCGGCTCCGCCGCCGTACCTTCTCCACCGCCTCCGCGACCGCCCTCCGGCCTCCCGCCGGGGGGCGGTTCGCGCTGTTCCGGGCCCTCGCCGGGAGGGTTCGTTCGGTATCCATCCCGAACCGGAGGGGGAGATTTCGCCACCACCACTGGCCTGATTTCATCAAAACGCCGATGTTCGCAGGTCAGATGCGTACGTACGGTGCCCATCCAGCTCCGGCACTGCTCAAGGTCTTGACGGGAAGCGACCCGAAAGGCTGAGCTTAGAGTTCACAAGTTGGAGATACGCCGGGGCCTCATAGGCGCGACCCCGGCCGGGGGCGGTGGTCGTGCCGCCTGCCAAGGGCAGGAGTGGATCAGTTGTGGAGACTCCAGGGTCGCAGTCGTCTCTGCACCGGGCGAATCTGGAGCGTGTCGTGCGCGCGGTGCGCATGGCCGGCTCACTCACCCAGGCGGAGATCGCCCGGAGCACAGGACTGTCGGCGGCCACGGTCTCCAACATCGTCCGCGAGCTCAGGGAGGGCGGCACCGTCGAGGTGACGCCCACCTCCGCGGGGGGCCGCAGGGCCCGCAGCGTCTCGCTCAGCGGCGACGCGGGCATCGTCATCGGCGTCGACTTCGGCCATACGCATCTGCGGGTGGCCGTCGGCAACCTGGCCCACCAGGTGCTCGCCGAGGAGTCCGAACCGCTGGACGTGGACGCCTCGTCGGCGCACGGCTTCGGCCGGGCCGAAGAGCTGGTGGAGAGGCTGATCGAGGCCACCGGGATCGGCCGCCAGAAGGTCATCGGCGTGGGGCTCGGGGTGCCGGGTCCGATCGACGTCGTCTCGGGCACGCTCGGCTCCACCTCGATCCTGCCGGGCTGGACGGGGATCAACCCCAGCGAGGAGCTGGCGGGCCGGCTCGGCGTGCCGGTGTACGTCGACAACGACGCCAATCTCGGAGCCCTCGGCGAGCTGGTCTGGGGCAGCGGCCGGGGCGTGAAGGACCTCGCGTACATCAAGGTCGCCAGCGGGGTCGGCGCCGGCCTGGTCATAGAGGGCCAGATCTACCGGGGACCGGGCGGTACGGCGGGTGAGATCGGGCACATCACGCTCGACGAGTCCGGCCCCGTCTGCCGCTGCGGCAACCGCGGCTGTCTGGAGACCTTCACGGCCGCCCGCTACGTACTGCCGCTGCTCAGGTCCAGCCACGGCCGCGATCTGACCATGGAGCGGGTCGTGCAGCTGGCCAGGGAGGGCGACCCGGGCTGCCGCCGGGTGGTCGCCGACGTCGGGCGCCACATCGGCAGCGGCGTCGCCAATCTCTGCAATCTGCTGAACCCCAGCCGGGTGGTGCTCGGCGGCGATCTGGCCGAGGCTGGGGAGCTGGTGCTCGCGCCGATACGCGAGTCGGTCTCGCGGTACGCGATCCCGAGCGCGGCCAGACAGCTCTCGGTGCTTCCGGGAGCCCTCGGCGGGCGGGCCGAGGTGCTCGGGGCCCTGGCCCTCGTACTGAGCGAAATGGGCGATTCGACCCTACTTGAGAGCACTCTGCCTGTCGGCTCGGCTGTCTTCACTTAGATAACGAATGGCACCGTTGTCATCTCGTTAAGGATTTACTCCTTGACGCTGAGTCCCCAGCGGAGTTGACTTCCAGCCACCTCGGCCGCAACGTCGCGGCCTCGTCAGGGAGGTTTCTGAAGTGAACGCACATCTCCGACGTGCTGCCGTGGCTGCCGCTGCCACCGCGATGGCCGTCTCGCTCGCCGCCTGTGGAAGCGCCAAGGAGTCCGGTGACGGCGACTCGGCGAAGGACTCGTCCAAGAAGTCCGACGGCTCGCTGACCATCGGTCTGCTGCTGCCCGAGAACCAGACCGCGCGCTACGAGAAGTTCGACAAGCCGCTGATCGAGAAGCGGGTCAGCGAGCTGACCGACGGCAAGGGCAAGGTCGTCTACGCCAACGCCAAGCAGGACGCGTCGACGCAGAACCAGCAGGCCGACACGATGGTCACCAACAAGGTCGACGCGCTGATCGTGGACGCCGTCGACTCCAAGGCCATCACGGGCTCGATCAAGAAGGCCAAGGAAGCCGGTATACCGGTCATCGCCTTCGACCGCCTCGCCGAGGGCGACATCGACGGCTACGTCTCCTTCGACAACGAAGAGGTCGGCCGTGTCCAGGGCCAGGCGCTCCTGGACGAGCTCGGCCCGAAGGCGAAGGACGGTGACATCGTGATGATGAACGGCGCGATCACCGACCCGAACGCCGCCCTCTTCAAGAAGGGCGCCAAGTCCGTCCTCGACGGCAAGGTGACGATCGGCAAGGAGTACGACACCAAGGAGTGGAAGCCGGAGAACGCCAACGCCAACATGGAAGGCGCGATCTCCGCCCTGGGCAAGGACAAGATCGTCGGCGTCTACTCCGCCAACGACGGCATGGCGGGCGGCATCATCACCGCGCTCAAGGGCGCCGGTATCACCCCGCTCCCGCCGGTCACGGGCCAGGACGCCGAACTCGCCGGTGTGCAGCGCATCGTCGCCGGTGAGCAGTTCATGAGCGTCTACAAGCCGTACCCGACCGAGGCCTCCATCGCCGCCGAGATGGCCGTGGCCGTCGCCAAGGGCGAGTCCCTGGACGCCATCGCCAAGACGAAGGTCGACAGCGCCACCACCAAGGGCATCCCGTCGGTCCTCGTCCCGGTCGTCTCGCTGACCAAGGACAACATCAACGACACGGTGATCAAGGACGGCATCTACACCGTCGACGAGATCTGCACGGCGAAGTTCAAGGCCAAGTGCGACACCCTCGGCGTCAAGTAGTCGGCCGGTAGGACCCGCGGAAACCCGCCCTGAAGCCTGTCCGGCGCCCCGCCCCTCAACCGTCCCGCTACCGGGCGGGGCGCCGGACGGACCACTTCACGGGTTTTCGCCGTGTCACCGCGGTTCTCTTTTCTGCTCGACCCCCGTGCCCACCACCCCCAGGGCGCGGTATCCCCGCCGGCCAGGCGGCGAAGGAGATGGTTTACGTGACCGCTACGCCCGTGCTGGCGTTGCGAGGGGTCTCCAAGCGGTTCGGTGCCGTGCAGGCGCTCACCGACGTAGAGCTTGAGGTCCATGCCGGACAGGTCGTCGCCCTCGTGGGCGACAACGGCGCCGGCAAATCCACGCTCGTCAAGACGATCGCCGGAGTTCACCCCATCGATGACGGCGTCATCGAGTGGGAGGGCCGGTCGGTCGCGATCAACAAGCCGCACGACGCCCAGGAGCTGGGTGTGGCGACGGTCTACCAGGACCTCGCGCTGTGCGACAACCTCGATGTCGTCGGCAATCTCTACCTCGGCCGGGAGCTGCGCTCCTGGGGCGTGCTCAACGAGGTCGAGATGGAGCGCCGCGCCCGCGAGCTGCTCACCACGCTGTCGATCCGCATCCCCAGCGTCCGCATCCCGATCGCCTCCCTCTCCGGCGGCCAGCGCCAGACCGTGGCCATCGCCCGGTCCATGCTCGGCGAGCCCAAGCTGGTGATCCTCGACGAGCCCACCGCGGCACTCGGCGTCGAGCAGACCGCCCAGGTCCTCGACCTGGTCGAGCGGCTGCGCGAGCGCGGGTACGCCGTGATCCTCGTCAGCCACAACATGGAGGACGTCCGCGCGGTGGCCGACAAGGTCGCGGTCCTCAGGCTGGGCCGCAACAACGGCGTCTTCGACGTCGCCACCACCTCGCAGGAAGACATCATCTCCGCGATCACCGGTGCCACGGACAACGCCGTGACCCGACGCGCGGCGCGCAATGTGGAGGTTAAGAAGTGAGTCTCGACAAGACCTCCGCACCCGTCGGCACCGCCGACGACGCGCCCGCCCCCGCGGCCGGCGCGGCGACGGTCGCCGTCGACCCCCGTCTCGTCGTCCGCGAGCAGGGCTTCGCCGGTTACCTCTCCGAGTTCAAGCGCAAGATGCGCGGTGGCGACCTCGGTTCGATACCCGTCGTCATCGGCCTGATCATCATCTGGGCGATCTTCACCAGCCTGAACTCGAACTTCCTCACCGCCGGCAACCTCTCCGACATCTCGGTCGCCATGGTCGGCACCGGCATGATCGCGGTCGGCATCGTCTTCGTCCTGCTGCTCGGCGAGATCGACCTGTCGGTCGGATCGGTCAGCGGTGTGGCGGGCGCCGTCTTCGCGGTCCTCGCCGTCACGCACGGCATGGCGGAGTGGCTCGCGCTGATCCTCGCCATCCTGACCGGCGCCGCCGCCGGCGCCCTGCACGGCTTCTTCTTCGCCCGTGTCGGTGTGCCCGCGTTCGCCGTGACCCTGGCCGGTCTGCTGTTCTGGAACGGCTTCATGCTCCAGATCCTCGGTGACAACGGCACCATCAACCTGGACTCCGAGGGTCTGGTCGCCAAGCTGACCGGCTACTACTTCACCGACGTCGCCGCCGCCTACGGGCTCGCGGTCCTCGCGGTGGCCGGCTACTTCCTCTCCTCGTTCTTCGACAACCGCCGCAGGGCCGCCGCCGGTGTCCCCTCCCGGCCGCTGAGCGAGATCGTCGTCCGTACGGTGGGGCTGGCCGTCCTGGCCTTCGCCGCGGCGATCATGTTCAACCAGTACAAGGGCCTGCCCCTGGCCGTGCTGATCTTCCTGCTCGTGCTGGTGCTGACGGACTTCGTGCTCCGCCGTACCTCCTTCGGCCGTAAGGTCTTCGCGCTCGGCGGCAGCGTCGAGGCCTCGCGCCGCGCCGGTATCAGCGTCATCGGCGTACGGGTCGCGGTCTTCTCCATCGCGGGCACCTTCGCCGCGATCGGCGGTCTGTTCATCGCCTCGAAGATCACCTCCGCCAACCAGGGCGCCGGCGCCGGTGAGCTGCTGATGAACGCCATCGCCGCGGCCGTCATCGGTGGCACCAGCCTCTTCGGCGGCCGGGGCCGCACCTGGAACGCGCTGCTCGGTGTGCTCGTGATCACCTCGATCCAGTACGGCCTCGCCCTCCAGGGCATCGCCTCGCCGATCCAGTACATGATCACCGGTGGTGTGCTCCTCGCCACCGTCGTCATCGACGCCATCACCCGGAAGACCCAGAAGACCGCCGGTCGCGCCTGACAGCGGTCGTCGCACGTCGCGCCCGGTACCGGAAGCCCGGTACCGGGCGCTTTCGTGTGGTGGGGACGCGTTCGAAGTGCGTACGTCTGACATACGCACAGATGCCCGTACGGTGAATCACGTGCCGCCCGATGACGCCGCCGCCGACGGAACAATTAGACTCGGCGGACCGGTATGCCAGATCAGTTCAACGCAAGGAGGCACGGTGACACAGCCGCGCGCAGCGCGACCGCCCGAGGCGGCGGTGGGCGACGGATGGGACCTGCTGACCCGGATCAAGGGCCCGCGTGATCTGGACCGCCTCGGCCCGGAGCAGTTGGAGCAGCTCGCCGGAGAGATCCGGTCCTTCCTCGTCGACGCCGTCTCCAAGACCGGCGGACACCTCGGCCCCAACCTCGGGGTCGTCGAGCTGACGATCGCCCTGCACCGGGTCTTCGACTCGCCCAAGGACAAGGTCCTCTTCGACACCGGCCACCAGTCCTATGTGCACAAACTGCTCACGGGCCGTCAGGACTTCGGCAAGCTCAAGAGCAGGGGCGGCCTCTCCGGCTACCCCTCCAGGGCCGAGTCCGAGCACGACATCATCGAGAACTCGCACGCCTCCACGGTCCTCGGCTGGGCCGACGGCCTCGCCAAGGCCAACCAGGTACTGGGCCGCGACGACCACGTGGTCGCCGTCATCGGCGACGGAGCGCTCACCGGCGGCATGGCCTGGGAGGCGCTGAACAACATCGCCGCCGCGAAGGACCGCCCGCTCGTCATCGTCGTGAACGACAACGAGCGTTCGTACGCGCCCACCATCGGCGGCCTCGCGAACCATCTCGCGACCCTGCGCACCACCGACGGGTACGAGCGCTTCCTGGCCCGGGGCAAGGACATCTTGGAGCGCACCCCGGTCGTCGGCCGCCCCCTCTACGAGACCCTGCACGGCGCGAAGAAGGGCCTCAAGGACTTCATCGCCCCCCAGGGCATGTTCGAGGACCTCGGCCTCAAGTACGTCGGCCCGATCGACGGGCACGACGTGGAGGCCATGGAGTCGGCCCTCCAGCGCGCCAAGCGCTTCGGCGGCCCCGTCATCATCCACTGCCTCACCGAGAAGGGCCGCGGCTACCAGCCCGCGCTCCTGGACGAGGCCGACCGCTTCCACGCCGTCGGCAAGATCCACCCCGACACGGGTCTGCCGATCGCCAGTTCCGGCGTCGACTGGACCTCGGTGTTCGGCGAGGAGATGGTCAAGCTCGGTCACGAGCGCGCGGACGTGGTCGCCATCACCGCCGCGATGCTCCAGCCAGTCGGCCTGGAGAAGTTCGCCAAGGCGTTCCCGGACCGGGTGTACGACGTGGGGATCGCCGAGCAGCACGGGGCGGTGTCGGCGGCCGGTCTGGCCACCGGCGGACTCCACCCCGTCTTCGCCGTCTACGCGACCTTCCTCAACCGCGCCTTCGACCAGGTCCTGATGGACGTCGCCCTGCACAACTGCGGAGTGACGTTCGTACTCGACCGGGCGGGCATCACCGGCACCGACGGCGCCTCCCACAACGGCATGTGGGACATGTCCATCCTCCAGTGCGTGCCGGGCCTGCGGATCGCCGCGCCGCGCGACGCCGACCAGGTCCGGGCCCAACTCCGCGAGGCCGTCGCGGTCGAGGACGCCCCGACCGTGGTGCGCTTCTCCAAGGGCGCCGTCGGTCCCGCCGTCGCCGCCGTGGGCAAGGTCGGCGGCATGGACGTACTGCGCCGCCCGGCCGAGGGCCCGGCGGACGTTCTGCTGGTGTCGGTCGGCGCGCTCGCCCCGATGTGTCTGGAGATCGCCGATCTCCTCGACAAGCAGGGCATCTCGACGACCGTGGTCGACCCGCGCTGGGTCAAGCCCGTCGACGAGGCGCTCCCGCCGCTCGCCGAGCAGCACCGGGTCGTCGTCACCGTCGAGGACAACAGCCGTGCGGGCGGGGTCGGTTCGGCCGTCGCGCAGTCCCTGCGCGACGCCGGGATCGACATCCCCCTGCGGGACTTCGGTATCCCGGCCCGTTTCCTCGACCACGCCTCGCGCAAGGAGCTGATGGCCGAGATCGGGCTGACCGCCCCGGACATCGCGCGCCAGGTCACCGGCCTCGTGTCGCGGATCGACGGCCGGATGGCCGGCGAGCTCTCGGCCGAGGAGATCACGCGCGACTGACGTCACCGCGTAGGAACAGCACCGGCGGATGCGCCGGTCGGACTCCCTGTACGGGTGGTCCGACCGGCCCATCCGTGTGAAAAAAGCGCTCCTGGGCATCAGGGCCGCCGAGCACCTCTCGATCATGGCGGCAACCACGCTCTCGGAGGTACGCCGGTGACCGCCCAGCACGACACGGGACCCAGAAGACATGGGATGTTCCGCACGAAATCCGTGGAACAGTCCATCCAGGACACCGAAGAGCCCGAGCACGCGCTCAAGAAGTCGCTCTCCGCGCTCGATCTGACGGTCTTCGGGGTCGGCGTCATCATCGGCACCGGCATCTTCGTCCTCACCGGCGCGGTCGCCAAGAACAACGCGGGTCCCGCCACCGCGCTCGCCTTCGTGGCCGCCGGCGTCGTCTGCGCCCTCGCGGCCGTCTGCTACGCGGAGTTCGCCTCGACCGTGCCGGTGGCCGGCTCCGCGTACACCTTCAGCTACGCCTCACTCGGCGAACTGCCCGCCTGGATCATCGGCTGGGACCTGGTCCTCGAATTCGCCCTCGCCACCGCCGTGGTGGCCGTCGGCTGGTCCGGCTACGTACAGTCGCTCTTCGACAACGCGGGCTGGCACCTGCCCGACTCGCTCGCGGGCACCAACGAGGAGACGGGCTTCGGCTTCGACCTGCTGGCGTTCTTCCTCGTACTGCTGCTGACCGGGATTCTCGTCCTCGGTATGAAGCTCTCCGCGCGCGTCACCGCGGTCGTCGTGGCCGTCAAGCTGACCGTCGTCCTGATCGTCATCATCGCGGGCGCCTTCTTCATCGACTCGGCCAACTACTCGCCGTTCATCCCCAAGGCCCAGGAGCAGCCTTCCGGCGCCGGGCTCGCGTCGCCGCTGATCCAGTTGATGTTCGGCTACGCGCCCACCAACTTCGGCGTGATGGGCATCTTCACCGCCGCCTCCGTCGTCTTCTTCGCCTTCATCGGGTTCGACATCGTCGCCACGGCGGCCGAGGAGACGAAGGTGCCACAGCGGGACATGCCGCGCGGCATCATCGGCTCGCTGCTCATCTGCACGATCCTCTACGTGGCCGTCTCCATCGTCGTCACCGGTATGCAGCGCTACACCCGGCTCACCGTGGACGCGCCGCTCGCCGACGCCTTCAAGGCGACCGGGCACCCCTTCTACGCGGGGGTCATCAGCTTCGGCGCGGCCGTCGGCCTCACCACCGTGTGCATGATCCTGCTGCTCGGCCAGACCCGGGTCTTCTTCGCGATGAGCCGGGACGGGCTGCTCCCACGGATCTTCTCGCACGTCCACCCCCGGTTTCGCACCCCGTACCGCTCGACCGTGCTGCTCGGTGTGATCATCGCGATCGTCGCGGGCTTCACCAGCATCGAGGAACTCGCCTCGCTGGTGAACATCGGCACGCTCTTCGCCTTCGTCGTCGTCGCGATCGGCGTGGTCATCCTGCGCCGCACGCGGCCCGACCTGCCGAGGTCGTTCCGCGCCCCGCTGGTGCCATGGCTGCCGGCCCTGTCCGTCTGCGCCTCGCTCTGGCTGATGCTCAACCTGCCCGCCGAGACCTGGCTCCGCTTCGCCATCTGGATGGCCGTCGGTGTGGTCGTCTACTTCACCTACGGCCGCCGCAACAGCCGTCTGGGCAAGACCGCCTGACATTTCGTCAGCCAAACAACCCTCCACCGCACGAAAGTCACGCATGTCCGTCGAGCCGCCGTCCGCCGCCACACGCCTCTCGCCCGCCCGGCCCCGCCCCACCGTTCCGGGGCCGAGCAGACCGAAGCAGTCCGCGCCCGCGCGCAATGTCCCGAGCCAACAGGGCCCGAACCGCACCCGTACAACTCCGATCCGCCCGGCGCCCGCCCGTACGCCCGCGTACGGCTTCTGGCGAAGACTGCTGCCCGTCCTCGCCGCCCTCGCCCTCGCCATCCGCGTCCCCTCCTTCCTGCACTCCTTCTGGAGCCCGGACGAGGGGTATCTCGCGGTCCAGGCCCGGATACTGGCGGAGGGCGGCGAGCTGTACCAGACCGTCGTCGACCGCAAGACACCGCTGCTGCCCTGGCTGTACGAGGCGGCGTTCACGGTCTTCGGCGACGGATCCACGCAGGCGATGAAACTCCTCGCGGTGGCCGCCCAGTTCACCACCGCCGCGCTGCTCGCCGCCCACGCCCGGCGCCGCTGGGGCGACCGGTCCGGCGCCACCGCCGGGGTGGTCTTCCTGCTGATCTCCGTCGGCTTCATCCCGCAGGACACCCAGGCCGTCACCTTCGAGGTCGTCATACTGCCCTTCACCGCGGCGGCCGTCCTCTGCGCCGACAGGGGCCGCTGGGGCGCCGCCGGCGCGGCCGTCGCCGGGGCGTTCCTCACCAAGCAGACCGGGGGAGTGGTCCTGGTCCCGGTGCTGTGGCTGCTCTGGGCGGCCCACGGAGCGGGCCCCGGCCGGTACGCGCTCCGAACGGGCCTCATCCGTACGGGAGTCGGCTTCGCCGCCCCGGTCGTCGCGGCCGCCCTTCTGACCGACCCGGGGGGCTTCCTCTTCTGGACCGTGACCGGTTCCGGCGCGTACGCCTTCTCCCTCGACGGCTCCGAACTCCACGTCCTCGTCAGGGCGTTGGTGAACAGCTCCATCCTCGGCCTCTGCTGCCTCGGCATCGTCCCACCGGTGCTCAGGGCCCTGCGCACCGGACGGCGACCGGACGGGGCCGCCCTCGTCGATCTCTGGGTCTGGTTCGCGGCGTCCGCCGGAGCCGTCGCCGTCGGCTTCCACTTCTTCGGCCACTACTTCCTCCAACTCCTGCCCCCCATCGCCCTGTTGGCGACCGGAGCCCTGCGCTCACTGCGCCACGAGCGGCTGAGGTCCGTCCTCTCCGTGCCCGCCTGGGTCTGCGTCTGCTTCGTCGTCTGGGCCGTCTTCGCGCCCCGCTCCGAGCTCACCCACGCCGAACGCGTCGCCGCCGCCGTACGGGAACACAGCGCCCCGACCGACCGCGTCCTCATCTGGGGCATGCACCCGCAGACCTACCGACTCGCCGACCGCGCCCCCGCCAGCCGCTATCTGACCGCCGGGCTCCTCACCAACTTCAGCGGCGGCAGGGACGGGCCGCAGGTGGGCGAGGAGTACGGGGTACCGGGCGCCTGGCAGGTCTTCGCCGCCGAGATGAGGGCGCGGCCACCCGCGCTGATCGTCGACGACTCACGGGGCAAGCCGTACGGCCCCGAACGGCTCCCCACCCTGCGCGGGTTGCTCGCCGAGCAGTACGAGCCGCTTCCCGGGACCGTCGAGGGCACGGTCCTCTACGTACGCTCGTCAGGGAGTTGACGTGACCGTACGGGGCCCGACGCAGCGCGCCCCGTACGCCCCGACCCGGCGCCGCAGCTCCCGGTCGGCGGTGACGACGACACAAGGGCGCCCGCCCGCGCCCGCGGCCAGCTCGGCGATCAGGTCGTCACCACTGCCGGGCGCCGCCTCCACCCGTACGCCGGGCACGGACTCCACGCCCCGGGCCTGCCCCTCCACGACCAGTACCACGTCCAGGGGCCCCGGAATCCCGGCGTCCGGCAGCCCGTCGGCGGCGAGGGGCACCAGCCGGTCGCGCAGCCGCCCGGCCGCCGCGCGCCGGTCGCGCCACCATCCGTCGGGCACGGAACCGACCACGTTCGCCCCGTCGACAATCAGTAGAATCCGCACCTCAGGAGCGTGCCACAAGCGGCCGGGGCGGTACGGTTCCGCGTCACCCGCGAATGCTATCGTCGGGGAAATTTCATGCGCTGGGAAGGTGGCAGTGGGTCATGGCACTGCGGTCCGCACGGACGTCGAAACGATCCGGTCGGGGCCCCGGCGAGGCTCCGGACACCGGCGGCCGGCCGGCTGAATCCATTCCCGTTCCGACGGCCGACGGGGTGATCCCCGCGACCACCGGCTGGCTGCTGCGCGGCAAGGACGGCAGGCTCACCGCGTACGCCCCCGCCGACGACGGTGTGCTGCGCTGGACGGAGGACCGGCTCGGCGGTCCGGGCTGGTCGGGGCCCGAACTGCTCCCCGCCCCCGGTCTGTTGCCGTACCTCTCCATCGCCTGCGGCGCCCAGGGCTACGTCCATCTCGTCGGCCTGCGGCGCATGCCCACCGACGACGGACAGATCCGCACGGACGTCATGTACGCCGTCCAGTTCCAGACGGGCCGCCCGCTGCGGGACTGGCAGCCGCTCGGTACGCCCTACCCGAAAGACCTCGCCAGGGGAGGCCTGCTCGGTCTGCCCGCGGCGGTGATCGACCCCAACGGCTCGCTGTACCTGTTCGCGCGCAACGCGGGCCGGGGCCTCTCCGCGCGGCTCCAGAAGCCCACCGGCGCCTGGTTCTCGTGGGCGGACCTCAAGGGGTCCAGGATGACCGGCGAGGCGTCGGCCGTCGTGGGCGAGGACGGACTGATCGAGGTCCTGGCGCCGACCGACGACGCGGTGATGCGCTGGCGGCAGCCGAAGACGGCGGCCAAGCCCGAACGCGACCTGAAGAGCTTCGCGGGCCGCGTCACGCCCGGCACCCTCAGCTCCGAGTGCACGGGCGTCGACCGGCTCACCCACTACTGGCGCGACCGGGACGACCGTACGGTGCACGCCTGGCGGCTCGACGGGGGCGAGACGGCCCCGCTGGGCGGCCCCGGCACCGGGCCGATCGCCCTGCTCCGTACGCCCGTCGACGGCCACGACTGCACGATCCTGGCCCAACGCGGCCTCGACGGCCGCCCCATGCTCGCCGCCTACCCGACGGAGAACGAGGCGGCGGGCGTCACCTGGACCCCGACGGGAGAGGAGTGCGTGGGCGCGCCCGCGCTGGCCCTCGACGGCCGGGGCCGCGTCGTGATGGCGGCGGTGGGCACGGACGGCGGTCTGCGGGTCGCGCGCCAGAAGGCCGAACCTGGCCTCGCTCTCGAGGCGTGGTCGCGCGTCTGACACGACGATAGACCCGAACGGGCCGGGTCCGGCGGAAGTCCCCGCCGGACCCGGCCCGCACCACGTCGGCTACGCGGGGACGCAGGCCACACCCCGA
>NZ_JBHXRM010000059.1:0-9692 GCF_042716895.1 Streptomyces sp. NPDC058653 | reverse complement strand
CCATCCCGCCCACGCTGGGCCCGGGCGGGGGGGGGGGGCGCCGGGCAGCACCCGCCTATCCCCCCCCCGGGGGGGGGCCGGGCGCACGCCCCCCCCCCCCCCGGCCCGCTCCTCGTCGGCTACGCGGGGACGCTGGCCACACCCGGAGCCAGGAACCTCTTCCCGTTCACCCGCTCCGAGACGCCCTCCCGGTCCAGATACGGCGTGATGCCGCCCAGGTGGAAGGGCCAGCCCGCGCCCGTCAGCAGACACAGGTCGATGTCCTGGGCCTCCGCGACGACGCCCTCGTCCAGCATCAGACCGATCTCCTCCGCGACGGCGTCGAGCACCCGCGCCCGGGTCCGCTCCTCCGTCAGCACGCTGTCGCCCTGCTCCAGCAGCGACAGGACGTCCGGGTCCAGCTCGGGCTTCCCGGAGTCGTGCACGTAGAAGCCCCGCTTGCCCGCCTTCACCACGGCCGCCAGATTCGGCGAGACCGTGAAGCGGTCCGGGAAGGACCGGTGGAGGGTCTCGGAGACATGCAGACCGATGGCGGGTCCGACCAGCTCCAGCAGGACCAGCGGCGACATCGGCAGACCCAGCGGCTCGACCGCCCGCTCCGCCACGTCGACCGGGGTGCCCTCGTCGATGACGTTCTGGATCTCGCCCATGAAGCGCGTGAGGATGCGGTTGACGACGAACGCCGGGGCGTCCTTCACCAGCACCGCGCTCTTCCTGAGCTTCTTCGCGACACCGAACGCCGTCGCCAGCGACGCCTCGTCCGTCTGCTCGCCGCGCACGATCTCCAGCAGCGGCAGGACCGCGACCGGGTTGAAGAAGTGGAAGCCGACGACCCGCTCCGGGTTCTTCAGCTTCGAGGCCATCTCGGTGACCGACAGCGACGAGGTGTTCGTGGCGAAGATCGCGTGCGCCGGGGCGACCGCCTCGACCTCCGCGAACACCTTCTGCTTGACGCCCATCTCCTCGAAGACGGCCTCGATGACGAAGTCGGCGTCGGCGAAACCGTCCGCCTTCTCCAGGACTCCGGTGACCAGACCCTTGTAGCGGTTGGCCTTGTCCTGGTTGATCCTGCCCTTGCCCAGCAGCTTGTCGATCTCGGCGTGGACATAGCCCACACCCTTGTCGATCCGCTCCTGGTCGATGTCCGTGAGCACGACCGGTACTTCGAGCCTGCGCAGGAACAGCAGCGCCAGCTGCGAGGCCATCAGGCCCGCGCCGACGACACCGACCTTGGTGACCGGACGCGCGAGCGCCTTGTCAGGGGCGCCGGCGGGCCGCTTGGCGCGCCGCTGCACGAGGTTGAACGCGTAGATCCCGGACCGCAGTTCACCGCCCATGATCAGGTCGGCGAGCGTGGTGTCCTCGGCGTCGTAACCGGCCTGGAGGTCGCCGTCCTTCACGGCGGCGACGATGTCCAGCGCCCGGTACGCGGCGGGCGCCGCGCCGTGCACCTTGGAGTCGGCCACGGACCGCCCACGCGCCACGGCCTGGTCCCACGCGTCGCCCCGGTCGATCTCCGGCCGCTCCACCGTCATCTCGCCGCTCAGCACCGACGCGGTCCACAGCAGCGACTGCTCCAGGAAGTCCGCGCCCTCGAACAGGGCGTCGGCGATGCCCAGTTCATAGACCTGCGCGCCCTTGAGCTGCTTGTTCTGGTTGAGCGAGTTCTCGATGATCACCGTGACCGCGCGGTCGGCGCCGATCAGGTTCGGCAGCAGCGTGCAGCCGCCCCAGCCCGGGACGAGACCGAGGAAGACCTCGGGCAGCGAGAAGGCGGGCAGCGCGGCGGAGACGGTGCGGTACGAGCAGTGCAGCCCGATCTCGACGCCACCGCCCATCGCGGCGCCGTTGTAGTACGCGAACGTCGGCACCGCGATGCCCGCGAGCCGCTTGAACACGTCGTGGCCGCCTTTGCCGATGGCCAGGGCGTCCTCGTGCCGCTTCAGCAGCTCGACGCCCTTGAGATCGGCGCCGACGGCGAAGATGAACGGCTTGCCGGTGATACCGACACCCACGATCCTGCCCTCGGCGGCCTCGGCCTCGACCTGGGTGATCGCGGCGTCGACATTGGCCAGCGACTGCGGGCCGAAGGTCGTCGGCTTGGTGTGGTCCAGGCCGTTGTCGAGCGTGATGAGCGCGAACGTGCCGACGGCGCCGGGGAGTTCGAGGTGGCGCACGTGCGCCTGGGTGACGACCTCGTCCGGGAACAGCTCGGCCGCGCCCTTCAGGAGTTCAGCGGTGCTCACTTGTTGCCTCCGTCGAAGTGCGGGTTCTCCCAGACGACCGTCGCGCCCATGCCGAAGCCGACGCACATGGTGGTGATGCCGTAGCGGACCTGCGGCTGCTCCTCGAACTGCCGGGCCAGCTGGGTCATCAACCGGACGCCGGAGGACGCGAGCGGGTGGCCGTACGCGATGGCGCCGCCGTACTGGTTGACGCGCGGGTCGTCCCCGGCGATGCCGTAGTGGTCGAGGAAGGCCAGCACCTGTACGGCGAAGGCCTCGTTGATCTCGAACAGACCGATGTCGTCGATCGACAGACCGGCCTTGGCCAGGGCCTTCTCGGTCGAGGGGATCGGGCCGAAGCCCATGACCTCCGGCTCGACACCCACGTACGCGTAGCTCACCAGGCGCATCCTGACCGGCAGCCCGGCCTCGCGGGCGAACTCCTCCGACGCGATCAGCGAGGCGGTGGCGCCGTCGTTGAGCCCGGCCGCGTTGCCGGCCGTGACCCGGCCGTGCGGGCGGAAGGGGGTCTTGAGCCCGGCCAGGGACTCCATCGTCGTACCGGGCCGCATCGGCTCGTCCTCGGTGGCCAGGCCCCAGCCCGTCTCACCGCCCTCGGGGCTGGTACGGCGCACCGAGACCGGCACCAGGTCCTGCTGGATCTTCCCGTTCGCGTACGCCTTGGCCGCCTTCTCCTGGGAGCGCACGGCGTACTCGTCGGCGCGCTCCTTGGTGATCCGCGGGAAGCGGTCGTGCAGGTTCTCCGCGGTCATGCCCATGAAGAGGGCGGACTCGTCGACGAGCTTCTCCGAGACGAACCGCGGGTTCGGGTCGACGCCCTCGCCCATCGGGTGGCGGCCCATGTGCTCGACACCGCCGGCGACGACGACGTCGTACGCGCCGAAGGCGATGGAGCCGGCGGTGGTCGTCACGGCGGTCATCGCGCCGGCGCACATGCGGTCGATCGAGTAGCCGGGGACGGACTGCGGCAGCCCGGCGAGGATGCCGGCGGTGCGGCCGATGGTCAGGCCCTGGTCACCGATCTGCGTGGTCGCGGCGATGGCGACCTCGTCGATCCGCGCGGGGTCGAGGCCCGGGTTGCGGCGCAGCAGCTCCCGGATCGCCTTCACGACCAGGTCGTCGGCGCGGGTCTCGTGGTAGATGCCCTTCGGGCCCGCCTTGCCGAACGGGGTGCGGACGCCGTCGACGAAGACGACATCCCTGACGGTACGAGGCACGATGGCTCTCCTCCAGGGTGCGGGTGGCTCTGCGAGCAGGCTTGCGTGGGACACATGCTACTTGCGGGTAACCGTTCCTGCCCAGGCGACGTGGGTGTTCCGCGGGTCACGGTTCGCGTGCGGGGTCGCCTGCGGCGGGCTGGCCGGTTCGCGTGCGGGCCTGTGCCTGGCCGGGGTTGGCCTCAAGCGCCGGCCGGGCTGGGGGTGGTTCCGGTGGTTACCGGGTGCCGCGGGGTCGCCTGCGGCGGGCTGGCTGGTTCGCGTGCGGGTCCGTGGTGGGTTGGGGTTGGCCTCAAGCGCCGGCCGGGCTGGGGGTGGTTCCGGTGGTTGCCGGGTGCCGCTCCGGGGTCATGCCCGGACGGCGTGATTTACGCCGCGTGCACCCCTCGTTGGACCCGAGGAGACCGGGTTGTCCACGCGGCACAAATCAGCCTGAGTGTCCGGACACGACCCCTGCGCGTCCCCCTTCCCCCCGCGGACCGGAGCGACCGGGGGGCTTGTACGGGTGTCGGGACGGCGTGAGGGGGGCGGGGTCGCAGGAGGGGTGTGTTCGGACACTCAGGCTGATTTGTGGCGCGTGAACAAGAACGCCACAGCGGGTCCAACGAGCCGTGCACGCGCCGTAAATCACGCCGTCCGGACATACCCCTCCGGAGGCCCCGAACCCCGCCCGTCGGCAGACAACCGCAACCGGAAACGACCCCGCACCCCGCACCCCAAGAGCCCCGCGCCGGACGGCGACCGGTCAGCCCGTCGCCGCCGTCGCGCCCAGCGCCCGCGCGAGCAGCGGCGCCACCTGTTCCACCTGCCACCGCCGCGCGCCATGCGCGGCCAACGCCTCCGACACCGCCTCCACGCTCCGCTCCGCCGGCGGCTCCCAGCACACCCGCCGCACCGTGTCCGGCGTGATCAGGTTCTCCTGCGGCATGTTCAGCCGCTCCGCGAGCGCCGTCACCGAGGCGCGGGCCGCCGAGAGCCGGGCCGCGGCCTCCGGGTCCTTGTCCGCCCACGAGCGCGGCGGCGGCGGACCGTTCAGCGGCTGGCCGGGCTGCGGCAGCTCGGTGTCGGGCAGCGCCTTCGCCCGGTCGATCGCCGACTGCCACTGTTCGAGCTGGCGCCGGCCCATCCGGTGCCCGAAGCCGGGCAGCGCGGTGAGGGCGTGCACGTTCAGCGGCAGCGCCAGCGCGGCCTCGATGATCGCGCCGTCGCTGAGGACCTTGCCCGGGGAGACGTCGCGCCGCTGCGCGGTCTGGTCGCGGGCGTTCCACAGCTCCCGTACGACGGCCATCTGCCGGCGCCGCCGGACCTTGTGCATGCCGGACGTACGGCGCCACGGGTCCTTGCGCGGGGGCGGCGGCGGGGCGGCGGCGATCGCGTCGAACTCCTGCCAGGCCCAGTCGAGCTTGTTCTGCCGGTCCAGCTCCTTCTCCAGCGCGTTGCGCAGATCGACCAGCAGCTCGACGTCGAGTGCGGCGTACCGCAGCCAGGGCTCGGGGAGCGGTCTGGTCGACCAGTCGACGGCGGAGTGGCCCTTCTCCAGGGCGAACCCGAGGACGTTCTCGACCATCGCGCCGAGGCCGACACGCGGGAAGCCCGCGAGCCGTCCGGCCAGCTCGGTGTCGAAGAGCCGCGTGGGGCGCATGCCTATTTCCCTGAGGCACGGCAGGTCCTGCGTCGCGGCGTGCAGGATCCACTCCGTACCGGCGAGGACATCGCCGAGGGCCGAGAGGTCGGGGCAGCCGACCGGGTCGATGAGCGCGGTGCCCGCGCCCTCGCGGCGCAGCTGTACGAGATAGGCGCTCTGCCCGTACCGGTAGCCGGACGCGCGCTCGGCGTCGACGGCCAGCGGGCCCGTGCCCGCGGCGAAGGAAGCGATCACCTCGGCGAGCGCTTCTTCGGTGGCGACCACCGGCGGAATGCCTTCGCGAGGCTCCAACAAGGGGATCGGCGCCGTTTCGACGTCGGCCGGGGGAGCGCCCCCGGTGGTTCGCAGTGCTGGGTCTGCTGCGGTCTCTTGGGCGTCGGTCACGTGTCAAGGGTATCTGTGAACGGACGCCGCCCGCCGACGGAACGTTCCGTCGGCGGGCGATGCGGCCGGTGGGGAGGGTGAAACCGGTCAGTGAATGATCCCGGTGCGGAGGGCCACGGCGACCATTCCCGCCCGGTCGCCCGTGCCGAGCTTGCGCGCGATACGGGCGAGGTGGCTCTTGACGGTCAGGGCGGAGAGCCCCATGGAGACGCCGATCGCCTTGTTCGACTGGCCTTCGGCCACCAGTCTGAGCACCTCGACCTCACGGCCGGAGAGCTCGCGGTAGCCGCCCGGGTGGCTCGGGGAACCCGGGGGGCGGCGGTGCATGCGGGGTCCCGCGCCGATGGGGGCGGCGCCGGGGCGGCCGGGGTGGCCGATGTTCGTACGCGTACCGGTCACGACGTAGCCCTTGACGCCGCCCGCGAGGGCGTTGCGCACCGCGCCGATGTCGTCGGCTGCGGAGAGGGCGAGGCCGTTGGGCCAGCCCGCTGCCCGGGTCTCGGACAGCAGGGTCAGCCCGGAACCGTCGGGCAGGTGGACGTCGGCAACGCAGATGTCGCGTGGATTGCCGACGCGGGGACGGGCCTCCGCGATGGACGAAGCCTCGATGACGTCGCGTACTCCGAGAGCCCACAGGTGGCGGGTGACGGTGGAGCGGACGCGAGGGTCGGCCACGACGACCATGGCCGTCGGCTTGTTCGGGCGGTAGGCGACCAGGCTTGCGGGCTGCTCGAGGAGAACGGACACCAGGCCTCCTGGGAAGGTGCGGGACGGGCCGGCTCTGGGGATGAAGCCGGGGGCGAACCGTGCTTGAAGGGTCATTGACCTCTTCGGCAGCAACCGTCCCCGCCTTTAGAGAATGATCACGAATTGATGAGTAACAATTCGGGCAATTCGGATGCGCGATCGATCATCCTACGAGTGGGCCCCTCCCCGGACCGCCGGTCCCGCCCTCTTCTACCGAGCCTGGGGGCCCCGCCGCTGGGGGAGCGAGACCACGCCCGCCCCCGGCTCCGTCGGGCCCGTCGGGGCCGCCGGGGGCAGCCCCGCGAGCTGGCAGAGCAGATCGCACCAGGCCGCCAGGTGCGTTGCCGAGTCCGGGACCCCGCCCAGGCCCTCGCGCGGGGTCCAGGAGGCCCGGATCTCGATCTGGGTCGCCGGACGGCGCTCCGCGAGCCCGCCGAAGTAGTGCGACCCGGCGCGCGTGACCGTGCCGCTCGGCTCCCCGTAGGAGAGACCGCGTGCTTCGAGCGCCCCGGTCAGCCACGACCAGCAGACCTCGGGGAGCAGCGGGTCCGCCGCCATCTCCGGCTCCAGCTCCGCCCGTACGAGCGTCACCAGCCGGAACGTGCCCTGCCAGGCGTCGTGGCCGTCCGGGTCGTGGAGCAGGACGAGCCTCCCGTCGGCCAGGTCGTCGTCCCCCTGGACCACCGCCGCCTCCAGCGCGTACGCGTGCGGTGCGAGCCGCTGGGGCGGCTTGGTCGGGTCGATCTCCATCTCGGGGCGCAGCCGCGCCGTCCGCAAAGCCTCGACGGCCAGTCGGAACGCGGACGGGACGGAGTCCCCCTCCGTACCCCCCGTACCGCCGACGCCGTTGGAATGATCAGAAAACTGTCCCTGAGCCGCAGCCATGCGGGGAAGAGTAGGCGGAACGAGCGTCCCGTGCGGTGAAGGACACCCGGCCCGGGGCGGCCGCTTCTGTGTACATGCGAAGATTCTGGGCGTGAGCGCCAACGACCGCCCCCCGGGCCAGCCGACGATGACCGCGCCGACAGCGGCGACACTCGCCACCCACGACTCCGCCTTCATGAAGGCGTGCAGGCGGGAGCCCGTACCGCACACCCCGGTGTGGTTCATGCGGCAGGCGGGACGCTCGCTGCCCGAGTACCGCAAGCTGCGCGAGGGCACGGCGATGCTGGAGTCGTGCACACGGCCGGACATGGTCACCGAGATCACGCTCCAGCCGGTACGCAGGCACGGGGTCGACGCCGCGATCTACTTCAGCGACATCGTCGTCCCCCTCAAGGCCATCGGCGTCGACCTCGACATCAAGCCCGGAGTCGGCCCCGTCGTCGCCCACCCCGTCCGCTCGCGCGCGGACCTCGCGCAGCTGCGGGACCTCACGCCGGACGACGTCCACTACGTCACCGAGGCGATGGGCATGCTCACCGCCGAGCTGGGGTCCACCCCGCTCATCGGCTTCGCGGGCGCCCCGTTCACCCTCGCGAGCTACCTCGTGGAGGGCGGGCCGTCCCGTAACCACGAGCACACCAAGGCCATGATGTACGGCGACCCGGAGCTCTGGGCCGAGCTGCTCGACCGGCTCGCCGAGATCACCGGCGCCTTCCTCAAGGTGCAGATCGAGGCGGGCGCGAGCGCCGTGCAGCTCTTCGACTCCTGGGTGGGCGCGCTCGCCCCCGCCGACTACCGGCGCTCCGCGATGCCCGCCTCCGCCAAGGTCTTCGACATGATCGCCGGATACGGCGTGCCGCGTATCCACTTCGGTGTCGGTACGGGCGAACTGCTCGGCCTGATGGGCGAGGCGGGCGCGGACGTCGTCGGCGTCGACTGGCGCGTACCGCTGGACGAGGCGGCACGCCGGGTCGGCCCCGGCAAGGCGCTCCAGGGCAATCTCGACCCGGCGGTCCTCTTCGCCCCCACGCGGGCGGTGGAGGCGAAGACCGACGAAGTCCTGGACGCCGCCAAGGGGTTGGAGGGCCACATCTTCAATCTCGGGCACGGGGTGCTGCCGGCCATGGACCCGGACTCGCTGACACGCCTCGCCGAGTACGTCCACACCCGGACCGCGCGGTAGGGCCTACCAGCCCGCCTTCCTGACGGCGGCCGTCGCCTTGCGGGCCGCCACCAGGACCGGGTCCCAGACCGGTGAGAACGGCGGCGCGTAGCCCAGGTCCAGCGCCGTCATCTGCTCCACCGTCATCCGGGCCGTGAGCGCGACCGCCGCGATGTCCACCCGCTTCGCGGCGCCGACGCCGCCCACGATCTGCACGCCGAGGAGTCGGCCCGAACGGCGTTCGGCGAGCATCTTCACCGTCATCAGCGGCGCGCCGGGCAGATACCCGGCCGTGCCGGTGGACTCGATGGTCGCCGAGACGTACTGGAGCCCCGCCGCGCGGGCGTCCTTCTCGCGCAGTCCCGTCCGGGCGATCTCGCGGTCGCAGACCTTGCTGACGGCCGTGCCGACGACGCCGGGGAAGGTGCCGTAGTCGCCCCCCACGTTGGCACCGATGATCTGGCCGTGCTTGTTGGCGTGGGTGCCCAGCGCGATATGGCGGGTGGTGCCCGTGACCAGGTCGAGCACCTCCACGCAGTCGCCGCCCGCCCAGATGTTCTCCTGGCCGCGTACCCGCATGGAGAGATCGGTGAGCAGTCCGCCGTGCGGGCCGAGCGGCAGTCCGGCCGCTTCGGCGAGCGACGTCTCCGGGCGGACGCCGATGCCGAGGACGACGACGTCGGCCGGGTACTCGGCGTCGTCGGTCAGCACCGCCCTGACCCTGCCGTCGTCGCGGGTCAGGATCTCGGTGACGGCGGCGCCGCCGACCGTCGTGATGCCGAGGCCGTTCATCGCCTCGTGGACCAGCCGGCCCATGTCCGGGTCCAGCGTGGCCATCGGCTGCTCGTCGCGGTGCAGGACGGTGACCTCGTAACCGCGTTTGAGCAGCGCCTCGGCCATCTCGACACCGATGTAGCCGGCGCCGACGACGACCGCGCGTCCGCCGCCGTCGGTACGGGCCAGCGTCTCGATCAGCGCCCGACCGTCGCCGAGGGTCTGCACGCCGTGCACGCCCGGCGCGTCGATGCCCGGCAGCGGGGGCCGGATCGGACGGGCGCCGGTGGCGATCACCAGCTTGTCGTACTCCGTCCACGACTCGGTCACGGCGTCCAGGTCCCGGGCCAGGACCCGTCCGCCCGCGGTGTCGATCCGCACCGCCTCGGTCCGCATCCGCAGATCGATCGCGCGCTCCCGGTGCTCCTCCGGTGTGCGGGCGATGAGGTCGTCCAGCCCCCCGACGTCGCCGCCGACCCAGTAGGGAATGCCGCAGGCCGAGTACGAGGCGAAGTCGCCGCGCTCGAAGGCGACGATCTCCAGCTCCTCGGGCCCCTTGAACCTGCGGGCCTGCGGCGCGGCGGGCAATACCGCCCCGTCGCCGCCCATGAACACCAAGCGCACCGCAGCCA
>NZ_JBHXRM010000058.1:0-41534 GCF_042716895.1 Streptomyces sp. NPDC058653 | reverse complement strand
ATCTGGCGTTGACTTTTGGCACGCTGTTGAGTTCTCAAGGAACGGACGCTTCCTTCGGTCCCGTCTCCGGGCCCCTCCGGGCTTTCCCTTCGGTCCTGCTCTCTTACGTTTCAAACCCTAGCAGGCCTTTTCGCTTTCCCTGACCACACCTTCCGCAGGCATGCGGAAGCCATATCCGAGAGAGTTTCTGACTTGATAGGTGCTGCCGACCACAGGCTCGAAGTCATGAGACTCGAAGTCGCGTTCGCGTCAGGCAGGGGTACGACAGTACATGCCGCCCCGGCGGGCAGGCAAATCGTTTTCGGTGCGGTGGGACCCGCCAACTGGCAGCTCTCGGGCGGAACCGTCACTTCATATGACTTACGCTTCTGAACGGTACGTCGTCCGATGACAGGTAGTGACGACGGCAGACGAATCTCCGCCCCCTGGGAGGCCCCCCATGACCCGCGTGACGTCCCCGCTTGCCGGACGCGCCATCGGACTCGCGGCTGTGCCGGATCCGGTGTTCTCCGATGCGATGGTGGGCCCCGGTACCGCGATCGACCCCGTGCGGGAGCCCTCCGAGGCCGTCGCGCCGATCGACGGAGTCGTCGTCTCCCTTCATTCGCACGCCTTCGTCGTGCTCGACTCCGAGGGGCACGGCGTACTGACACACCTGGGCATCGACACCGTCCAGCTCAACGGCTCCGGGTTCGAACTCCTCGTCGCCAAGGGCGACACCGTGAAGCGTGGGCAGGGTGTCGTGCGCTGGAACCCCGTCGAGGTCGAGGCCGCCGGGAAGTCCCCGGTCTGTCCCGTGGTGGCACTCGACGCGAGCGTCGAGGCACTGACGGACCTCGTCCAGGACGGCGATGTGAAGGCCGGCGACGCGCTCTTCGGCTGGCAGTGACTCCGCGAGAAAGTCGTCACTGCCTGCGGCCGTCCTGACGGCGGCAGGCACATCAACCGCGGCGATCCGGTCGGTCGTCGCACAACCGGAGACAGGTGCAATGCAGACAACGCTGCGAGGTGTCGGCGTCAGCCACGGGGTGGCCATCGGCGAGGTTCGGCACATGGGGACAGCGGTTCTCGAACCGCCTGCCAAGCAGATTCCGACCGAGGATGCCGAGCGCGAACAGGGGCGTGCGCGGCAGGCCGTCGAGGCCGTGGCCGCCGATCTGAACGCCCGGGGCAATCTGGCCGGCGGTGAGGCGCAGGGGGTTCTTGAGGCGCAGGCCATGATGGCCCAGGACCCGGAGCTCATGACCGACGTGGAGCGGCGTATCGCCGACGGGACCACGGCCGAGCGTGCCGTGTACGAGGCGTTCGCCTCCTACCGGGATCTGCTGGCGGGCGCCGGTGAGTATCTGGCGGGGCGGGTCGCCGACCTGGACGACGTACGGAACCGGATCGTGGCCCGGCTGCTCGGGGTGCCGATGCCCGGCGTGCCGGACAGCGACGAGCCGTACGTACTGGTCGCGCGTGACCTGGCTCCCGCCGACACCGCTCTGCTGGATCCGACGCTCGTGCTCGGTTTCGTGACCGAGGAGGGCGGACCGACCAGCCACAGCGCGATTCTGGCGCGTCAGCTCGGGGTGCCCGCCGTGGTGGCGCTGCCCGGTGCGGTCGAGCTGGCCGAGGGCACGATGGTCGCCGTCGACGGCGGTTCCGGTGAGGTCTTCACCGAGCCGAGCGCCGAGAAGCGGGCGGAGTTGGCCAAGGCCGAGGAGGCGCGGCGGGCCGCGCTGGCGGCTTCCTCGGGGCCGGGCGCGACGTCCGACGGGCACAAGGTGCCCCTGCTGGCGAACGTCGGTGGTCCCGCGGATTTGCCGGCGGCCCTGGAGGCGGGCGCCGAGGGGGTGGGGCTGTTCCGTACCGAGTTCCTGTTCCTCGACGACAGCAAGAGGGCGCCGTCGGAGGAGAAGCAGGTCGCGGTGTACCGGCAGGTGCTTGAGGCGTTTCCCGAAGGCCGGGTGGTCGTACGGGTGTTGGACGCGGGCGCCGACAAGCCGCTGGACTTCCTGACCCCGGCCGACGAGCCGAATCCGGCGCTGGGTGTGCGAGGACTGCGGAGTCTGCTCGACCACCCGGACGTGCTGCGGACGCAGCTCACGGCGTTGTCGAAGGCCGCCGAGGGGTTGCCGGTGTATCTGGAGGTCATGGCGCCGATGGTCGCCGACCGCACCGATGCGAAGGCGTTCGCGGACGCGTGCCGGGAGGCGGGGCTGAACGCCAAGTTCGGGGCGATGGTGGAGATTCCGTCGGCGGCTCTGCGGGCGCGGTCGATTCTTCAGGAGGTCGAGTTCCTTTCGCTGGGGACCAACGATCTGGCCCAGTACACCTTCGCCGCCGACCGGCAGGTGGGCGCCGTGTCGCGGTTGCAGGACCCGTGGCAGCCCGCGCTGCTGGATCTGGTGGCGATGGCCGCGGATTCGGCGGGTGCCGAGGGCAAGAGCTGTGGTGTCTGTGGTGAGGCGGCCGCCGATCCGCTGCTGGCGTGTGTGCTGACGGGGCTCGGTGTGACGTCGTTGTCGATGGGCGCCGCGTCGATCCCGTACGTACGGGCGACGCTGGCGAAGTACTCACTCGCGCAGTGCGAGCGTGCCGCCGCCGCGGCGCGCGCGGCCGACACCGCCGAGCAGGCGCGGGCGGCCGCGCAGGCGGTGCTGTCCGACGACTGATCCGTCGGTGGGTGTCCGGGGAGCTTCCCGCCGCGTCGCGGCGGGAAGCTCCGCGCGTTCAGCGGTGGAGGTCCGTCTCCTCGATGCCGAGGTCGAACCCCGCGTGGTACTCCACTCCTGGTTCCGGCGAGAGCGGTTCGCCCGTGTCGGCGTCGGTGCAGTAGGCGCTGAAGACCTGGGCCTCGCTGAGCGGGGCGAGGCCGTTGTCCCTGAGTCGCCAGCCGTGGAGCCGGTCCGGGGCGTCCGGCCCTGTCGTACGGAGGACGACTCCGCCAGCGCTGTTCAGCGCGATGCCGGCGGCGAGGACGGTGACGAATTCCGCGCTCTCGGAGGCGTCGAGCCGCGCGGGACCGGTGTCGGGCCTCACCACCTGGAGGGCGGCGAGGAGTTGTTCGTCCGGTGCCGGGATGCTGCAGACGAGGTGGTGCGTGCCCGGGCCGGCGCGCTCGATCAGCTGGGTCAGAATCCGTGATGCGCGGTCGAACGAGGCGCGTCCGATGTCGACGCCGCAGTCGGCGCACTCCCCGAGGTCGGCGAGGACCATCGTCGCGTACTCCCAGGTGGCCATCCGCACCGCGGTGTTGACGAGCTGGGGGACGAGTTGCCCGAGGGGCTGTCCGGTGTAGCGGACGACGGCGCCGCCGGTCGCGGCGATACGCGCGGTGAACCGGGCGCGGGCGGCGGCGGTGTCCGGGTCCTGGCCTGTCTCCGCACAGTGGTCGGCGAATTCCTCGGGGTCGAAGAGCGCGACCGCGGTGTGCGCGCTTTCGGTGGCGAGTGAGCGGAGCAGCGCGTCGATCCGTCGGAGATATGTCCGGTGGTCGTCGAAGGCGAAGCTGCGGTAGCTCCGCATGGCGGTGAAGTCCCGTTCGTCCGCCACCAGCCCGACGGTGCGGGGCACTTCGCGGCGCAGTGCGCGCAGATCGCTTCTCGTGCGCCGCGACGTGCCCGTCGGGCCGGTGCCGGCCGTTTTCCCGCGCTGTTCGCGGTTGGTCCTCGTGCGGTTGGTGTGCGCCATGACTCCCCCTGAGCGCTGTCGATCATTGCTCACTCAGAGTAGTCGGGGGGTCTGACAACGGGTGGCCGGTCCTACTCGCGGTTCGCGCGTCGGTCGTGGGCCAGGGACTCGTAGAAGTGCAGCAGTTCGAGGTTGTCGACCGATCCGGGGTTGACCGCCTTGGCCAGCTCCGTGCCCTGGAGCAGGCGTTTGACCGGGACCTCGATCCGCTTGCCGGTGAGTGTGTGGGGGACGGCCGGGACTTCGATGATCGTGTCGGGGACATGGCGCGGCGAGAGTTCCCGGCGGATGGTCGCCTTGATCCGGGCACGCAGGGCGTCGTCGAGCACGGCGCCGTCGGCGAGGTGGACGAAGAGCGGCATCCAGTAGCCGCCGTCGGGTTCTTCCAGGCCGATGACGAGGGACTCGCGGATCTCGGGGAGGCGTTCCACCGCTTCGTAGATGTCGGCCGAACCCATCCGTACGCCTTGGCGGTTGAGGGTCGAGTCGGACCGGCCGTGGATGACGACCGAGCCTCGGTCGGTGAGGGTGATCCAGTCTCCGTGGCGCCAGACTCCGGGGTACATGTCGAAGTAGCTGTCGTGGTAGCGGCTACCGTCGGGGTCGTTCCAGAATCCGACGGGCATCGACGGCATGGGGTTGGTGACGACGAGCTCGCCGACCTCGTCCACGACCGGCCGGCCCTGTGGGTCCCACGCCTGGAGGTCGGTGCCGAGGCAGGGTGCCTGGAGTTCGCCGATGTGGACGGGGAGGGTGGGGACGGCTCCGGCGAAGCAGGTGCACACGTCGGTGCCGCCGCTGACGGAGGCGATCCACAGGTCGTCGGCGACCTCGTCGTGGAGCCAGCGGAATCCGTCGGGCGGCAGGGGTGATCCGGTGGTGGCGACGCAGGCGATCTTGGACAGGTCGTGGTCGCGCGCGGGGTGCACGTCCGCCTTGCGGCAGGCCATCACGTACGCGGCCGAGGTGCCGAAGAGCTTCGCCCCGGTGCGTTCGGCGATGGCCCACTGGGCGCCGGTCTCGGGGTAGCCGGGGCTGCCGTCGTACAGGACGACCGTGGTTCCCGTGAGGAGGCCGGAGACGAGGAAGTTCCACATCATCCAGCCGGTGGAGGTGTACCAGAAGAAGCGGTCGCCGGGGCCGAGGTCGCAGTGGAGGCCGAGTTGCTTGAAGTGTTCGAGGAGGATGCCGCCCTGGGACTGGATGATGGCCTTGGGGAGGCCGGTGGTGCCGGAGGAGTACAGGACCCAGAGTGGGTGGGCGAAGGGGACCTGTTCGAAGACCGGTTCGGTGGTGGCGGAGGTGAGGGCGGACCAGTCGAGTGCGCCCTTGGGGGCCGGGGTGCCGAGGAGCGGGATGTGTACCACGGCGCGCACGGTGGGCAGTTCGGCACGGAGTTCGGCGACGGTCCCGGTGCGGTCGTGCTCCTTGCCGCCGTAGCGGTAGCCGTCGACGGCGAAGAGGACGACGGGTTCGATCTGCTGGAAGCGGTCGAGGACGCTGCGGGCGCCGAAGTCCGGGGCGCAGGAGGTCCAGACGGCGCCGACGGCGGCGCTGGCGAGGAAGGCGACCACGGCCTGCGGGACGTTGGGGAGGTAGCCGCTGACACGGTCGCCGGGGCGTACGCCGAGTGCGCGGAGTTCGGCGGCGAGTGAGCCCACCTGCTGGCGCAGCTCCGCCCAGCTGAGGGGGGTGGGGCCCTGGGTCTCGTCGACGTGCAGGAGCGCGGGTTCGCCGGCGCGCGCCGGGTCCTCGGCGGTGCGCAGGGCGTGCTCGGCGTAGTTGAGGGTGGCGCCGGGGAACCACTCGGCGCCGGGCATGGCGCGTGTGCCGATGACGCGTTCGTACGGGGTGGAGAACCGTACGTCGAACCAGTCCGCGACGGCTTTCCAGAACGTTTCGAGTTCCGTGACCGACCAGCGGTGGAGCGCCGCGTACCCGCCTTCGGCGGGAGCCCCGTACCGCTCGGCAGCCCAGGCCTGGAACCTGGTCACGTGCGCCGCCGCGATCCGGTCGGCGTCCGGCTGCCACAGTGGCGCTGGGCTGGCTGCTGAGGTCATGCGGTTGCTCCCCGGGCTGGCTCGACGCGTGGTGTGCGTGGGGCGCGCGCACGCGTGCGGAGGTGCGCCCCGGCTTCCACTGGACGATGCCATGTGATCGTCTTTCGCACCAGACTGGCCCCGCTGTGTGCCTGAACGAGGAGTGGACGACATGTGGCGGGACCACGGGTGAACGGGAGTTGAACGGGGTCTGTTCGGTCTCGGGCGGATGGCAGGCTGAGCAGCATGGACGGTCGTGAACTGCTGCGTTCGATGAGAGATGTCGGCTCGGTACAGGGGATGCGGGCGGTTCGGTCGGCCTGGCGGCACCGGCGGACGGACGAGCGGGATCTGCCGGCGCGCGGCGCGGAGCGGGCCAGGGTGCCGGGACCGGTCAGTGGTGCGCTGCCGTTGGCGGGTGGTGGGATCGTCCGGTTCGCGCGGGCGGAGCTGCGCGTGTGGGTGGCTCTCGGCGGTGGGGTCTTCTGGGGCTGGGACGGGGCCGAGCCGCTGCCGTCGTACGCGCTGGCGGGCGATCCCCCGGAGCCCGATCCGCGGGCCGTGCTGGAGCCGGACAAGGACGGCGGCTGGCGGGTGATGTCGGAGCGCGTGACGGTGACGGTCTCCCGGCACGGGGGCGTGGAGGTGGCGACGCCGGGGGGTGTCGTACTCCGCCGTGAGCTGCCGCCGCGGTGGTGGGAGCCGGTGGACGGGGAAGGACCGGCCCGCTGGGCGCAGCGGACCGAGGTGGCGGCCGACGCGCGTTTCTTCGGGCTCGGCGGGCGGGCGTCGGGGCCGCGGCTGCGGGACGGTGTGTACCGCCTGTGGAACACCGATCCGCGCGGTGGCTTCGGGCCCGGTGACGATCCGCTGTACATCACCATGCCGGTGCAGCTGGTGGTGGCGGACGCCGGTACGCACCTCGCCTTCTACGACAACTCGTGGGACGGGCGCGTCACTCTCAAAGAGGGCGAGGAGGGCGCGGGCTCCGGACATGACCGGCCGGGCACCTCCGAGCTGCGGATGGAGGGCGGTCCGCTGCGCTGCTGGGTGCTGCTGGGCACGCCCGCGCGGGTGCTGCACGGCTGGACGGCCCTGACCGGGGTGCCCGCCCTGCCTCCCGCGTGGGCGCTGGGGCCGCAGCACGCGCGGTGGGGTTTCGGCGACGCCGAGGAGGTGCGGCGGATCGCGGCGGGCTACCGGGAGCGGGGGCTGCCGCTGTCCGCCCTCCATCTGGACATCGATCACTACGACGGCCATCAGGTGTTCACCGTCGACCGGCGCAGCTACCCCGATCTGCCGGCGCTCGCGAAGGAGTTGCGGGCCGAGGGGGTGCGGCTGGTGTCGATCGTGGATCCGGCGGTGAAGGCGAAGCCGGGGAACGAGACGTACGACAGCGGCGCGGCTGCCGGGGCGTTCGTACGGGACGCGCGCGGCGACGACGTACGGGGCGAGGTCTGGCCGGGCGAGTGCGTCTATCCGGACTTCACCGATCCGGCGGTGCGCGAGTGGTGGGGCGGTCTGTACGAGGAGCGGCTGGCGCAGGGCTTCTCGGGGTTCTGGCACGACATGAACGAGCCCGTTTCGTTTTCGCCCTTCGGGGACATGTCGCTGCCCCGGTCGTCCAGGCACGCGCTGGAGGGGCGCGGGGGCGACCACCGGGAGGCCCACAACGTGTACGGGCTGACGATGGCGATGGCGGGGTACGAGGGGCTGCGGCGGCTGCGGCCCGACAGACGGCCGTTCCTCTTCTCGCGGTCCGGCTGGGCGGGTATGCAGCGGTACGGCGGCACCTGGTCCGGCGATGTGGAGACCGGCTGGCCGGGGCTGCGCGCCTCTCTCTCCCTGGTGCTGGGGCTGGGGCTGTGCGGGGTGCCGTACTCGGGGCCGGACGTGGGTGGTTTCACGGGGAGCCCGTCGCCGGAGCTGTTTCTGCGCTGGTACCAACTGGGCGCGTATCTTCCGCTGTTCCGTACGCACGCGGCCATCGACGCGGGCCGCAGGGAGCCGTGGGAGTTCGGTGACGAGGTGCTCGGGCACGCGCGCGCCGCGCTGCTCGAACGGGAGCGGCTGGGGCCGTACTTCATGACGCTGGCCCATCTGGCGCGGCTGACGGGCGCGCCGTACGCCCGTCCGGTGTGGTGGGGCTCGCCGGAGGACCGGGCGCTGCGGGCCTGCGAGGACGCGTTTCTGCTCGGGGACTCGCTGCTGGTCGCGCCGGTGCTGGAGGCCGGTACGGATCGGCGCGCGGTGCGGCTGCCGCGCGGGCGCTGGTACGACACGGCGACCGGGACCGCGTACCAGGGGCCCGGTCAGGTCCTGCTGGATGCCCCGCGGTCCCGGATTCCGGTGCTGGCGCGGGCGGGCGCGGTGATCCCCGTCCGGGGCCCGGCGGAGGCCGACGGGACGCCCGGGGGCATCGAGCTGGAGGTGTGGCCTCCGGCACCGCGGCGTACGGGAGGCGGACTGGTGGTGCGGGACGCCGGGGAGGGGTGGGCGCATCCGGAGGTGGAGCGGTACACGTCACGGCTGGTGGGCGGTGAGGTCGTGGTCGAGCGTGTGGCGGACGGCGGTGCGGTGGCTCCGGAACTCCCCGTCCGGGTGCGGGGATAGCGCGTCCGGCGGCCGTCAGGAGGACGGGCGGGAGTTCCGGCGGGGGCAGGGGTCAGACGGGGCGCTCGGGAGGTTCCGGGGCGGTGTCGTACCGGCCGGCGAACCAGGACCGTACGGCCCGTGTGTGCAGCGGGAACGCCAGCTCGGCCGGGGCCCGCAGCAGATGCCACCCCTCCGTCTCGTCGGTGGCGACGGTCTCGGGCAGCTCCGCCACGGGACGCTCCGGCAGCAGGGCGAAGAGCAGCAGATGGCCGCCCGGCGAGCTCATCGCGTCGGCCAGCCGTACGTCCGACTCGGCCGCCTCGATGCCGGTCTCCTCACGCAACTCGCGTACGGCGGCGTGCCGCCAGTCCTCGTCGTGGTCGATGAAGCCGCCGGGAAGGGCGACGTGACCACGGCGGGGTTCGATCGTGCGGGTGATGACGACCAGCGAGGTGGCTCCGTCGTCGGTCACGGGCAGGAGGGTGACCGCGACCGGCAGGGGGTTGCGGTACGCCGTGTCGCCGCAGACACGGCAGGTACGCGGCCAGCCGGCGTCGGCCGGGTACGGCGAGCCGCAGGTGGAGCAGTGCGAGTTCTTCACGGAGTCATCTCTGAGGTCGGGCACGCGCGGACTGTAGCCGATGAGGCTTTCCCGCGGGCCGTGGAACTGATAGACGGTGTGGCCATGACACGACTCGCTTCCACTCTCCGCGCGTTGGCCGCCGCGACGGCCGCCCTGTTCGCCGTGACCGCCGGGGCTTCCGGCGCGTCAGGGGCGACCGGGACGTCCGAGGCGCCCGGGACCCTTGCGGCCTCCGGGACCCTTGAAGCCTCCGGGACCTCCGGGAAAACCGGGACCGCCGGCCCGCTCCGGCCCATCGCGCCCAAGGAGTTCGTGGCGCTGCCGACAGTGGCACCGACGATCCTCCACGACATCCGCTACCTCACGCCGCACAACTTCGTGGGCGAGCCCGTCGACGGCTACGAGCAGCCCCTCTGCATCCTCACCCGCCCGGCCGCGCAGGCACTCCAGCGGGCGCAGCGGACCCTGCTGCGGAAGGGTTACTCGCTCAAGGTCTACGACTGCTACCGGCCGCAGCGGGCCGTCGACCACTTCGTCCGCTGGGCGGAGGATCTGGCGGACGAGAGGATGAAGCCGGAGTTCTATCCACGAGTCGACAAGTCGAGGTTGTTCACGGACGGTTATATCGCGGAGAAGTCCGGGCACAGCCGTGGCAGTACGGTCGACCTGACGATCGTGAGACTGCCGGCCAAGCCCACCCGGCCGTATGTCCCGGGCGAGAGACTGGTCCCCTGCTACGCGCCGAAGAATGAGCGTTTCCGCGACAACTCAGTCGACATGGGCACCGGTTACGACTGCTTCGACACGCTCTCGCACACGGACGATCCCCGCGTCCAGGGTGAGCAGCGCGCGAACCGGCAGCTCCTGAAGAGCACGCTGGCCGAGGTCGGGTTCACCAACCTCCCCGAGGAGTGGTGGCACTTCACCCACAAGCCGGAGCTCTTCCCGGAGACCTACTTCGACTTCCCGGTCTCCTGGCGCTCGGTCATCGGTCACTGAGTGCAGGTACCGATCGACGGATGAACGGCCGGCCGGGACCACCCCCGTGGGCTCCGGCCGACCACTCACCCCTATCGGACGCGGTACGCCCGTTCTCGGTTCTCCTCCGCCCGTTTCCCGTTCCCCGCCGACCCGTTACGGTGCCCGTATGGCAACGGAGACAACGGCGACATTCGAGTCGTACGAGGAATTCTGGCCCTACTACGTGGCGATGCACTCCCGCGCGGCGACCCGCTGGGTCCATCTCACGGGGACGCTCACCGGGCTCGCCGTCAGCGTCTACGGTCTGGCCACCGGCCGGAAGCGCTACGCGCTGGCGCTGCCGCTGATCGGCTACGGAACGGCCTGGCCCGCGCACTTCCTCATAGAGAAGAACAATCCGGCGAGCTTCGGGCATCCCGCGTGGTCGCTGCGCGGTGACATGGAGATGATCCGGATGATGCTGGCCGGGCGGGACGCCGAGCTGGGCGAGATCGCCGCGAAGTGGCTCGCCGAGAACCGCTGAGCCGGTGGCGGACGTCGCGGCGGCGGAGACCCACGGCCCGTACCCCTGTCGGTGGGGGTACGGGCCGTGTTCCGTATGTGTCGTCGGTTGTCGCGTCCCGGGTCAGGTGGTGGTGACCGCGGGCTCGCGCTCCTGGCGGGCCCGGATCATCGCGTGCTCGACGACCGCCACCAGTACGTCCTTGACGGACTCACGGCGACGCGCGTCACACATCAGCAGCGGCACCTCGGAGTCGAGATCCAGCGCCGTCCTGACCGTCTCCGGGGGGAAACGGATCGCGTCCTCGAAGCAGTTGACGGCGACGGCGAACGGGATGCCCCGCCGCTCGAAGTAGTCGACCGCCGCGAAGGAGTCCTCCAGCCGCCTGGTGTCGGCCAGGACGACCGCCCCGAGGGCGCCCTGGGCCAACTCGTCCCAGAGGAACCAGAAGCGGTCCTGGCCCGGCGTACCGAAGAGATACAGCACCAGGTCGTCGCGGAGCGTGATGCGCCCGAAGTCCATGGCGACCGTGGTGGTCGTCTTGCCCTCGACGCCCGCGACGTCGTCGACGGGCCGGCCCGCCTCCGTCAGGACCTCCTCGGTGCGCAGCGGTTTGATCTCGCTCACCGCGCCCACGAGCGTGGTCTTGCCCACCCCGAAGCCGCCTGCCACCAGGATCTTCAGAGTCACCGGCTCGATCGGCCGCTGTCCACGGCTAGAGCGCCCGAAGACCATTGATCACCTCGCGGAGAATGTTCACGTCCGGCAGCTCGGCCGGCGGAACGGGACGGGTTACGTGCACCAGTTCACTCTCGACCAGGTCTCCCACGAAGACCCGCACCACCCCGACGGGGAGGTCGAGCCCCGCGGCGAGTTCCGCGATCGACTGGGGACTGGCCCTGCAGAGTTCGACTATCTCCACATGCTCCGGAGACAGGGTCCGGTCGCCGGCGGGATCGCCGGCGGAGGACGCCGGGATGACGATGGCGATCAGATCGAGCCGGTGCCGGATCGCGCTGCTGGTCCGGCCGCGGGTCATGGCGTACGGGCGCACCACCGGTCCGGCTTCGCCGTCGAACCAGTGCTTCGGATCCTCGCCTGGTCGGCTCATGGCATTCAACTCACCCGGTGGCGGGCTGTCCGGCGCGAGGTGCGGCACCGAGATGGACGCCGACACGCTTGACCATGAGCGTCATCTCGTACGCCACCTGGCCGACGTCGGAGTCGGAGTCGGCGAGGACGGCCAGACAGCTGCCGTCGCCCGCCGCCGTCACGAAGAGGAAGGCCTCGTCGAGTTCGACGACGGTCTGGCGTACCTTGCCCGCCTCGAAGTGCCGGCCGACGCCCTTGGCGAGGCTGTGGAAGCCGGAGGCGACGGCGGCGAGGTGCTCGCCGTCCTCACGGGTGAGATCCTTGGACGTTCCCGTGGCGAGACCGTCCCCGGAGAGGACGATCGCCTTGCGGATGCTGCCGACCCGTTCCACCAGCTCGTCCAGGAGCCAGTTGAGGTCGCCCGGAACGGATCCGCGGCGTGTGGAATCAGTTGCGGCGGCTTTCGGTGCGGTCATCGACCGTCCCCTTCCGGTGTTGTTCCTGCTGTGTCGCCGGGGCCGTTGATGCCTTCGGTGGTGCCATCGGTGTCTTCGGCGTTGTTCTGCTGACGGCCACGCTGCCAGCCCCGTTGGAGGGAAGCCATACGGTTGCGCACTTCCGACGCGTCCCGCTCGTAGTCCCGCTCCGGGGCGTCGGGAGACGCCGGCTCGGCGTCCTCCCGTACGGCGTCCCTGAGCTGGGGTGCGAGGCTGGCCTGCCGGACGCGCCGGGGAAGGCCGCCGAGCGGGGCGGGAGACCCGTTCTCGTCGCGCGTCACGGCGGCTCCGTCGGGTGTGGGGGCTTCCGTGGAAGGCGCGTTCACGGAAGGCGCGTTCGTGGGGGGCTCGTCTGTGGGGGGCTCGTCCGTGGAAGGCGCGTCCGTGGAGAGGCCGTTCGGCGTGGGCTCGGACGCCGGGTGGGCGCCGCCCCGCTCGTCCAGCCGCCTGCCGTGGTCGGCCACCAGCTTCGGGGTCTTGCGACTGCGCCGGGGCAACTGCGCCGGGAACTCGGGCGGGAGCGCGTCCTCGCGGCCGGCGGGCCCGTCCTGGTCGGCGGCCTGGCGGTGCTGCTCGTGGAGCTCGCCGGAGTCGGCCACGGCGCCGCGCCGCGCGCGCGGCTGGCCGGTCTCGCGGCCCCGGGTGTCCCGCAGGTGTTCACGGGCGCGGAAGATACCGCCGCGCTCGCTCTCGGTGTCGTCCAGGTCGCCGAGGCCGCCGAGGCCGGTGGCGACGTCGATGGCGTCGACACGGGCGGGCTGCTCGTCGAACTCCTGCCCCGTGAGCGGCGGTTCGAGTTCGATGGGACCGTCGAGGACGGAGCGGCTTCCGGTGAGTCCCGTGGGGACCTGCGACAGCGAGGCGAGCCTGCCGTCGGAGCGGCCACGGCCCTTGTCCGGCCCGAGGTTGGCCCGGTCGAGCCGGAATCCGGTGCCCTGGGTCTCGGGCGCCTCGGTGAGCAGGGCGGCCGGCAGGAACACGATCGCGGTGGTGCCTCCGTACGGAGACGGCTGGAGCGAGACCCGTACGTTCTGGCGCTGGGCGAGCCGGCTGACGACGAAGAGACCGAGACGGTCGGTGTCGGAGAGCTCGAACTCGGGCGTCTCCGCGAGCCGCAGGTTGGCGTCGAGCAGCGCGTCGGAGCTCATGCCGAGGCCGCGGTCGTGGATCTCCAGCGTGAAGCCGTTGGCGACGCGTTCGCCGTGGACCTGCACCGCCGTGTGCGGGGGCGAGAACACCGTGGCGTTCTCCAGGAGTTCGGCGACGAGGTGGGTGAGGTCGGCGACGGCGGGGCCGCCGACACCGATCCTCGGCAGCCGCCGGACCTCGACGCGCTCGTAGTCCTCGACCTCGGCGACCGCGGCCCGTACGACGTCCATGAGCTGGACGGGCTTGCGCCACTGCCGGGAGGGCGCGGCTCCGGAGAGGATCACCAGGCCCTCGGCGTGGCGCCGCATACGCGTGGTGAGGTGGTCGAGGCGGAACAGGTCGGCGAGTTCGTCGGTGTCCTCGGTGCGGCGCTCCATGGTGTCGAGGAGGGTGAGCTGGCGGTGGAGCAGGACCTGGTTGCGGCGGGCGAGGTTGACGAAGACCTCGGAGACGCCGTGTCGCAACTCGGCCTGCTTCACGGCCGCTTCGACGGCCGCGCGCTGGAGGGTGTTGAGTGCCTGGCCGACCTGGCCCAGCTCGTCGCGTTCGTAGTCCAGTCGCGGCGCTTCCGTCTCCACGTCGACCTGCTCGCCCGCCGCGAGGCGCCGCATGACGCTGGGCAGACGGACGCCGGACACCTCGTGCGCCTCCTTACGGAGGCCGGACAGGTCGCGGATGAGGCTGCGGCCGACGCGTATGGAGACGATCAGGGAGACCAGCAGCGCGAGGAAGCCGAGGATGCCGGCGACCCCGGCGAGGACCAGGACGTTGAACGCGGCGGGGTCGACGCGGTCCCGGTAGCGGTCGTCGGCCGCCTCGCTCTCGCGCTCCAGGCTTTCGAGAACTGGGTTGGACATCTCCTGCCAGCGCGCGGCGTTCACCGAGCCGGGGTTCTCGCCCGCGCCCTCGGCGACGATCTGCTCCTCCGCCTCGCGGAGCGGCTGGGTGTCGGGGCCGCCCCAGTACTGCTCGAAGATCTCGCGCTCGGAGGCGGGCAGGACGTCCAGGTTGGTCTCGTAGAGCAGCGTCCGGTTGGCGACCAGGTCGGATATCAGCCGGACCTCTTCCGACGTGACGCGACGGCTGATCAGCGCGGAGACGACCAGCGCGTCCTCACGGGAGAGCATCTCCTGGGCGCGGTCGACGCCGACCAGGGCACGGGCCTGCTTGTCGAGCTCCACGTCCTCCAGGGCGTGCAGCGTGGACAGGAAGCTGTGGCAGGGGTCGACGAGCCGGTTGTAGAAGTCGAGCGCCTGGCCGCGGGTGACGGTGCTCTTCTCCACGGAGCGGCGCAGCGCGCCGAGGCCGTCGAGCGCGTCGGTGAGCGAGGTCAGCCGCGCGGAGGTCGAGCCGCTCATCCGGTCGCGTACCGAGGGGTCCTCGGCGTTCGCCTTGATCTTGGTGACGGCCCTGTCGGTGGCCGCGCGCTGGCGGCGCAGCTCCGCGAGGGAGTCGGAGTTACGGGGGTCGGCGAGGTAGATGAGGGTCTGGCGGCGTTCCCGCTGGACCACCCGGACCGTGTTCTCCACGGGGTCGCCGACCTTGTCGATGATGTAGGCGACGTCGAAGAGCTGGTCGGCCTCGCGGCCGGTGAGTGTGGTGGCGAATGCCCACAGGGCCGTGAGGGAGACGAGCGGCACAAGGAGCAACGCCACGATCTTCCGGCGGATGGACTTCCCGCGAAAGCGCATGGCCTCCCCCAGCTCGACCTCCCACCCGATGTGGAAGGCGTCTTCGTCGGAACCGACAACCTCGTCAACAAACGGCGTGAGCCTACTACTGCCACACCGACAACTCGAAGCCATGTCCGAGCGTTTTTCGGCCTCAGCCAGGCGAGTTGCGCACGAGTTGTCCCGGTATTCACGGAGATGACTTTCACCGCTGTCGCGCAGAGTACCTGGCGGGGCGTCAGTTTTCGCAATCGATCAGGTGGCCTGAATTATAGGGGTGCGGGAATCTTCCGGATCTGTCGCTCGTCTATGTGTTTGGGTACTGACGTACGGAAGTACCGGCTCGGGGTGGGGAATTCGGGGCGAGGGACGGGGCGGGCGGGCGGCGTGTGAGCGCTGTCCGCCGGACATTCGGTGCCATGGTTCGCGTGAAGCGGCCGGGGCCGGGCAGTCACCCTGATGTCGGACAGCGGTGGGGAGTTACGGTCCATGAATACGAAGTCGGACACGAGAGCGGCGACGACGGCCCCCAGGAAGGGGCCCGCGGAGGTCGAGGTCGAGCTGCCGGTCCCGCGAGGCACGGGCCTTTCGGGGCGGCTGTGGGTGGAGGAGCCGGCGATACGGCGCCGGATGCCGGACCCGGTGCGGACGGCGGCGGTGCGGGCCGTGATCATCGCCTCGGTGACGTTGATCCAGGCGATGATGGCGTTCTTCTGTACGCTCGCGGGCTCGTGGCTGGCCTTCCCCATGGTGCTGAGCAGTGTGGGCAGCACGGTCGTGGCGACCTGGGGCGTGCTGGACGTCTGGGTGACGCGCCAGGTGTGGAACCAGCGCCATGGCGTGGTCTCGGTGCCGAGCAGCACGGCGCGGCAGCTCCGCAGGGAGCGCCGCAGGGCCAGGCGTACGGCGCGGGCGACGGAGCGTGACGGCGCCCGGATACGACGCCGGGGCGCCGGCAGGCTCTCCGAGGCCTGAACGCCCGCGCCCCGGCGGCCCCTGGGGTGTTTCTAGGTCAGATCCCGCTGTGGCGGGACGGCCGGTTCGTGCGGTTGCCCGCCGGGGGTCGTCGCTGGTGACGGCGTCGTCGGCGTGGGCGTCGTTGCCGTGGCGGTGGCGGTCGCGGCGGTGGTGGTGACGGTCGGGGCGCCGTTGTGGGCGCCGGTCTGGGAGCGTTTGAACATGCGCGTGGCGGTGATCTCGCCGTGCACCGTCTCGCCGTCCGGGTCCTGTTGGGGAAGCCCGGGCCTCAGATGCTCCTCGACACTGATGTATTTGAGGCCGGCCCGCAGGTCGGCGTCGTTGCGCAGCCGGATCACCAGCGGGAATTCGGCCAGTGCCGTGGTGTCGAAGAGGCCGGTCGTGTAGAGGAGTTGCACGCCGAGGGCGTCGGAGACGGCTCGCTGGAGCTCCAGCAGGTACGTGGCGTTGGCGCGGCCGATCGGGTTGTCGAGGAAGAGTGTGCCGGCGTGCCGGTGCTTGTCACGTCCCCGGTCGTTGCTGCGCAGCGCGGCCATCGTGCAGTAGAGGGCGATCGCGGCCGTGAGCAGCTGGCCGCCGGAGAAGACGTCGCCCATCTGACCGACCGGGACCCGCTCGGCGCGCAGCACGGCGTCCGGCTTGAGGATCTCCACGGCGATGCCCTTGGGCTGGAGGGCCGCTTGGACGCCGCGCAGCAGCAGGGACATGCCGTCCCTGCGAAGGTCGGAGTTCTTCTTGAGGGCGGCGCGGGTCGCCTCGTCGATGACCTCGCCGAGCCGTTCGGTGAGGGTCGCCTGGTCGGGTTCCTCGAAGCGGATCCGGAGGAACTCCTGGCCGGACCACTCCCCCAGCCCTTCGGGCAGCCGGGACAGCCGCTGGGCCGAGCGGAGGGTGGTGAGCGCGGAGTCCACCAGTCCGCGCAGCCGGTCGACGATGGAGTCGCGGTTGCGCTCCAGTTGCGCCAGCTCGTCGGTGAGCACCCGCAGCCTCGGCGCGAAGGCGTTCGCCCACTTCGCGGCGTGGTCGGGCAGCGCGGCGGCGGGCAGTTCGCGGATCTGCTGCCGGGCCGGTGTGCGTACCTGTTCGTAGCGGGTGGAGTTGGCGTGCCTTACGAGAATGTCGCTCGCTTCCCGGACTGCGGCCTCCGCAGCCGACAGGTCGGTGGCGCAGCCGCGCAGTGAGCGGCGGGTCTCGGAGGCGGCGGTCCGTGCCTCCTCGATGCTGCCGGGATAGGGCTCCGGCGCTTCCGGGGTGTCGTCGGTGTCCTCGTGGGCCGAGCCGCGGAGAAGGTCGCCGAGGAGGGCCGCCGTCTCGTCGAAGCCGCCCGTCGCGTCCTCCGCGGTGCGGTGGGCGTGCAGCAGTTCACCGTGTGCGGAGCGGGCGGTGTCCAACGCGTCGGTGCGGGTGGCGAGTTCGGTGGTGGCGACGCGGAGCAGGGCCTGGGCCTGCTCGACGTCGGTGGGGACCTGGCTCTCGGGCAGGTCGGTGTGCGACTCGCCCTCGGCGGGTGCGAGCCGCTCGGCCTCGCCGCGCAGACGGCCCAGTTGCTCGCTGGCCGCCGACGCGCGGGACTCCAGCATCTGGACGAGTGATTCGGCGCGGGCCGCAGCGGCCTGCCGGGAAGGCCCGTCGGCGCCGTCCGTGCTCTCCAGGAGCTGGGCGGCGCGGGTACGGACCTTGTTGCTGAGCCGGTCCAGTTCGGCGAGGGCCGCGCCCTCGTCGCTCTCGGCGTGGGCCTGTTCGGCGCGGAGGTCGGCGCCGACGCCGACCTTCTCGTACAGCTGGGAGGCGGCGCGGTAGGCCTCGCGCAGCGCGGGCAGTGCGGTACGTGGCGCGTCGGTGCCCCCGCTCCCGTCGGCGTCGTGCTCGGGGTCCGGCAGGTTCTCGGGGGCGCCGGCGATCTCGGCGCGTTCGGCTCGGAGCGCACGGGCCGTACGGCGGGCGTCGTCGGCGGCGCGCTGGGCGGCCCGGCGGTCCTCGTCGGCGGCGCGGGCCCGTTCCAGACAGGCGGTGGCGCGGGCCTCGGACTCCGCGGCGTCGTCGGCCAGCGCGCGGAGCTTGACCTGCCAGCCGGCCCGTTCACGGAGGCGGAAGGCGAGTCCCGCGAGGGCGTCGGCGACCCGCCGGGCGCGTTGGGCGGTCTCCTGCCGTTCGTCGCGGACGCGGGCGGTGTCTGCTGCGGCCTCGTCCGCCTCCGCCCTGACGGTACGGGCCTCGGCGAGCTCGTCCCCCGCCGCCTGCGCGAGTTCCTCGGCGGCGCGCGCGGTCTCCGCGAGTTCGGTGAGCCTGCCGGGCGCGCAGGTGGCCCGCCAGGAACCGAGGCGGGCGGCGATGGCCCGGTCGGCGGAGAGCCGGGCGGACAGGGTGCGGATCTCCTCGTCGCGGGCGGTCGACTTGGCCCGCAGTGACTGCCGTTCGGCGTCGGCGGCGTGCTCGTCGTGCATGGCGGGGTTGGGCGGGACGAGGAAGACACCGCTGTCCTCGCCGCCGGCCGGGTCGCCGTACGGCCCGGGGCCGGGGACGGGTGCGAGCAGCGCCGCCGCCGTACCGACGGCGACGGCCGAGCGCGGCAGGAGGGCGGCGCCGGCGAGGACTTCGCGTGCTCGTGCGTGCGAGGCGGGTTCGGTGATGACGACGCCGTCGACCAGCTCGGGCCGGGCGGCGAGGACGGCGGCGTGGTCGGCGGGGTCGACGGCCTGGGCGAGATAGCGCCAGCCGGGGAGGGCCGGGATGCCGTGCTCGCCCAGGAATTCGACGGTGGCCAGCACGTCGGGGCCCGGTGGCAGGAGTCCGCCGTCGCCGAGCGCGCCGAGGATGCGCGAGTCGTCGGCGGCGGCCGTACGCAGGTCGAACAGCTGGCGTTCGGCGGCGGAGACGCCCTGGTCGAGCAGTTCGCGCAGTTCGTCGGCGTACCGGTCCAACTCCTCGGGGGTGAGCGGGCCTTGGCGCGGAGGGGCTCCGGTCGGGTCGGTCCTGGACGGTTGCCCCGTGCCGGTGCCGGTGCCGGCGCTGATGTTTGGGGCGCTTTCGGTGGATGCGGGCATTCCGCCGCCCGCCGTCCGGCCGGTCGGGCCGTCCGTGGCGTCCTTGACGGCGCTACGCGGTGCGGGGACGCCCGCGCGTGGCGACGCACCGGGCAGGCCGAGCAGTTCGGTGAGGCGCTCCTCCCCGGCGATCGACTCGGCGGTACGGCGCTCCGCCTCGTACTCGTGCCCGGCGGCGCGGGCCGCGTCGACGGCGCGGGCCTCGGAGAGTTCGGCACGGGACTCGGCGGCTGCGGCCTCCCTGGCCCTCTCCGCCGCCACTCGCGCCGCTTCCCTCGCCGTGTCCCAGGCGGCTACCGCGGACTTCTCGGCGTCGCTCGCGGCGAGGGCGGCACGTGCCGGGTCGGCGTCGGGCGCCGTGTCGTCGAGCCAGCCGGCCCGTACCGCCTCGGCGGTCTCCTGCTCGACCTCCGACAGGCGCTGCCGCAGATGACCGCTCTCGCTGCGGGCACGCTGCGCCTCGGTGGCCGCGGCTGTCGCGTCACGGTGCGCGGCCTCGCCCACCTCCTGGAGCCCGGCGGAGCGCTCCTCCTCCTTGTTGGCGAGGCGCTCGCCGTCGGCGGCTGCCGCGTGCAGCGCGCGGACGAGGTCCGCCGCGGCGGTGGCACGGGCGGCGAGGGCCGGTGCGGCGTCACGCTCGGCCTCGCGGATCGCGACGGCGACGCGCGCCGAACGGTCGGCGGCGGCGCGGTGCCGCAGGACGTTCTCGGCTGCCTGCCAGGCGGAGTGGAGCGTACGCGCGTCGCTCAGCTCCCGCCGTTGTGCCGCGGCGGCCTTCTCGGCGACGGTGAGGGCCAAGGAGGCGTGCCGGTAGGCCAGTTCGGCGGCGATCAGCGCGCTGCGGCTACGGGCCCGGTCGGCCTCGGTGACGGTGTGCGCCGCCGCCGTGAGCTGCTGGGCGAGGTCGCCCACGCGGTCTCGTTCCACGGCGGCGCGCGCGGTGAGCCTGCGTGCGAGGGTGCGGGTGCGGCGCTCGGCGGCCGTATGGATGTCGCGGGCCCGGGACCGGGCGTCCGCGGCGTCGACGATCCTGCCGAGCAGGTCGACGGAGCCGGCCGTGAAGTCCCGCTCGGCGGTCAGCTCGGCGCGGCGGCCCAGTTTGTTGCCGAAGCCGCCGACGAGATCGGCGAGCCCGTCCGTGTCGCGGGTGTCGGTGACGGCGCGCAGCAGCAGGTCGGTGAAGTCGGAGTCCTTCTTGACCGCGAAGAGGCCGGCGGCCTCGCCCTCGTCGGCGTTCATCTCCCGCTGGTAGCGGAAGAGTTCGGGGTCGAGACCGAGGTCCCCGAGGTGCTCGATCCAGCGGTCGTGGATCTCTTCCCAGTACACGTCGAGATGCGGATACGCCTTGCCCGCCTCCGTGATGGCGTCCCGGAACCCCTTCATGGTGCGGCGCCGGCCCTTGGCGCCGGACGTGCCCTCCACGGGCCTTCGGACGGCGGTGGACTCGGCGACCGGGAGCGAGTCGAGGCTCAGTCCGGGGCCCGGCCGGAAGGAGTACCAGGCCTCGGCGAACTTCCGTGGGTCGTTGGACACCTGACGGCCGCGCCACTCGCTGGCCTTGCCGACCACGACCAGCTCACCGGTGAGGGTGTGCTGCCATTCGAGGGCGACATGGCCGCAGTCGTCGGCGAGCAGGAATTTGCGCAGCACACCGGAGCTGGCCCCGCCGAGGGTGTTGCGGTGGCCGGGCAGCATCACCGAGAAGATCAGCTTGAGGAGGACGGACTTGCCGCCGCCGTTCTCCAGGAAGAGCACACCGGCCGGGGCCGGGCGGCGCGGCGGGCCGACCGGCTCGTCCTCGAAGAACTCCGCCTGGGTGGGGGCGGGGTGGGGCACCGGCTCGCCGACTCCGCGCAGGTCGAGCACGGTGTCGGCGTAGCGCGCACCGGCAGGCCCGATGGAGTAGAGGCGGACCCGGGACAGCTCGTACATGGCGGCGGACTCTCGTCGTGGTCAGGACCGGATGGGAACCGGCGTGGGGGGCTGCTGGATGCGGGGGCGGGAGCGCCGGGGTTCAGGAGTGGAAGGGCAGTCCGGCGTCGGCGACGAGGTCGAGGTCGTCCGGGTCGGGTGGGGGCAGCAGCGTGGCGGATCCGTCGGTGACCGGAACGACGCCCAGCGCGAGCAGTTCGGCCATGGCGGCGCTGCCGGCCATGTCGCGGACCTGGAGCTGGTAGCGGGCGGTGGTGCGGTACGCGCCTCCGGCGTCGTCACCGGTGCGGTGCAGGAAGCCGGAGTCGGTGAGGAAGGCCATGGCCTTGCCGATGATGCCGGTGGTGGAGCCCGCGAGACGGCGCGCGTCCTTGGTGGCGCCGGTCGCGCTGCGGCGGGCGTAGACGCGCCAGGCCGATTCGAGGCCGGGGGCGTCGGTGGCCGGGTCGCTGTTCTCGCCCTGTTCCTCGGCCTTCTCCTCCAGCCTGCGGCAGGCCTGCCGTACGAAGGCGTCGACGCCGTTGACGGTGATCCGGCCGATGTATCCGTCGTCGGCGAGGTCCTCGGGGCGGGGGAAGGCCATGGCGGCGACGGCGAGATGGGCCAGGCCGTGCAGGAACCGGTCGGCGGAGTCGGTCGACGCGCGGCGGGCGTAGTCGCCCATACGGACGGCGAAGACGGAGTCCTCGGCGGCTGTCACGGCCATCCCGGCGCGGGAGGAGACTTCGAGGACGACGAGACCGAGCCCGGTGGCGACGGCGTCGGCGAGCCGCGCGAACGACGACTCCTCGCGGTAGCGGCGCAACAGGTCGGCGTACTCGACGTCCCGCGCGGGGAGCAGCTTGGGCTGGAGCCCGAAGGAGACGAGCCGGGCGGCGTCGGCGGCGTCGGCGGGGGTGACCGCACCACCCACCGCCTCGGCCACGGAAACGCGCGCGGCCTCCACACCGCCCGCCTCCCCCCACGCGGAGGAGTGCTCTGCCTGATGGTCACTCACGGGCACTGCTCCTTGCCGGCGGGGATGGTCGAACGAAAGGTGACACGTGTGCCGCACGGGCGACGGGGGTGGTGGGGGTCGCTGGGCAGCGGGCATTGGGCACCACCGTGCGACGGGCGACGCGACCAGCAGAGCAACAGGCGCTCCGCGCCACCGGGCGAAGGCCGGCTCGGACCGCCAGGCAGCGCGGGGCTCGGGTCGCAGAGTTGCTGGGAGCAGCACTCACGCCGACAGCGCTGGCACTCCGCACCGCAAAGCGACGAGCGGCACGTGCCGCCGGGCAGGAGGCACTCCGCGCCACCGCGTGAAGGGCGGTGCGAGCCGCCAGGCAGTAGACAGTCAGTGCCACCGGACGACGGGTGGCGCGTGCCGCCGGGCAATAGGCGCTCCGCGCCGTAAAGCTGCGGGCAGGCAGCGCCCCCGCGCAGGCGTCACCCCACCCAGCCGCGCGACTGGCGGGGCGTGCCGCCCGTCGGTCGGCGACGCGAGCCTCTGGGCGGCAGGCACGGCGTACCACCACCGTACGAAGGGCAGGGCGTGCCGCCAGGGAGCAGGCGCTCCGCGCCGCAGAGCTGCGGGGAGCAGCACTCGCGCCGGCGGCGCGGGCACTCCGCACCGAAAGGCCACCGGACTTGTATGCCGCCAGGTGCCGAGTGATGCGAGCCACCACGTAGCAAGCGCTCCGCGCCACCGGGTGAAGGTCGGCTCGGACCGCCAGGCAGCACGCGGCTCGGGTCGCAGAGTTGCTGGGAGCAGCACTCGCGCCGACGGCGCGGGCACTCCGCACCGAAAGGCCACCAGCCTTGCATGCCACCAAGTGCCGGGCGGGCCGCGCCGTCGCGCAGCAGGCACACCGCTCCACCGGGCGAAGGGCAGCGCGTGGCGCCAGGCGAGTACCGGCCTCTGGGCGACCCCCGAGGCCCGTTCGTGTCATGCCGCCTCCGTTCGGGCCGCCGTCATGCCCGCGGCGTCCAGGAGTGCCGTGCCCAGTATGAGATCGGCGCCGCCGAACTCCGGGTCGTCGAGGGGGGTTCCGTCGTCCACCGCGAACAGCAGCCGTTCCTCGCCCTGGCGGTAGGCCGTGCCGACCGGGGGACTCGCCGCGTGGATCGCGAGCAGTGCGACCAGATACGGCAGGTCCGGATCGCGGCGGCGGGCCTCCGCGAGCAGTCCGGAGAGTCTGCGCGGCGCGTCGTGTTCCAGGTCGAGCAGTTCCATCGCGCTCGCCAACTGCTCCTCGCTGAACCGGCTGTCGTCGGGGGTGGCGATCAGATCGGGCTCGGGCATCTCCGCGCCGAGATGTTCCCGCTCGACGGGTGGGGTGAGCAGCAGGTCCACGAGATCGCCGACGCGGACGGAGGCGGGCGTGCGCAGCCCGGTGCCGCGGGCGAAGAACGCGTCGGTGACGCGGCTCGCCCGGTCGACCGACAGCGGCAGGAGCGGGGCGACGAGTTGGCCGTAGAGGTCGAGCCCCGTCCGTGTCGTGGGCTCGGCGAACGCTTGGCGGTCCTGCTCGGCGCGGAACAGCGGGCCGGCCTCCAGCAGTCGGGACTGGAGCTGGGTGTGCCGGCGGATGCAGTCCTTGACTATGTCGACCAGTTCGGCGGCGCGCCGCTTGTGCTCGGCCGTCTTCGGGTCGGCGCCGGTCTCCGCCTCGTCCCGTGACCGGCGGATGTTGTTGAGGATCGCGTTCTCGTGGCGGTACCGGTCGGCGACATGGTCGAGCGCTTCGGCGATCATGTCGGGCACGGCGTTGAGCCAGTCGACCGCGCGGACGTTGCGCCGCGTCGCCTCCAGGGTCCTGCGCAGCGTCTCCGCGTACTGCACGGTGCGGTAACGCGCCTGTTCGGCGGCGAGTTGGGCGTCGGCGAGCCGCCCTCTGTTGATCAGCACCTCCAGCTTGACCTCGGCAGCGATCTGCGCGCTGGTGACGTCCGTGTCCAACGCGCCCACCAGCACGTTGACCGCTTCGTCGGTGGTGCGCAGATAGACGCTCCCGCCCTGGCCGGGGACCTCCTCGATCAGTTTGAAGTCGTAGTCCCGCCGGGTGTAGACGCCGTCGGCGCCGAACGTGCCGTACACCGCGCGGAATCCGCGGTCGACGCTGCCGACGTTGATCAGATTCTCCAGCACCCAGCGGGCCACCCGCTCGTGTTCGCTGGCCGGGCGGTGCGGTGCCTGGGCCGCGACGCGCGGCAGGAGTCTGGCCACTATCTGCTCGTGGTCCGCGCCGGTGTCGAAGTCCATGTTGAGCGTCACGAGGTCGATCGCCGCGAGCGCGACCTCCGCCATCGCGTAGACGGAGTACTCCCCCGCGAGATTGGCCTTGCGGGTGTCCAGGTCGTGCAGCGGCGCCGTGCACGCGAGCGCGCGCAGCCGTCGCGCCAGCCCCTCGTCGGCGGCCGGGCCCTGGGCGAGCCGCGGCCCCGCGCTGAGCTGGGGCGGAACAGGGTCCGTCGAGGCAGGCGAAGTCACGCTGAACAGATTAGGTCCTCGGACTGACAACGGTCGAAACGACGCAGAAGCCCCAGGGGCCCCGGCGGGCCGGTGCCGGGCGCGGCGGACCGTCACCGGCCCGCCGGGCCCTCCGAGTTCACCCGGGCGTGCCGTATCCCCCGCCGCCAGGGGTGCGCAGCACCAGTACGTCGTCCACGGCGACGTCCGCGGAGTCGACGCCCTTCAGCGGGGTACGGGACCCGTCGGCCCGCTCCACCTCGTTGGCGCCGAGTTCACCGGGCCCACCGCCCGCCATGCCGTACGGCCGCACGGTGCGGTGTCCGGTCAGCAGCGTCACCGTCATGGGCTCCAGGAAGCGGATGCGCCGTACGACTCCGTCCCCGCCGTGCCATCGGCCGCTCCCGCCGCTGCCCTCCCTCACGGAGAATCCGTCGACCCGCACCGGATAGCGCCATTCGAGCACTTCGGGGTCGGTGAGGCGGGAGTTGGTCATATGGGTCTGGACGGCGTCGGCGCCGTCGAAGCCCTCCCCCGCGCCCGATCCGCTGGCCACCGTCTCGTAGTACTGGACGCGTTCGTTGCCGAAGGTGAGGTTGTTCATCGTGCCGGAGCCCTCGGCCTGGACGCCGAGCGCCGCGTACAGCGCCCCCGTCACGGCCTGTGAGGTCTCCACGTTGCCCGCCACGGTCGCCGCGGGGTAGGTCGGCGACAGCATCGAGTCGTCGGGCACCCGTACGTCGAGGGGCGCCAGACAGCCGCTGTTGAGCGGGATGTCGTCGGCGACCAGTGTCCTGAAGACGTAGAGGACAGCTGCCATGACCACGGACCGGGGCGCGTTGAAGTTGCCTTCCTGCTGAGGTGAGGTCCCGGTGAAGTCGACGACGGCGCTGCGGGCCTCGCGGTCGACACGCACGGCGACCTGGATGACCGCGCCGTTGTCGGTCTCGTAGCGGTAGTCGCCGTCGCTCAGTCCGGCGACGATACGGCGTACGGACTCCTCCGCGTTGCGCCGGACGTGGCCCATGTAGGCGTCGACGACGTCGTAGCCGAACTGCTCGGTCATGCGCCGCAGTTCGGCGATGCCCTTCTCGTTGGCGGCGATCTGGGCGCGCAGGTCGGCGAGGTTGGTGTCCGGGTCGCGGGAGGGGTACGGCGCGTCGGCGAGCAGTTGCCGTGTCTCGGTCTCGCGGAGTCTGCCGTCGCGTACGAGCAGCCAGTTGTCGAAGAGCACGCCCTCCTCGTGGATGGTCCGGCTGAAGGCGGGCATCGAGCCGGGTGTGATGCCGCCGATCTCCGCGTGGTGGCCGCGCGAGGCGACCAGGAAGCGCAGTTGTTCGCCCTGTTCGTCGAAGACGGGCGTCACGACCGTCACGTCCGGCAGATGGGTGCCTCCGTGGTAGGGGTCGTTGACGGCGTAGACGTCGCCGGGGCGGAGCGAGTCCTGGTCGCGCTTGAGCACCTCCTTGATGGACTCGCCCATGGAACCGAGGTGGACGGGGATGTGGGGCGCGTTGGCGATCAGATTGCCCTCGGCGTCGAAGAGGGCGCAGGAGAAGTCGAGCCGCTCCTTGATGTTGACGGAGTGGGCGGTGTTCTCCAGCCGTACGCCCATCTGCTCGGCGATCGCCATGAAGAGGTTGTTGAAGACCTCCAGCAGTACCGGGTCCACGTCCGTGCCCGCCGCGACACGGGTGGGGCGGGGGGTCACACGGGTCAGGAGCAGATGCCCGAGGTCGCCGACCTCCGCCTGCCAGCCCGCGTCCACGACGGTCGTCGCGTCGTCCTCGGCGATCATCGCGGGACCGTCGACGGTGTCGCCGGTGCGCAGGTCGGCGCGCTGGTGGAGCGGGCGGTCGCGCTCGGTGCCGTCGACGAACATCGACACGGTCGCCGGCCGTACGGGCCCGCCCTCGCCGTCGCCTTCCACCGAGGTGGTCCGCGCGGCGTATTCGCCGTGCGACGCGGCCTTGCCGACGGCTTCGACCGACACGGCCTCGACCACCAAGGGCTTGTCCATGGTGAAGGCGTAGCGCGAGCGGTGTTCGCTCTCGAAGGCCGCCGTCATCTCGGCGACGCCGTCGAGGGGGACGGCGAGGCCGGCGTCCGTCCCGGCGTAACGGAGCAGCACGCGCGCGTGGGTGGTGATCGCGTCGTCCGGGACGGAGTCGGCGCGCAGTTCGGCGCGGGTGCGCTCCGCGAGTTCGGCGCAGAGTTCCCGGACCCGCCCGAGCGTGCCCCCTCCGGCTTCGGTTCCGCCGGCTTCCGCCTCGCCCCCGTCCGCGTCGCCGCCCTCCACCGCGCCCAGTTCGGCCTCCACCGACTGCTCGCGCATGGCGGTGGCGTCGGCGAGCCCGATGCCGTACGCGGAGAGGACCCCGGCGAGCGGCGGCACGATGACCGTGTCGACGCCGAGCGCGTCCGCGACGGCGCACGCGTGCTGGCCGCCGGCGCCGCCGAAGCTGGTGAGGGCGTACTGGGTGATGTCGTGCCCGCGCTGGACGGAGATCTTCTTGACGGCGTTCGCCATGTTCAGCACGGCGATCTCCAGGAAGCCGGCCGCGACCTCGGCCGGCTCGCGCCGTACACCGGTGGCCTGCTCGACCTCGGCGGCGAGCGCGGCGAAGCGCTCGCGCACCACCTCGGCGTCGAGCGGCTGGTCGCCGTCGGGTCCGAACACCGCGGGGAAGTGGGCGGGTTGGACCCGGCCGAGCATCACGTTGGCGTCGGTGACGGTCAGCGGGCCGCCCCGGCGGTAGCAGGCGGGGCCCGGCACGGCGCCCGCCGAGTCGGGCCCCACGCGGTAGCGCTGCCCGTCGAAGTGCAGCACGGAGCCGCCGCCGGCCGCGACGGTGTGGATGCTCATCATGGGCGCCCGCATCCGGACGCCGGCGACCTGGGTGCCCAGCTCGCGCTCGAACTCACCGGCGTAGTGGGAGACATCGGTCGACGTGCCGCCCATGTCGAAGCCGACGACGCGGTGGAAGCCGGCCTGTCCCGACGTACGGGCCATGCCGACGACACCGCCCGCCGGGCCGGACAGCACCGCGTCCTTCCCACGGAAGTGGGCGGCCTCGCGCAGCCCTCCGTTGGACTGCATGAACATCAGCCGGATGGAGCGGAGCTGAGTGGCGATCTCGTCGACGTAGCGCCGCAGGATCGGGGAGAGGTAGGCGTCCACGACGGTGGTGTCGCCGCGCGGCACCAGTTTGATCAGCGGGCTGACTTCGTGGGAGCAGCTGACCTGGCTGAAGCCGGCGGCGCGGGCGGCCTCGGCGACGGCGGCCTCGTGCGCGGGGTGGCGGTAGCCGTGCATGAGGACGACGGCGGCGCTGCGGAAGCCGTCGTCGTACGCCTCCCGCAGCCGCGCGGCGACGGCCTCCGTGTCCAGCGGCCGTACGGTGGCGCCGTGGGCGTCCACGCGTTCGGGGACCTCGATGACGCGTTCGTGTACGGCCTCCGGCAGCACGATGTGACGGTCGAAGAGGCGGGGCCGGTTCTGATAGGCGATCCGCAGGGCGTCGCCGAAGCCCTCGGTGATCAGAAGGACGGTCGGCTCGCCACGGCGCTCCAGAAGCGCGTTGGTGGCGACGGTGGTGCCCATCTTCACCTGGGCGATCCGGTCCGCGGGAACCGGATCGTCCTGTGCTACGCCGAGCAGCAGCCGGATCCCGGCCACCGCGGCGTCGTCGTACTGCTCCGGATTGTGCGAGAGAAGCTTCCTGGTGACGAGACGTCCGTCGGGCCTGCGCCCCACCACGTCGGTAAAAGTGCCGCCACGGTCGATCCAGAACTCCCAGGGCCCATTCATTCCCTCATTCTGGCAAGGGGAGTGACGGGCGGCAGCGATGTCAGGGCACGGGACAGGGCGTGCTCCGCGCGCGCGTCGAGACGGGGTGAGGTTCCGCGCGCCAGGTGGCGCATCTCGGAGCCCGCCAGCCACAGCAGCTCGGGCAGCAGATCGGTGCTTCTCCGCACCATCCAGGCGGCGCCCGCCGTCGCCATCCAGAGCAGCGCCTCCGTCCGTGAGGGCTGCGGCCGTTCGGGCTCCTGGGGCGGTGGCGGACCCAGGGTCAGGCCGCGCGCGGTGAGCATGGCGTGGAACTGGGCGGCGATCATCCGGTGGCCGCGTTCGCCGGGGTGCAGCCGGTCGGCGCTCCACAGGGTGCGGTCGGCAACCCACTCGGGGTCGGCGGCGTGCAGATGGACGGCGCCGTACCGCGCGGAGAGCTCGTGGGACAGGGCGTTGACCGCGCGCTGTCTGCGCGCGAGCGGTCTCGCGAGCGGCGCGGGCAGGCCGAGCATGATGCCCGGGTCCGGGAGGCAGGCGGTGAGGAGCACCGTGCCACGCGCGGTGAGGGCCGCGCAGACCTCGTCGAGCGCCCGGGCGATGGCGACGATGTCGAAGGCACGGCGGAGGGTGTCGTTGACGCCTACGACGACGGAGGCGATGTCGGGCGCGAAGGCGAGCGCGGCCGGGGCCTGCCGCTCGCGTACGTGGCGGGTCAGGGCGCCGCTGGTGGCGAAGTTGCGGAAGGTGGGGGCGGGTTCGGCCACGGTCCCGGCCTTCGCCCTGCGGCCCGGGCGCCCCGTCTGCCGGGCGACGGGCCGCCCCGCCGGCCGGCCGACGTCTCCGTCGGCCGGCGGGAGCGCCTCGGCGAGCAGCGCGGCCCAGCCGCGCCAGCCGCCGTCCACGCGGTCCCCCACGCCCGCGGTGAGCGAGTCGCCGAGGGCGGCGAACCGCAGCGGCCTCGGTACGGAGGGCCCCGCGGGGACGGCGGCCTCGGGGGGCGCCCCGGGGTTCGCGTACACGGTCATGACACACCGCCGTTCGGGGGCCGGACCGGCGCCGCCGAAAGGGACGTCACGGAGGTGGCGACCGGGAGGCGCGGGACGAACGGCACTGACGGCACGGACGGGACTGACGCCGCCGACGGCACGGCCGACGCGGCGACGGGCGATTCCGATGCCACCGGCAGGACGGCGGGCACGAACGGCACGGACGTGCCCACGACGGCTGCCCCCGTGGCGGCGGGCGGCACGACGGCGCCCCCCGCTGTCCCGTTGCCACCGGACGCCCCGGCGACGGACCTCTCCGCCGGCAGCGCGTCCTGTCCCACCACGGCCGGCGCCTCGTGGGCCTCCAGGAAGGCCGCCACCGCGCGGTCCCAGCTGAAGAGTTCGGCCCGCGCCCGCGCGGCGGCGCGCCGACCGGCCTCCGGACGGGCGAGGAGTTCCTGCACGGCGTCGGCGAACGCCCTCGGCGTGTCCGCGGCCGTGCAGCCCGCCTCGCCGAGGATCTCCGGGAGCGCGGACGTCGCGCTGGAGACCACGGGGGTGCCGCTGGCGAGGGCTTCGAGCGCGGACAGGCCGAACGTCTCGGCCGGTCCGGGAGCCAGACAGATGTCCGCGGAGGCCTGGAGGTCCGCCAGCTCCTCCCGGTCGCTCACATGCCCGAGGAACTCCACGGGCAGCCGGCGCTCCCGCGCCCGGCGGGCCAGCATTCCCGCCAGAGGGCCGTCCCCGGCCACCACCAGCGACGCCCGGACACCCCGGCCGATGAGCGCCTGGAGGGCGTCGACGGCGGCGGCCGGGCGCTTCTCCACGGAGAGCCGCGAGCAGAGCAGCAGCAGGACGTCGGCGTCGCGCGTGTACTTCGCGCGCAGGGCCTCGCGGCGCCGGTCCGGCCGGCACCGCACCAGGTCGACACCGAGGGGCGCGCGCACCACGTTGCGCGCGCCGATCCGGACGAACTCACGCTCGGCCCACTCGGTGGTGCAGACGATCCGTGAGTACGCCCAGGCGCTGCGCTTGTTGAGCCGGTCGGCGGCCCGTTCGGCCGCCGAGTCCGGTACTCCCCAGGTGCGCAGCACACCGTCGGCCGTCTCGTGGGAGACCATGACCGAGGGTATTCGGCGACGGCGCGCCCACTGGCCCGTCCACCGCAGGGTGGTGCGGTCGGAGACTTCCAGGCGGTCCGGCGCGAGGGATTCGAGCAGGGCGCTCAGGCGCCGGCGGTTGGTCAGCACCCGGTAGCCGCCCGTGCCGGGCAGTACCGCCCCGGCCAGGGTGATCACCCGGCCCTGTGCCGTGTCCACGTCGCTCGGGCGCTCGCCCGGGACGATGAGGACAGGTTCGTGCCCGGCGGCCAGGTAGCCGGTCCCGAGCTCCTGGAGCGCGGTCCTGAGGCCACCGGAGGCCGGGGTCACGAAGTTGGCCAGCCGTACGATCCGCAGGCCGCCGGAGTCTCCCGTGCCGCTCATGCGACCACCGCCGTGCGGGCGCTGAGCACCTCGGCGTAGTGGTCGAGCAGTTGGTCGCCCACCGCCGCCCAGGTACGGCCCTCGACCATGGCCCGCGCCGTGCGTCCGTAGGAGGCGCGCAGCTCCGGGTCGGCCTGGAGGTCCCGTACGGCACCGGTGACCGCCCGTGCGTCGTGGGGCGGCACCAGCAGCCCCGTACGGCCGTGGTCGACCAGGTCGAGCGGTCCGCCCGCCGCGGGCGCGACCACCGGAGTGCCGCTGGCCATGGCCTCCTGGACGGTCTGGCAGAACGTCTCGTACGGCCCGGTGTGGGCGAAGACGTCGAACGAGGCGAAGATCCGCGCCAGTTCGTCACCGGTCCGGCGGCCGAGGAACACGGCGCCGGGGAGTGTCGCGCGCAGGGACGGCTCGCTCGGCCCGTCTCCGACGATCACGACACGGACGCCGGGCAGCCCGCAGGCGCCGGAGAGGAGTTCGACGTGCTTCTCCGGCGCGAGCCTGCCGACGTACCCGACGATCATCTCGCCGTTGGGCGCGAGACGGCGGCGCAGTTCGTCGTCGCGCAGGTCGGGCCGGAACCTGACGGTGTCCACGCCGCGCGGCCAGAGCCGGACGCGCGGTACGCGGTGCTCCTCCAGGTCCTTCATGGCCGCGCTGGACGGGGCGAGCGTGCGGTCCGCCGCGCTGTGCACGGCGCGCAGCCGCCGCCAGGCGGCCGCCTCGCCCGCGCCCATGTAGGTACGCGCGTAGCCGGCCAGGTCGGTCTGGTAGACGGCGACGGCGGGGATACCGAGCCGTGCGGCGGCGGCCATGCCGCGTACACCGAGGACGAACGGCCCGGCGAGGTGCACGACGTCCGCCCGGTGCGCCGCGAGGGTCGCGGCGACCCTGCGGCTCGGGAGGGCGACGCGTACCTGGGGATAGCCGGGCAGGGGCAGGGACGGGATACGCACCACGGGGCATGGCGCGTCGGAGTCGATCGTGCGGGGAGAGGCGCTGCGGGGAGAGGTCGAACGGGGAGAGGTGGTGCTCGGGGACGGGGAGAAAGAGGCGGAGGAGGACGGGGAGGTGGCCGCCTCGGCGGCCGCTGACGCGGCAGCGGAGGAGGCCGGTGCGATGACGAGCGGGTCATGGCCGCGTGCGACGAGGTGCCGGGCGGTCTGGAGGGCGCAGTGCGCCACGCCGTTCACATCGGGCGGGAAGGATTCAGTGACGATGACGACACGCATACCCGTGTTCTCGCCGTACCGAGGGTGGTCCCGCCAACGTGGATCTTTCCGCGTGGAAAACGTCCCGTGAGCATTGGTGTTTCGGACGCCTCAGTGGAACTTCAGCCACCGTCCGACCGTTCGCGCCCCTGATCGCAACCAGCGTGCGCCGGGCGATTCACCTGCTGGAACCCGTCTGGTCACACCTGCCCGGTAGAACCCGGCGGCCGGCCGGAAAGAGTGCCCGGAGAGGTCGTGTTCCGCCCGGCGCGCCGCCGGGCGGAGCACGCTTCAGACGGCGGGCGCGTCGGGCCCGATCCGGCTCCGTACGGCGGTCTGCACCTCGGCCTCCTCGGCCGGATCCGCGGCTAGGCGGCGCAGCCTGTCGGCCACCCGTACGTCTCCGGTCTCGGCGTGGCGCGCGGCGACCTCTCTGGTCGTCTCCTCGCAGTCCCAGAGGCATTCGACGGCGAATCCCGTGGGGAAGGAGGGGTCGGTGGCCGCCAGCGCCCTGGCCGTACGGCCGCGCAGCTGTGAGGAGGCGGTCTCGCGGTAGACATGGCGCAGTACGGGCGCCGCGCAGCCGATGCCGAGCCGTCCGGTGCCGTCCACGAGGGTCCACAGGCGCGGCGTGTCGGGCCCTTCGGACCGTACGGCCTCCCGGAGCGCGCCGAGCACCAGCTGGGTGTCCTGCGGGCCGCCCCGGGCGGCGAGAACACCCGCGGCCGAGGCTCCGAGGGCGTCGGGCCGGTGGACCCAGCCGCGCGCCCGGTCGACGGCGGCCTCGCCGCACATCCGCTCGAAGGCGGCGACGGCGGCTCCCGCGAGACTCTCCGACGGGTCGGCCGCCGCGGTCTCGATCAGGTCGAGCACGGCGGGATCGCGGGCCTCGGCGAGATAGTGGAGCGCCGCGGAGCGCGCGCCGTCGGGGCCGCTGCGTCCGGCCTCGACGATCTCGGCGCGGTCGTCGGGTCCGGCGACCGCGGTCAGGCATCGGGCGGCGGGCACGTGCAGGGTCGTGCCGCGTTCGAGGCCGTCCTGGGCCCATTCGAAGACGGCTTGGACGCTCCAGCCGGGGCGAGGTCCGCTGGGCCGCAGCTGCTGCTGCCATCGGTCGAAGGAGCCCTGTTCCTGGGCGGCCCTGACGCGGGCGGCGACGGCCTCGCGCGGGTCGTCGGCCCAGAGCCGCCAGGGCCGGGGTTCGAACGCGCCCTGGAGGGCGGTGGCGAGCTCCGCGTCGCCCTCGGGTGTGGTGGGGAATCTGGCGAGGATCCGGGGGGCGAGTGATCGCAGACCCGGGTCGTCGTCGCGCAGGGCCAGTTCGTCGAGCGCCCAGGTCCAGTTGGATCCGGAGGCGGCGTACCGGCGCAGGAGCGCGAGGGCGTCGTCCCTTCCGTAGGAGGCGAGGTGGCCCAGTACGGCGAGGGAGAGCCCGGTACGGGACTCCTCGGTGTCGAAGTGGTCCTCGGTACGGAAGAGATGGTGTTCGAGCGGTTCGAGATCTCCGTGGAGGTCCAGGTAGAGCCGTGCGTAGTACAGGGAGCGGTTCTCGACCTGCCAGTCGTGGCGCGGGTCGTTCGTGACGCAGTGGTTGAGGGCGTTGAGCGCCTCGGCACGGGGTGCGGCCAGCGCGTGCAGTGTGCCGTCGCCGCGCCCCCTTTGCAGCAGGCCGAGCAGTGTGCCGCTCGGCGCTATGACTGGATCGAACATGGGGAGAGCCTCACATCAAGCTGTCGACGCAACCGGGGGGTGGGGATGCCTAGGCTGCCCTGGGCGCTTTTTGAAAGTCCCGTCTGGCTCGCGACGCCTGGCACGCACGCTCCCTGCGTTGTCGGAGTCGCCCGAGTACGCCCGGTACGAGAGTGATCCTCCGCCTTGCGATCGCACGCACCAGACGCCGCGAGCCCCGCCCTCCGGGCGGACGACGCTACTTTCAAAACACGCCCTAGGCCGCGCGACAACATCGCTCGACCGTCGTCTCCTGCTTGGTGTAGACCATCTTCCTCTGCCTCTCGTCGGTGGCCCCTTCCGGGCCCGACGTCATGATGACCCACCCATTTCGCCACCGCGACCACATTTACGACGCCTCCCTTCACCGTGCTCCGAAGAGCTCCAGCAGGTCCGTCTTCCCGAAGATCCGCGCCGTATCCACGGCGGAGGGCGTTCCGGCGGCCGGATCGGCCCCTCCGTCGAGCAGCTCGCGGATGACGGCGTCCTCCCCCTTGAAGACGGCGCCGGCCAGCGGTGTCTGCCCCCGGTCGTTGGCCCGGTCGGCGTCCGCGCCGCGTGAGAGCAGGGCCGCGACGGCGGGTGCGTGGCCGTGGTACGCGGCGAGCATGACCAGGGAGTCGCCCCGGTCGTTGGTGAGGTTCGCGGGGACACCGGCGTCGACGTAGGCGGCGAGCGTCTCGGTCTCGCCGCGGCGCGCGAGGTCGAAGACCTTGGTCGCCAGTTCGACGACGTCGCTGTCGGGAGCACCACCGGTGGCGCCCGGGGCCTCGCTCATCGGTGTACCGCCTCTCATGCCGCTGACCTGGGACGCACGACTGCGGCGCCGTACGGGTGAATCGACAGATTACTGCCCCGTAGGCCGCTCCGGGGCGACAGAGGCCGTAGCAAGCGGCGCGCGGGACGCGCCTGTCGGCCGGTCAAGTGATATTCCAGGAATTTCACTCACTTGCACCTTTTATCACATAGATACTTACTGTGAGCATGGAAGAACTCATGGTGACTGTCCCCCTCACCCAGGAGAACCCCTCATGATCCTGTCCATGTCAGGCGTCGTGCTGCTCGGAATCATCGTCTTCCTCTTCTTCAGGAAGGACGGACTCAAGGCATCACACGCGCTCGTCTGCGCACTCTTCGGCTTCTATCTCGCGGGCACGGCCATCGCCCCGAGCATCACGGCCGGAGGCGCCAGCCTCGCCGGCCTACTGGGCGGGATCAAGTTCTGACCGCCTTCCCTCCCTCCAGCACCTTCCGCACCTTCAGGAGACCGACGTGGCCCGGCGACCACTCCCCCGCATTCTGAGCAGCGGCAGCGCTCACATCGCTCGCAGCCGAGAGATGGCCCGCTCGGCCGCCGACAGCGCCACCGACGTCCTCCATCCGCTGATCACGATCACCCGTGGTCTGCGGCTGCTGGCCGGCGCGGGACGGCGGAAATGGGCGGCGACCCCCAAGGACCGGCGTGGTCCCGCGCTGTTCCTGGTCGGGGCGCTCGTCCTGGTGGTCGCGCTCGTCCCGTACGGACCGCTGCTCGCCCTCATCTCGGTGATGGCGGTGGCCGGCTGGCAGGGCCGTGACCGTTCGCCGTCCCGGTCCGGGCCGTCCGAGGCGGAGCTTCAGCGCCTGCGTTCTCTCTACGAGGCGCTGGTGCCGTACTTCTCCCTGCCGGACGACCCGAATCCGCTCTTCGCCCATGGCGGGGAGTGGGAGAAGGCCTTCGACGAGTACGAGTTCGACGCCGACGGGCGTCTCACCCGGCTGCGGGTGTCGTACCCGCCGTACTTCATGGACGGTGACTACTCCTCCCGCGTACGGATCGAGCATCTGCTGTACGCGAAGTCCGGGCGCGGCAGGGAGTATCTCTTCGAATGGGACGAGGAGGGCAACGAGCTCGTGATGAGCGTGCTGCCCCCGCTTCCCACCGGTATCGCCGCCCAGCGCTTCGTCACCGCTCCCGGCGAGACCGTGCTCGGCTTCACCGACGCCGGCGCGGTCCGGCGCACCGTCCCGGTCAGGGAGGGCGACGAGAACCGTGACGCCCCTCCGGTGGTCTGGCGTACGGGCGCCCGCTCGACCGAGCCCCATCTGCTCGCCGTCGGGCGCGCGGGGAGCGGCACCACGAGTCTGCTCCGCTCGATCGCCCTCCAGGCGCTCGCGCACGGCGACGTCGTGATCGTGGAGGGCAACGGGACCGGTGAGTACGCCAGCCTCGACGGGCGTACGGGCGTTCTCGCCGTGGAACGCGGTCTGTCGGGCGCGCTGGCCGGTCTCGAATGGGCCGCCAACGAGACGGAGCGACGGCTGATCGCCGCCAACCGGGCCCGGCAGTCGGGTCACGCCGTGCCCGAGGACACCAAGCGCCCGCTCTGGCTCCTGCTGGACCGGCCGAGCGCCCTCGCCCATGTCGCCGCCGCCGACGGGCGGCCCGATCCGCAGGAGCTGCTCCAGGTGCCGTTGCGGCACGGCAGGGCCGCGAATGTGACGGTGGTCGTGGCGGAACAGTTCGAGACCCTGGACGCGCTCAGCCGGACCGTACGGACGCACACCCGCGCCCGGGTCGTGCTGGGCGCCGCCTCGCGCGGGGAGCTGGAATCGGTCCTCGGCGCGCCGCCGCGCACCATCCCCGCGCCGGACATCCCCACCGGCCGGGGCTACGCGCGGCTCGGCGCCGGACCGGTGCTCAGGCTCCAGGTCCCGGCGACGCCCGATCCGTACGACGACGCCACGAGCGACGCACACCGAAGGGCGGTCCTGGAGCTGCTGCCGGACCGGCACACGCCTCTCCACGGATCGGCCCCCGCCGCCACCGGGGCACCGGACGCGGAGCCCGGCCCACCACCGCAAGCACAGGCGCAGACCCCGGACCAGGCGCATCCCCAGCCTCGGCAGCAGCGCCAGAGCCCGGCGCCGATGCCCACCGTCGTACCGGCCGAGGGCTGACCGACCCGCCGCAGACGCGAGGCGCCGGTCAGGCGACGAACGTGCGCGGCGCGTCCGTGCCGGCGCGCGCGCCGCTCTCCACGAGGCGCGCGGCCGCCGCCAGCCGCACGGCGGCCTCGTCGGCGACGGGGCCGCCGACGGTGAACGGCAGCCGCACGTATCCCTCGAAGGCCCCGTCGACCCCGAAGCGCGGCCCGCCCGGCACCCGGACCCCGACCCGCTCGCCCAGCTCGGCGATCCGCGAGCCCGAGAGTCCGCCGGTGCGCACCCAGAGCGTCAGCCCGCCACGCGGCACGTCGAACTCCCAGCTCGGCAGCTCCCTGCGGACGGCGGCCACCAGCGCGTCGCGGTTCTCCGCCGCCTGGGCGCGCCGGATGTCGACCGCCCGCTCCCAGCCGCCGGTGCCCATGAGCCAGTTGATGGCGAGCTGTTCCAGTACGGGTGTGCCGAGGTCGGCGTAGGCGCGGGCGGCGACCAGTGAGCGGATGACCTCGGGCGCGGCCCGTACCCAGCCGATGCGCATCCCCGCCCAGAAGGCCTTGCTGGCGGAGCCGACGGTGAGGACGGTGCTGCCGGCGGGGTCGAAGGCGCAGACCGGCGGCGGCGGTTCGGCACCGGGCAGGTCGCCGTCCAGAGAGAGCTCCGACATCGTCTCGTCGACGACGAGCACGGTCCCCGCCGACCGCGCGGCCTCGACCAGCGCCCTGCGCTGGTCCTCGGTGGCCAGGGCGCCCGTCGGGTTGTGGAAGTCGGCGACGACGTAGGCGAGCCGGGGCGCGGCCTCCCGCAGCACCTGGCGCCAGCGTGGCAGGTCCCAGCCCGCCAGCCCTTCGGCCATGGCGACGGGGACGAGCCGGGCGCCGGCCTCACGCATCAGTTGGAGGATGTTCGCGTAGCTGGGCGACTCGACGGCGACGCGCTCGCCGCGCCCGGCGAAGAGATGACAGATCGCGTCGATCGCGCCCATGGCGCCGGTGGTGACCATGATCTGCTCGGGCATGGTCGGGATGCCGCGCGCGGTGTACCGGTCGGCGAGCGTCTGGCGCAGCGCGGGCAGTCCCGCCGGGTAGTCGCCGTGGGTGTGGGCGTACGGCGGCAGTTCCTCCAGCGCGCCCTGTACGGCGCGGGTGAGCCAGGGCTCGGGCGCGGTCAGGGCCGCGCAGCCGAGGTCGATCATGGAGCCGAGGGAGTCCGGCGGCAGCGGTTCGAGGCCCCGCGCGGGCAGCGGGTTCCCCGCCGGGACGGCGGTCCAGCTCCCGGCGCCTCTGCGGGACTCCAGGAACCCCTCGGCGCGCAGCGCCTCGTACGCGGCGGCCACCGTCGTACGGCTCACGGAGAGCGCGAGGGCGAGCTCGCGTTCGGCGGGAAGGCGGGCGGCGACCGGGACGCGGCCTTCGAGGACGAGCAGCCGTACACCGTCGGCGAGGGCGCGGTAGGCGGGCGGCTTACGGGTTCCGGGGCCGGCGGGCCGGGACTGCTGGGCGTTGAGCTGTCGTGCGAGCTGGGCCGCCCCCACCGCCGAAGTCCACTGCGTCATGGAAACCAGTCCACCTTCCTCGAATTGGCCATGGTTGACCGTCGCCACCCAGCCACAGAGTGACACAGCCCAGTCCACTCGTTCCACCTCCGAAGGACCGCACCTTGCCCAGCAGACCCGTTCTCCGTAAGAAGCGGCTCCCGCGCCGGCTGCTCCAGCTCTACGTGGGTCTGACCCTCTACGGCCTGAGCTCGGCCCTGCTGGTCAGAGGCGGCCTCGGGCTGGAGCCCTGGGGTGTGCTGCACCAGGGCCTGTCCGAGCGCACCGGCCTGACCATGGGCGTCGTCTCGATCGTCGTCGGCGCGGTCGTGCTGCTGCTGTGGATCCCGATCCGCCAGCGCCCCGGGCTCGGCACGGTCTCCAACGTCTTCGTGGTCGGCATCGCGATGGACGCCGCACTGGCCCTCGTCCCGGACGGGCACGGCCTCGCCGTACAGATCCCGCTGCTCGTCGCCGGCATCGTCCTCAACGGCGTGGCCACGGGCCTCTACATCGCCGCCCGGCTCGGCCCCGGCCCCCGCGACGGCCTGATGACGGGCCTGCACCGGCTCACCGGCCGGTCGGTGCGGCTGGTCCGTACGGCGATCGAGGTGGCGGTCGTCGCCACGGGCTTCGTCCTCGGCGGCTCCGTCGGGATCGGGACGGTCGCCTACGCGCTGTCGATAGGGCCGCTCGCCCAGCTCTTCCTGCGCGTCTTCGTCGTCCCGCCGTCGGCGGACGGCGGCACGGTCGTCGCCGGGGGTTCCCCCGGGCAGGTCATACTGCGGCCGTGACTCCCGTACGGCATCCCTATCTGGACCATCCGTCGCCGATCCCGTTCGCCCACCGAGGCGGCGCCGCCGACGGGATCGAGAACACGGCGGCGGCGTTCCGGCGCGCCGCCGCGCTCGGTTACCGCTACTTCGAGACCGACGTGCACACCACGGCCGACGGCCGGCTCGTCGCGTTCCACGACTCGACCCTCGACCGGGTCACCGATCTGCGCGGCCGGATCTCCGAGCTGCCGTGGAGCGAGGTCGGCCGGGCCAGGGTCGGCGGCGGGGAACCGCTCGCGCTCTTCGAGGATCTTCTGGAGGAGTTCCCCGACGCCCGCTGGAACGTCGACATGAAGGCGGAGCCCGCGCTCCGCCCGCTGATCGATCTGATCCGCCGTACGGACACCTGGGACCGGGTGTGCGTGGGCTCCTTCTCGGAGGCGCGCGTCTCGCGCGCCCACCGCCTCGCGGGCCCCCGGCTGGCCACGTCGTACGGCGTGCGCGGGGTGCTCGGCCTGCGGCTGCGCTCGTACGGGGCGCCCGCGCCGGTCCGCGACGGCGCCGTGTGCGCACAGGTCCCGCAGCACCAGAGCGGGATCCCGGTGGTCGACCGACGCTTCGTACGGACGGCGCACGAACGGGGCCTCCAGGTACATGTCTGGACGGTCAACGAGGCTGACCGGATGCACGCGCTCCTGGACCTCGGAGTGGATGGCATCATGACCGATCGACTGGAGACGCTGCGCACGGTGTTCACCGAGCGCGGGGTCTGGCACTGACGGTTACGGATGTCCCCCACCGGGACGAATGAGGGGGCGCGCGGGTGACCGCCGACACCGCTGACCTGACGGACGACGAGACGGGCCGAATACGCGAGCAGCGCGGCTGGTACTTCTACGACTTCGCGTGCTCCGTCTACTCGACGAGCGTCGTCACCGTCTTCCTCGGGCCGTATCTGACCTCCGTCGCGAAGGCCGCCGCCGACGCCGACGGTTTCGTCCATCCGCTGGGCGTCCCGGTGCGGGCCGGTTCGGTCTTCGCGTACTCGGTGTCCGTCTCGATCGTGCTGGCGGTGCTGCTGATGCCGCTGGCCGGCGCGGCGGCGGACCGGACGGGGCGGAAGAAGCCGCTGCTCGCGGCGGCGGCCTATGTGGGTGCGGCGGCCACCGCCGGCATGTTCTTCCTGGACGGCGACCGGTATCTGCTGGGCGTCGTCCTGCTGATCGTGGCGAACGCGTCCCTGTCGGTCTCCATGGCCCTCTACAACGCCTATCTGCCGCAGATAGCCACGCCCGAGGAGCGCGACGCCGTGTCCTCGCGCGGCTGGGCCTTCGGCTACACCTCGGGCGCCTTCGTCCTCGTACTGAACCTGATCCTCTACACCGGTCACGAGTCGTTCGGCGTCTCGGAGTCGACCGCGGTACGGATCTGTCTGGCGTCCGCCGGTGTCTGGTGGGGGGCCTTCACGCTCGTGCCGCTGAGCAGGCTGCGGGACCGGCGGGTCACGAGGGACGCCGCCCGCGCGGGCGAGGGCTCGGTCGGCACCGGGTGGCGCCAGCTCATGGCCACCTTGCGCGACATGCGCCGCCATCCCCTGACGCTCTCCTTCCTGCTCGCCTATCTGATCTACAACGACGGCGTGCAGACGGTGATCTCCCAGGCGTCGATCTACGGCTCCGAGGAGCTGGGCCTCGACCAGACGACCCTGATCACGGCCGTGCTGCTGGTCCAGGTCCTGGCGGTCGTGGGCGCGCTGGGGATGGGCCGGCTGGCCCGGACCCACGGGGCCAAACGAACGATTCTCGCCTCGCTCGCCGTCTGGACGGTGATCCTGGCGGCCGGGTACTTCCTGCCCGCGAAGGCTCCGGTCTGGTTCTTCGCCCTCGCCGCCGCGATCGGCATGGTGCTCGGCGGGAGCCAGGCGCTGTCGCGCTCGCTCTTCTCGCATCTGGTGCCGCGCGGCAAGGAGGCCGAGTACTTCGCCGCGTACGAGATGAGCGACCGCGGGCTGAGCTGGCTGGGGCCCCTGGTGTTCGGCCTCGCCTATCAGGTCACCGGCAGCTACCGGGACGCGATTCTCTCGCTGGTCGTCTTCTTCGTGATCGGCTTCGCGCTGCTCGCGAGGGTGCCCGTGCGCAGGGCCGTCGCCGAGGCGGGGAACCCCGTGCCGGAGCGTATTTAGACGTGGAAGTGAAAGCGCGGTAGTGTACGCCGTTGGTCTGCCAGCCGGACCGTCACGGCGTGTCACAGAAGCGAAAACGTGGGATGACATCCATCGCCAGATGTGACAAACCGGGCACTGGTGGGTACAACAAGGGGCGGCACGACGGCGACGCATGACCCGCTACGGGAATCTTTACCGCCGACCGGACGTTGACCGGAAGACGACGACAGCGACACCTGTCCTGTGGGCGACAAGCCCGGGAGGCACGATTCATGAGTGAGCGAGCTCTCCGCGGCACGCGACTTGTGGTTACCAGCTACGAGACGGACCGCGGCATCGATCTGGCCCCGCGCCAGGCGGTGGAGTACGCATGCCAGAACGGCCATCGATTTGAGATGCCGTTCTCGGTAGAGGCGGAAATTCCGCCGGAGTGGGAGTGCAAGGCGTGTGGCGCCCAGGCACTCCTGGTGGACGGGGATGGTCCCGAGGAGAAGAAGGGCAAGCCTGCGCGTACGCACTGGGACATGCTCATGGAGCGGCGCACACGCGAGGAGTTGGAGGAGGTGCTGGCCGAACGGCTGGCCGTCCTGCGCTCCGGCGCCATGAACATCGCGGTGCATCCGAGGGACAGCCGAAAGTCGGCCTGACCCGGACCGCCACAACAGCACAGACAGAGAGCCGTGGGGGGGGGCGCCCCCCCGGGGGGGGGGCGCCCCGCCGGGGGAGGGGGAGCCCCCCGGCGCGCCCC
>NZ_JBHXRM010000057.1:0-48122 GCF_042716895.1 Streptomyces sp. NPDC058653 | reverse complement strand
CCACGCACCCACGACGGAGGCCGGGGACCTGATGGTCCCCGGCCTCCGTCGTGGGTGCGGGCGGGAGCGACGTCTGGGGCCGGACTTCCGGCACCGGCCCTAGATGCCCTGCCAGTCCGGCTTGGCGGCGTAGGTGTCGCGGAAGTAGTCCGCGAGCTTCAGCTTGGACGCGGCGGCCTCGTCGACCACCACCGTGGCGTGCGGGTGCAGTTGCAGCGCGGACGCCGGTACGACGGCGGCCACCGGCCCCTCCACCGTCTGCGCCACCGCCTCGGCCTTGCCCTCACCCGTGGCCAGCAGCACCAGGTGCCGGGCCTCCAGGATCGTGCCGATGCCCTGGGTGATCACGTGGTGCGGGACCTCGTCCAGGCTGTCGAAGAACCGGGCGTTGTCCTGCCGGGTCTGGCGGGTGAGCGTCTTGATACGGGTGCGGGAGGCCAGCGAGGAGCACGGCTCGTTGAAGCCGATGTGCCCGTCGGTCCCGATGCCGAGCAGCTGGAGGTCCACCCCGCCCGACTCGCTGAGCGCGCGGTCGTACGCCTCGCACGCGGCCTGTACGTCCTCGGCGGCCCCGTCCGGCCCCATGAACGCGCTCTCGCCGAGCCCGAGCGGCTCGACGACCTCGCGCAGGACCACGGAGCGGTACGACTCCGGGTGCCCGGCCGGCAGGCCCACGTACTCGTCGAGCTGCGCGATGCGGGCGCCCGACGCGTCCACCTCGCCGGCCCGGACCTTGGCCGTCAGCGCCTGGTAGACGGGCAGCGGGGTCGAACCCGTGGCCACCCCGAGCAGGGCGTCGCGCTTACGGCGCAGCAGGTCCGCGATGGTCTCCGCTATGAGTTCGCCGCCCGCCGCGGCGTCCTGGACGATGACAACTTCCACGCTGCGCCTGCCGATCTGGTGAAGGGTCCTCTGACTATTGTGGTATAGACCAATCTAGCAGAGGGTGCCAGGGCGTCCAGGCCCCTTCCGCCGGCGGGGGAATGGGTTCCCGTGGTCGACTTGTGCGCGCCCCGTGCGCGCCGCCCCCCGGTCATCTTCAGCCCCCTGGAGGCATCCGGCATGTCCGCGACGAACCCCTCCGACGAAGAGTCCGCCCGCGCGGCGGGTACCGATCCGCCGGGCCGGACGCTGGCCGCCGAGATCGCCGCCCGGCGTCCGCGTTTCGTCCTGCTCACCCCGCGCGGCAGCTGAGGCTCGCCCGACCTGGTGGCCGCCGCCCGGGCCGCCCGCGCGGCGGGAGCCGAACTCGGAGCGGAGAACTTCGCGGACCTGCTGCGCGGGCGGGGCGCGGACCTGTGCGTCGTCGGGCCCGCCTCCGAGGTCGCCGGCGCGTCGGCCGGATTCGCCCTTCCCGCGGAGGGCGCGGCCGAGGAGGTCCAGCCTCTTCTGGAGATCCTGCCGCTCCAGCGGCCGGCGTACGAGATCGCCATGGCCCGGGACCAGGACCCGGACGCGCCACGCGCGCCCGCCAAGATCACCGAGACTCGCTGAGCGAGCACCGACCCGGGAACACCCACGGGCCGCGGCGCCAGGACGGGACCCTCAGCCCGTCCGGCACCGCAGCCCGGAGTTGCAACGGCCACGAAGGCCGTGAGAGAGGTATCGACGCAGTCAGGGCAGAGAGCGCCGGTTACCCCGTTCCGTCCTCCTGTGCGGGGAGGACGGAAGCTTTACCCAAGCATTGTGGACTAGACCATTCCCCTCTGTCCATGGATCGGGGAGGGCATTTTCCGGCCCATCCGCGAGCACGTGGAGCGGGCCGTCCCGGTTCACCCCACGGGTACGCTCGCCTCTGTGCCCTCCATGAACGACCTCGTACGCCAGCACACCGCCCTGACCGAGTCCGATCTCGAATGGCTTCATCTGCTGGTCTCGGAGTGGCAGCTGCTCTCCGACCTGTCCTTCGCGGACCTCGTGCTGTGGGTCCCCACCCGCGACGGCGCCCGCTATGTCTCCGTGGCCCAGATGCGCCCCAACACGGGCCCCACGTCCTACCAGGACGACATGGTCGGCCATCTCGTCCCCCGGGGCCGCAGACCGCTCCTGGACGCCGCGCTGGACGAGGGCCGGATCGTGCGGGAGGGCGACCCGGAGTGGCGCGAGGAGGTCCCGGTGCGGGTCGAGTCGATCCCCGTACGCCGTGAGGGCCGCGTCCTCGGCGTCATCGCCCGCAACACCAACCTCCTCACGGTCCGCACCCCCAGCCGGCTGGAGCTCACCTACCTCCAGTCCGCCTCCGACCTCGCGCAGATGATCGCCGCCGGATCGTTTCCCTTCCCCGGCCAGCAGGTCGACATGGACGCCTCGCCCCGTGTCGGCGACGGTCTGATCCGGCTCGACGCCGACGGCCTCGTCCAGTACGCGAGCCCCAACGCCCTGTCCGCGTATCACCGGCTGGGACTCGCGTCCGACCTGGTGGGACATCACCTCGGGCAGACGACCGACGAACTGGCCCCGGCGCGCGGCCCGGTGGACGAGGCCCTGGTCAAACTGGCCAGCGGCTACGCCCCGCGCGAGACCGAGGTGGAGAGCCGGGGCGGCGTCATCCAGCTGCGCGCCATCCCGCTCAAACCGAAGGGCGTCCGGATCGGCGCGCTGATCCTGCTCCGGGACGTCACCGAACTGCGGCGGCGTGAGCGCGAGTTGATAACGAAGGACGCCACGATCCGGGAGATCCACCACCGGGTGAAGAACAACCTCCAGACCGTCGCCGCGCTGCTCAGGCTCCAGGCGCGGCGGATGGACTCGGAGCAGGGCCGGGAGGCCCTCAACGAGGCCGTACGGAGGGTCGGTTCCATCGCCATCGTCCATGAGACGCTTTCCCAGAATCTGGACGAACGCGTCGAGTTCGACGAGATCGCGGACCGGGTGCTCGCGATGGTCTCGGAGATCTCACCCGGCAAGACGGTCCGGCGGACCGGCCGGTTCGGAATCCTGGACGCCGAAGTGGCCACACCGCTCTCGATGGTCCTCACCGAGATCCTGCAGAACGCGCTGGAGCACGCGTTCGCGACCGGGGAGCGCGGCACGGTCGAGGTGCACGCCGTCCGCAGCGGCGGCGGGCCCAAACGCCCCGGCGACGGCGGCCGTTCGGACGCCCGGCTGCTCATCACCGTCCAGGACGACGGCCGGGGACTGCCCGAGGGCTTCGACCCCCGGCGGGCCGGCAACCTGGGCCTGCAGATCGTACGGACGCTGGTGGAGGGCGAGTTGGGCGGCGGGTTCGACATGCTGCCCGGACAGGAGCGGGGTACGCGGGTGATCCTCGACATCCCCGTGGAACCGTACAAGTAGTCGAGCCCTATGCCCGGTCGGCGGTTCGGGGCGGTGGCCGGACCCACCGGTCACAGCAACGAGCCCCGGACCGTGGTGACGGTCCGGGGCTCGGCCTCAAGCTCTATGACGTTTGCGCATCGGGGGGTACTGCGCGCTGCGGCTCGGGGGCGGGGTTATGCGTACACGCTGTACGCGCCGCCTTGCTCAAGGTCGGTGCGGGGGCTCAGGCGGTCGCGTTACGCGCCCGGTTGCGAGCGGCACGGCGCTTCATCGCGCGGCGCTCGTCCTCGCTGAGGCCACCCCAGACACCCGAGTCCTGACCGGACTCGAGCGCCCACTGCAGGCACTGCTCCATGACGGGGCAGCGACGGCAGACGGCCTTGGCTTCCTCGATCTGCAGCAGCGCAGGACCGGTGTTGCCGATGGGGAAGAAGAGCTCGGGGTCTTCCTCGCGGCAAACGGCGTTGTGACGCCAGTCCATGGCTGCTACCTCTCTGGGTGTTACGTGCGGATTGCTTGTGAATGTGAACGCTTTCACGAATCCCCCCGCAAGGGAAGGGCTGACTCCCAGATGAACTGGTGTCGTCCTGGTTTGAGGAGGGGGTTCTGGCGCTCAGTGGAGGCCGGTGTTGCGGGCCGTCCCGAGTGCCATGTAGAGATTCGCAAACCTCGGCGGCGGATACAACCCCTTCAGGAAAGTTTTTTTTGATTCCTCGGTGTCGACTCGGTCACAGCCGTACTTCCATGGGGTGGAGGCCAGCCTAAACGTTCGAGTGAAAGGACTTTCCTAACTTCCACTCACACAATCACACGCAGTGCACGGCGTACGCCTGTGAACGTCACGCTCGTTCGCAGTCCCAGGTGGTCGCCATCCATCTGGAAGGGCAGAGGGACCTTCGATTGCAAGGTGAAGTCGGTCAGGTCGTGAAGTGAAACCGCGTGCTTGCCGTGCGGGCCCCGTTCGGGGGTCGAATTGAGCAACTGCGTCGCATAACGAGCCACCGCCGCGGTCGACAACTTGCTCAGTCCCAGTACATCCAGAGCGGTGTCGAACGAGGCGGCCGGCGACGCGTACAGCGGACGATTGCCCAGGTAGGACCAGGGGGCGGTGTTGCAGACTATCGACAGGACGAGATCGTCGACCGGCTTCTCACCGGGCCGGTCGAGGGTGATCATGCCGCGCCCGCGATGGGGTTCGTCGAGGAACTGCCGTACCACTTGGCGGACATAGAGCGCGTGCGTCGAACGCTTACCGCGCTCCCGCTGTTGTTCGACTCTGCCGACCACTCCCGCGTCGAATCCGAATCCCGCGCAGAAAGTGAACCAGCGCGAAGGAACTGATTCGTCGTCGGTTCCCGGAGTCCCGGCCGCCAGTCCCAGACCGACAGTGCGTTCGCTCTGGTTACTCAGCGCGTCCAGAATGGCGCCGGTGGCCTCCACGGCGTCATTGGGAAGCCCCAGCGCGCGGGCGAAGACATTCGTCGAACCGCCCGGCACGACGGCCAGTCGCGGCAACCGGTCGGGGTCGGGACCGCGGTGCAGAAGCCCGTTGACGACCTCGTTCACCGTGCCGTCGCCGCCGAGGGCCACGACCAGCTCGATCTCGTCGGAGTCGGCCGCGCGCCGCCCCAGATCGCGGGCGTGCCCCCGGTACTCGGTCGTCACGGCCTCCAGCTTCATCTCGCTGGCGAGCGCGTGGATGAGCACGTCGCGTGTGCGGGCACTGGTGGTGGTTGCTGCCGGATTGACCACAAGGAGTGCGCGCATACCCAGGAGATTACCGGCCACAGAGCCCTGCCCCCTCCCGGGGAGGTCCGCGCCCCGCCCGGGGGACCGCCGCTCACCGGGAGCCGGCCGCTACGCTGCTGGGGTGAGCAGCTCTGACCAGAACACCCCCGACCCGAGCCCGCGACCCGGCCGACTGACAGCAGCCGCCGTCTGCGCGGGGCTCGAAGCCCTCGCGCTCGTCGCCGGCGGCGGGTATCTGCTCGTGATGGGTCTGCTGGGGCGTCCCGACAGCCCCCAGCAGGCCGAGATGGGCGGTCTCACCCTCATCGCCCTCGGCGTCATCCCGCTGCTGGCCGCGCGTGGACTGCTGCTGAAGCGGGGCTGGAGCCGGGGCCCGGCCGTCGCCACCCAGATCATGGCGCTGCCCGTCGCCTGGACGCTGCTGCGCTCCAGCGGCGCGCTGATCCCCGCCGGGATCGTCCTCGCGGTGGTGGCCGTCTCCGGGCTGGTCCTGCTGCTCAGTCCGACGACGACGGAGGCCCTCGGCATCAGGGGCCCCGACCGGGCGTAGGGCGCCACGACCGGCGCGCACGGCGATCGCCGGACGCTCGTGGGTCTGCCCGGCGCTGCCCGGCGATCAGGGACCGCTCACCCCCGTCACCGCCTTCTCTCCACGTACGAGGAGCGGTCTCACTCCTCCACGAGGAGCTTTTCGCGCAGCTGCGCCAGAGTCCGTGCCAGCAGTCGCGAGACATGCATCTGGGAGATGCCGACCTCCTGCGCGATCTGCGACTGGGTCATGTTGCCGAAGAAGCGCAGCAGCAGGATCCGCTTCTCGCGCGGCGGCAGATCCTCCAACAGAGGCTTGAGCGACTCGCGGTACTCGACGCTCTCCAGCGCCTCGTCCTCGGAGCCGAGCGTGTCCGCCACCGCCGGGGACTCGTCGTCCGTGTCCGGCACGTCCAGCGACAGCGTGCTGTACGCGTTGGCCGACTCCAGCCCTTCGAGGACCTCCTCCTCGGAGATGCCGAGGCGCTCCGCCAGCTCGTGCACCGTCGGCGAGCGGCCGTGCTGCTGGGAGAGCTCGGCCGTCGCCGTCGTCAGCGACAGCCGCAGCTCCTGGAGACGGCGCGGCACCCGCACCGCCCAGCCCTTGTCGCGGAAGTGCCGCTTGATCTCGCCGACGACCGTGGGGGTGGCGTACGTCGAGAACTCGACACCCCGCTCCGGATCGAACCGGTCGACCGACTTGATCAGGCCGATCGTCGCGACCTGCGTCAGGTCGTCCAGCGGCTCCCCGCGGTTGCGGAACCGGCGGGCCAGATGCTCCACGAGCGGCAGATGCATCCGCACCAGCTGATTGCGCAGCAGTGCCCGTTCGGGCGAGTCCTCGGGCAGCTTGCGCAGCTCGATGAACATCGCCCGTGCCCCGCTGCGGTCATGTGGATCGTGTTGCCTGTGCTCGCTCATCGTGGCCGCCCGCTCTGCCTGCGCCTGCTCCGCCCCGGCCGTCTGGCCGTCAAGCCCGTCCACCGGATGGGGCCGGGCCTGCTGCTCCGGAATGCCCGACGGCACGAGCGCCGGATCCGCCGGAACCTCATGCCCATCGCGCGGATCCTGTGGGACCCGCTCCTCGTCACGCACCGGACCGTCCCCGTTCCTCACGCCGGCCCGGGTCCCGCGCCGCGCTGCTTGTACAGGCTGATGGCGACGGTGCGGTCGTCGGCGACCGTCGCGTCGACCTTGCCCGCGAGCGCCGACAGCACCGTCCACGCGAACGTGTCCCGCTCCGGCGCGCGACCGTCGGTCGTCGGCGCCGAGACGGTCACCTCCAGGGAGTCGTCGATCAGCCGGAACACACAGCTGAGGACGGAGCCCGGTACGGCCTGTTGCAGCAGGATCGCGCAGGCCTCGTCGACCGCGATGCGCAGGTCCTCGATCTCGTCGAGGGTGAAGTCCAAACGTGCTGCCAGTCCGGCCGTGGCCGTACGCAGCACGGACAGGTAGGCACCCGCAGCGGGCAGCCGGACTTCCACGAAGTCCTGGGTCCCGGGCTCGCCTGCGATCTGGGACACCCTCACCTCCAAGGTGGCACAAGCTTCTCAGGGCTCCGGGAAGGGAAACCCGAAGCCTTGCGGTACGTAGTCGGTACGCAGCCGGTCTGGACTGGCGACGCTATCGCGATCCATGGTCCCGTGTCGCAGGGACCCCCGGGCCAGGGCCGAGCTGTCAGTTACTCATAGTAGGCATATGTGCACGCACAGTGGCTAGAGGTGTGCGGCAACCAATTGCGAAGAACCGGCGGATGGTTGACGTACCCAGGCCTCAGACGATCGAACCGTCGACAAAGCACCATCGCCATGTCTCACCCTCTTCGAAGGTACGCATCACGGGGTGGCCCGTATCCCTGAAATGCTGCGAGGCGTGTCGGTGTTGCGACGAGTCGCAGCACCCGACATGTCCGCAGACCAGACAGAGCCGCAGCTGTACGTGGTGGCTGCCCGACTCCAGGCACCCCAGGCACGTCTCGTTCAGCGGCGATATCTCGGGGCGTGGGAGGTCGGCAACGTGCTGGCACTCACTCATGATGGCCAGGTTACGACGGGAGTGGAGGACGGTGCGATGGACCCGTTGCAGCTGATCGCCCTGGTGGCGGTAAGCGCGATGCTCGCGGCGGCGGCCAGAAGGACGCCCGTGCCGGCTCCGCTGCTGCTCGTCACGGCGGGACTCGGCGCCGCGTACGTGCCGGGCGTGCCCGACTACGTACTGGAGCCGCACGTCGTCCTGCCGCTGCTGCTGCCGCCCCTGCTGCACATGGCCGCCGTGGACAGCTCCTACCTGGACCTGCGGGCCAATCTGCGGGCCGTCGGTCTGCTCTCCGTCGGCTACGTCCTCTTCGCGACGCTCGTCGTCGGCTATCTCGCGTATCTCTTCATCCCCGACCTGCCGCTGACCGCCGCGCTGGTGCTCGGCGCGGTCATCGCGCCGCCCGACGCGGTGGCCGCCACCGCGATCGCCCGCAAACTCGGGCTGCCGAGCCGGATAACGACCATCCTCCAGGGTGAGTCGCTCGTGAACGACGCGACCGCGATCACCGCGTTCAAGGTCGCGCTCGCCGCCGCGGTGGGGGAAGGCGCGAGCTGGGCCGGCGGGATCGGCGAGTTCGCGCTCGCCTCCTTGGGAGGCATCGGCGTCGGCCTCGTACTGATGGTGCCGATCCACTGGCTCCGGACCCACCTCCGGGAGGCGCTGCTCCAGAACACCCTCTCGCTGCTCATCCCCTTCGTCGCCTACGCGGCGGCCGAGCAGGTGGGCGCGTCGGGGGTGCTGGCCGTCGTCGTGGTCGGGCTCTACCTCGGACACCGGTCCTGGCAGGTCGACTTCGCGACCCGGCTCCAGGAGGACGCGGTCTGGAGGATGGTCTCCTTCGTCCTGGAGTCCGTCGTCTTCGCCCTGATCGGGCTCCAACTGCCCTTTGTACTGAGAGGCCTCGGCTCCTACGGAGGGATGGAGGTCGCCGCCTACGCCGTCGGGGTGTTCGTCACCGTCGTCCTGGTCCGCTACATCTGGGTCTACCCGGCCACCTTCCTCCCCCGGTGGCTCTCGCAGCGGATCAGGGACCGGGAACCGGACACGAACTGGAAGGCCCCGCTCATCATCGGCTGGGCGGGCATGCGCGGCGTGGTGTCGCTCGCCATCGCCTTCTCCATCCCGCTGACCGTGCACGACGGCGCCGACTTCCCGGCCCGTAACCTCGTCCTCTTCCTGACGTTCACGACCGTCATCGGCACCCTCGTCATCCAGGGCCTCACCCTGCCCGTGCTGATCAGGAAGCTGAAGCTGCCGGGGCCCGACCAGTACGCCGCCACGCTGGCCGAGGCGCAGGCGCAGAGCCGGGCGTCCCTGGCCGCCGAGCGGCGGCTGGACGAACTGCTCTCCGACGAGAGCAACGCCCTGGCCGAGCCGCTGGTGGAACGGCTCCGCAACGTCCTGGAGCGGCGCCGCAACTCCGTGTGGGAACGGCTCGGCACGGTCAACGAGATCACCGGCGAATCCGCCGACCACACCTACCGGCGGCTCTCCAGGGAGATGATCGGGGCCGAGCGCGACGTCTTCGTCACCCTGCGCGACGAGCGGCGGATCGACGACGAGATGCTGCGTACGCTGCTGCGCCGGCTGGACCTGGAGGAGGCGGCGGCCTACCGGGAGGAAGAGTCCGACTGACGTTCCCCGCCGGGCCCGCCCGCGCCGTCCGGCCCGGGCCGTCCGGTGATCACGGCGGCCACGGTGCTGCCCGGGGGGAAGGCGCCCTCCTCGGCCAGGGTGGTCAGCCCGTGGAGCGCCTTGGCCACGTAGAGGCGCTCGACCGGGAGGCCGTGCCGGTCCTCGAAGTCGGCGGCGAAGGCGTCGAGGGCGGGTGTCGTACGGGCGTAACCGCCGCCGTGGAAGCGTTCGTCGAGACGCCAGTCGCCCCGGGGGCCGCCGAAGGCCGCGAGCTGGAGCGCGCGGATCTCCCCGGCCAGGAAACCGCCCCTCAGCACGGGGAAGCCGACGGCGCGCTGTCCGGGGGCGAGACCGGCGGCCAGGCCCGCGAGGGTGCCGCCGGTGCCGCAGGCCACCCCGACGACGTCGGCCGCGCCTCGCAGCTCCCGCCCCAGGGCCGTACAGCCTTGTGCGGCGAGGGAGTTGCTGCCGCCCTCGGGGAGCACGTGGACCCGCTCGCGGGGAACGGGCAGGCCGTCGACGGCGGCGGTCACCACCGCCCTCAGTACGGAGGGCTCCGACTTGCGCCGATAGGTCGCCCGGTCGACGAAGTGGAGCCGCATGCCGTCGGCCACGCACCGGGCGAGGGACGGATTCAGCGGGCGGGCGGCCAGCTCGTCGCCGCGTACGACGCCGACCGTCGCGAAGCCCAGCAGCCGGCCCGCGGCGGCGGTGGCGCGCAGATGGTTGGAGTACGCGCCGCCGAAGGTCAGCAGGGCGCGGTGGCCGGCCTCCGCCGCGGCCAGCAGGTTCGGTTCGAGTTTCCGCCATTTGTTGCCCGGCAGATCGGGATGGATCAGATCGTCGCGCTTCAGCAGCAGCCGTAGGCCGCGACGGGTGAAACGTTCGTCCTCGACCGCCCCCAGGGGTGACGGCAGCCGTGGCCGCAGGGCGGCGAGGTCGAGCGCTTCCGGAGTCACGGCTCCATTGTCGGTCGTGGCTAGCCGAGCCGTTCGGCGATGCGCCGGCGCAGGCCCGCCATGGAGACCCCCTTGGGGTCGATCTTGCCGGGCTGCCACTCCAGGTGGCCGATGACCGAGGGCGCGTTCCAGTTGTGGACCCGGCAGACGGCCGCCGCCGCGGCCTCCATGGCCTCGACCTGGACGGCGGGCCACGGGTCCTTGCCGTCGCCCAGGTTCTCGCACTCGAAGCCGTAGAAGTGCCTGTTGCCGTCCGTGTTCGCCTCGTTGTCCGGCGGCAGGGCCGTCTCGGCGATCACGGCGCGCAGGACGTCGTCGTCGCCGCTGCCGGCGTGGTTGGCGCGGCCGTAGCCGACCAGATGGACCTTGCCGTCCTTGGCGATGACGCCGTGGCACAGCGGCCCGGGAAGTCCCGCGTAGCCGTCACGGCAGATGCGGACGGTGTTCGCGGTGCCCTTGGTGACCGTGTGGTGGATCATCACGCCGTGGACCGGGCCCCAGGGCCCGACGTGGTTGCGGTTGTGCGTACGCCAGTCGCCGACCTCGACGACGGTCAGACCCTCGTCCTTCAGCGCGCGGATGAAGCTGCTCGCAGACATGGGTGTGGCCATGCTGCCTCCTTGACCGGTGGATATGGAGCGTTTCGTATCGCTGGCTATTCCCCAACATCGCGAAGTGGACCATCGATTCGCACGCTGTACGAGCTGTTCCGGTCACTTTCGGCCGGGCCTGACCGTCGATGACAGGAACCGTAACTGTGCCCCGACGACCGTGATCCAGTCCCACTCATTTGTGTGATGGTGCGCCAACCAGGCCTGGTGAAAGGGTTGTTGACGCAGGTCAGCCCATGATTGAGAGGGAGACTCATGTCGGTTGGTGACGAGGTCCGTACGGTGGAGCCGCCTTCCCAGCAGAGCCTGGGGACGGCCGCGGCGCGGAACCTGGCGACCACCACGAAGTCGGCTCCGCAGATGCAGGAAATCAGCTCGCGGTGGCTGCTGCGGATGCTGCCGTGGGTGCAGGTGCAGGGCGGTACGTACCGGGTGAACCGGCGGCTCAGCTACGCGGTCGGCGACGGGCGCGTGACATTCGTGCAGACGGGCGACCGGGTGGCGGTCGTCCCGGCGGAGCTGGGCGAGCTGCCGGCCCTGCGCGGATTCGAGGACGAGGAGGTGCTGACCGAGCTGGCGAACCGCTGCGAGCAGCGGGAGTTCACCGCGGGCGAGACGGTCGCCGCCATGGGTGATCCGGCGGACCGGGTGTATCTGCTGGCCCACGGCAAGGTGGAGAAGGTGGGGGAGGGGCCGTACGGGGACGAGACGGTGCTCGGGGTCCTCGCCGACGGGGCGTACTTCGGGGACCAGGCACTGGTCGACGACGACGCCACCTGGCAGTACACGGCACGGGCGGCGACGGCCTGCACGGTGCTGGTGCTGACCCGGCAGGACCTGATGAACCTGGCGGAGCGGGCGCAGCCGCTGCGGGGCCATCTGGACGCGCTTGCCTCCATCCCCGAGCAGCGGACCAACAAGTACGGCGAGGCGGCGATCGATCTCTCGGCCGGCCATGTCGGCGAGGCCGTCGTGCCCCACACGTTCGTGGACTACGAGGGGGCGCCGCGCGAGTACGAGCTCAGCGTCGCCCAGACCGTGCTGAAGGTCCACAGCCGGGTCGCCGACCTCTACAACCAGCCGATGAACCAGACCGAGCAGCAGTTGCGGCTCACGGTCGAGGCGCTGCGGGAGCGCCAGGAGCACGAGCTGGTGAACAACCGCGAGTTCGGCCTGCTGAACAACTGCGACTACGGACAGCGGATCCAGCCTCACGACGGCGCGCCCACCCCCGACGACATGGACGAGCTGCTGTCGCGCCGCCGGGGCTCGAAGATGTTCCTCGCCCACCCGAGGGCCATCGCCGCCTTCGGGCGCGAGTGCAACAAGCGGGGGCTCAATCCGGCCACGGTGGATGTCGCGGGCACCCACGTGCCGGCCTGGCGCGGTGTGCCGATCTTCCCCTGCGACAAGATCCCGGTCTCCGACGCCAGGACGACCTCGATCATCTGCATGCGTACGGGCGAGACCGAGCAGGGGGTCATCGGGCTCCAGCAGAGCGGCATCCCGGACGAGATCGAGCCCAGCATGTCGGTCCGCTTCATGGGCATCGACGAGCAGGCGATCATCTCCTACCTGGTCACGGCCTACTACTCCGCCGCGGTCCTCGTGCCGGACGCCCTCGGCGTCCTGGAGAACGTGGAAGTGAGCCGCTGGAGCTGACGCGCGAGGCGCGGGTGGGGACCCGAGCGTGTTCCGCCCGTACGGCCGGGCCCCCACCCGCGCGTCCGCAGGGTCCGGACAGGACCCGCCCCCCATCGGTTCCCCAGTACGCCGCAGAGGAAGTGACCCCGACCATGACCAGCACGGATGCCGCCACCGATGGCCACGAGGCCGTGGCGCTCCTGGAGCGCTCGCGTAGCGTCGTCCAACCCGAACTTCGCGCGGCCGTCGAGTCCTTACCCCCTGCCCTGCGACGCGTCGCGAGATACCACTTCGGCTGGCAGGAGGCCGACGGCTCACCCGCCTCGGGCGGGGTGGGCAAGGCGATCAGACCCGCCCTCGTCCTCGCCTCGACACGGGCGCTCGGCGGGGAGCCGCACCGCGCCGTGCCGGCCGCGGTCGCGGTCGAGCTGGCCCACAATTTCACCCTGCTGCACGACGACGTCATCGACGAGGACCCCACCCGCCGGCACCGGCCCACGGCCTGGACGGTCTTCGGTACCACCGACGCGATCATCGTCGGCGACGCTCTGCACGCCCTGGCGCTGCGGCTGCTGGCCGAGGACCGCCATCCGGGCTCGTCCCTCGCCGCCGCGCGTCTCACCGCCTGCATCATCGAGCTGTGCGCGGGACAGCAGACGGACTGCGCGCTGGAGCTGCGCGGGCCCAACGACGTCTCGCTGGACGAGTGTCTGACCATGGCGATGGCCAAGACCGGTGCGCTGCTGGGCACATCGTGCGCTCTCGGCGCGCTCTACGCGGACGCGGGCGAGGAGGCGGTGGCGGCGCTCGACGCGTTCGGCAGGGAGGCGGGGCTGGCCTTCCAGCTGATCGACGACCTCATCGGGATCTGGGGCGACCCGGACCGTACGGGAAAACCGGCCGGTGCCGATCTCGTCGCCCACAAGAAGTCGCTGCCGGTCGTCGCCGCGCTGGTCTCGGGGCACCCGGCGGCCGAGGAGCTGGCGGATCTCTATCGGCGGCCGATGGACGGGGCCGCGGTCGTACGGGCCACGTCGGCGGTCGAGCGGGCCGGCGGACGCGACTGGGCGCAGGCCCAGGCTGCCGACCGGATGGCCCGCGCGGTTCATCAACTGTCCTTGGCGGTCCCGGATCTGGCGGCGGCGGGTGATCTGTTGTCCCTGGCCGAGTACGTCACACGGCGCACCTACTAGACGCGCCGGAGGGGCCCTCCGCGGGGCCGGAGGTAAGAGCTTGCGTAACCACTACATGTGAAGCACTATGGGTGAAGTGGTCATGGCCGCGCACCCCGGACGGGCTCAGGGCGGGCCCGCCGTGACGCCATCCGTCACCCAGTGCGAAAGAGGACCGGTTTGCGCAAGCTCAGCTACTTCGTCGCCGTATCGATCGACGGTTTCATCGGCGACCCCAGCGGTGAGGCGGGCTTCTTCACCCGCTATGTCGACGAGGAGTTCTTCGCCTTCCTCAAGGAGGAGTACCCGGAGACGGTGTCGACGCCGGGCCGTCGGCAGCTCGGCATCGACCATCTTGAGAACAAGCGGTACGACACGGTCATCCAGGGCAGGCGTTCGTACGACGTGGCCCTGGACATGGGGATCACCAGTCCGTACGCGCATCTGCGCCAGCTCGTGGCCTCACGGACCCTCACCAGCCCCGATCCGGCCGTGGAGATCGTCTCCAGCGATGTCGCCGCCAGGGTGAGGGAGCTGAAGCGGGAGGAGGGGCTCGGGATCTATCTCTGCGGCGGCGCGAACCTCGCCGACCAGCTGATCGACGAGGTGGACGAGCTGGTCATCAAGACGTACCCGCTGATCCTCGGCACCGGAATGCCCATGTTCGGCTCGAAGTTCGCGCAGACCGAGTTCGCCCTGGAGTCCAACCGCGCCTTCGGCGGTGGAACCGTCGTCAGGACGTACAGCCGCAAGCGGTGAGTCGGCGAAGCGGCACGGCCGGTGACGGCGGCGGGGGCGCCGAAAGCGGTGAAAGCGGTGAAGTCGGCTGCCCCGGAAGGCTTGAAGCGGTGACCCAAGCGGCGGCGGAGCGTCGCGTACCGCTACAGTCCGCGCCATGACAGCGGAGTCGACGGAGTCTTGGGCGGGTTGGTATCGGGACCGCCGCGGTGCGGAACCCATCGCGATCATCGCGGACGGGCGGCAAGTCCGCACCCATATAAGGGGAGTTGCTTACGAGGGGGCCGATTTCTCCGTGCTCGAAGCCACGGAGGCGGGCGGGGTGCTGTCCTCCTGCGTGATGGAGTGGGACATACCCATGCCCGTCAACGCGGGTGGCACGGTCCAACAGGCCACGCTCAGCTGCCTGCTGACGCTCGGTGAGCGTCCGTCGGGCTCGCCGTCGGGGCGCGCCGAGCTGAGCCTCACGCTGCGGTGCGGCGGGGCGGCCTATGAGTCGGGCATCGTCGGGGCGGGGTTCCAGGACGCCCTGGACCGGATCAAGCGCCAGCTGCCGGACGACACGGAATTCGGGGGCAAGATCCTGGTGAACGCCTGACCTGGCGACCCTTTCCGCCGGGCCTCCGCCCGGCACTGGGGCCTCCTCGCAAGTCGAGGAAGTCCCGGACCTGGGGGAGCAGTTGGCCGTGCCCGTACTGCTCCTGTTCCAGTGAGGGGCAACGCGACGCCTCGCGCCGGATTCCGGCGCGCGTCCGAACCCTACCGGCGAGGCCGGACGGCCCGCCGAGTGCAGTGGACGGCTCGACCCCGAGCGCGCCGAACAGGCGGCGCCGGGGCGCACGGCGCACATCGGCGGCAGCCACACCTTCCCGGCCCGAGCTGACGGACCCTCGGGACGCCGGGGCACGTGAGTGGGGAACGCCGGAGGAGGAGTCGGTCTCGACGGTGCGGCTGAGTCCGGAGATTTGACATGCCGTCACCATCCGTTCGGTGACGGGCTGTTGTGCGACCTGCGAGCGGGTGAAACGCACTCCGGGCGTGCCAGTACTCGACGCGAGTACCGGCACGCCCGGTGGGTGCCCGATCCGGTGGGGGGTTCGCGATCTGCCGATCAGCGGCGGATCAGCGACGGATCAGGAGGCCTTGGCCAGCGCGGCGGCGAAGCCGTTCGCCCAGAGGTTCTCCACCTGGCCGCGCTCCGCGGCGTCCGGCTGCGAGTTGGTGCAGGACGGGCCGGGGCCGCCTCCCGACATCAACTTGCTGCACGGGGCCGTGTAGTTGTCCGGCAGACCGAGCACGTGCCCGGTCTCGTGGGCGGTCACGCGCGTGGAGTCGTACACCTGGTTCTGCGCGTAGTCCAGGAAGATGTAGCCACGGCCGTGCCCGTCGGTGCTCGCGTACGAGCCACGCGGGTCGTTGCCCTCCTCGTAGGTGAAGTCGGCGTTGCCGCCCTGCTGGAGCTGCACGTTGGAGACCGCGCTGTTCCAGATCTGGGTGCTGTTGGCTATCTGACCGGCGAACGACGGGGCGCCCGAGGCGTCGTAGACGACCGTGACCGCGCGGGCGCCGGGGTTGGCGGCACGCTTCTCGGCCACGGACTTCAGGACGGCCTCGTAGAAGGCCTTGGTCGCGGCGGCGTCTTCCGACGAGCCCTCGTACGCGGCGTACGAGCTGGTGGCGGGCGCGGCGCTGGTGGGGTCAGCGGCGGCGGCCGGGGTGGCGGTGAGGGCGGTCGCGAAGGCGAGCGAGATGCCGCAGATCGCGGAGAGCGCCGTCTTGGGGTGTCTCATGTGGGGGGACTCCTACTCGTTCCGATGAACGGATTCGGTAGGGAGAGTGTCGTGCCTCACACAGCCGTGGCGGATGATGCCGAAGGGCGATAACACCAGAGCATCACCCCGGCGTCGGCTCGCCCAATTTTCTTCGAATGTCGGCCGATTACTGCGTTTTGGGTCCCTGGCGTGACGCAAAAGGCGGGCCTACTCTTCGGTATATGGAGCTGGAGGTCAGGCATCTACGCGCGCTGTGTGCCATAGCCGACGCGGGAAGTCTCCACAAGGCGGCCCGTGAACTCGGCATGAGCCAGCCGTCGCTGACGACGCAGCTGCGGCGGATCGAGAACTCGCTCGGCGCCGAGCTGTTCTCCCGTGAACGCACCGGCTGCCGCCCCACCTTGCTCGGTCACTCCGTACTCAGCCGCGCACGTCCGCTGGTCGCCGGGATGGCCGTGCTCGTCAGCGAGGCGAGAGCCGCCGCCGACCGGTCCGCGGGGCCCCGCCTGCGTATCGGCTCCACCGCGAGCCGCGCCCTCGCGGGCTGGCTGCGCAGACTCCGGGAGCGGCTGCCGGGCACCGACATCTCGCTCCAGATGGACGTCTCGGCGAACGCCCTGCTGCGCCAGGTCGCCGCGGGCGGGCTCGATGTGGCGTTCGTGCACGAGGTGGAGGGCTGTCCGCTGCGGGTGCCGCCCGGGCTGGACCGGCGGGTACTGGTCGAGCGGGAGCCGCAGTTCATCTCGCTGGCCCGGGACCATCCGGCGGCGGGGCGGCAGATCGTGGAGCTGGCGGACCTGGCCGGCGACCGGTGGATGATCGACCCGACCGTGGACGGCGAGTGGGACGGCCTGCGGCGGGTGCTGGGCGAGGCCGGGCTCAACCCGCCCGTTCTGCACGGGGATTACCTCACCGCGGCGTCCCTGATCGCGGTCGGCGAGGCGATAGCGCCGTGTCAGCCGACGTCGGTTCCGCGTGAGGACATGGTCGTACGGCCGCTGCGGGACGACCCGTTGGGGGTGCGGCTGCTGCTCTTCTCGCGGCCGGGGGCGTACGAGGGCGCGGGCATCGCAGACGCGGGCCCGGGCCCGGACGGCGGCGAGGTCGGCGGTCTCGGCGGTGGTGGCGAGTACGACGGCGCCGGTGACGGGCCCGGGGGCGCCGAGGTGTACGAGGACCTCGAAGCGGCCTACCGCGAGGCGGCGTTGGGGGCCGTCGTGTACCGCCAGTGGCTGATGCGCAACAAGAGCCCGCTGCTCCACGCGCCTGCCGCCTGAGCCGACCGGCCCGTCGGCCCGCGCCTACCTACCTGCCCGCGCTTACCTGCCCGCGCGCCTGACAGACTCCGCGCCTGACAGACTCCGCGCCTGCCTGCTCGCTTGCCCGCGTTTCTCTCCTCCGCCGAGAGCGGGGTTAGTCATCCACGTAGGCACCTGCTAACTTTTCTTTGCATGTGCAGGAGGCGGCTATGAGCCCACCCGTGCCCACGGGCGACGAACTGGTGCGCGTACTGGCGACGCTGTCCAATCCACACCGGCTGCGCGTCGTCGCGGCACTCGCCGGGGGACGCAACTACGTCAGCCGGCTGGCAAGGGAGCTGGACATCAGCAGAGCGCTGCTCCAGGTCCATCTCAAGAAGCTCGAAGCGGCGGGTCTGGTGACCTCGCGGCTGGAGCTGTCGGAGGACGGGAAAGCCATGAAGTTCTACGAGGTGAACGCCTTCGCGGTGACTCTGACGCCGCAGGACATCGTCACCGCCGTACAGACGCTGACACCGGCCGACCAGAGGGACGAGAGAGACGAGAAGGGAGCCGCCCGATGAACGAACACGAGTGGCAGGAAGTCATCGGAGCCGTCGGACTGTTCGCGCTTCTGCTGATCGTGGTGACGCTGACCCTGTGGCACTTCACGGTCGGCCGCCGGGCCAGGGACGCGAGGGCCGAGAGGAGCGAGTACCGCCTGCTCGCCGCCGACGCCGTGGAAGGCCAGCGGCGTACGGAGAGGCAGCTCGCCGACCTCGGCAGACAGCTCACCGATCTGCAGAGCCGCACCGGATCGCTGGAACGGATTCTGAAGGACGTCGAGTAGCCGCGCCGTTCGCGTCGCGGAGAGAGAACGCGGAGAGAGAACCCCGGGCCGTCGAGCTGCAACTCGACGGCCCGGGCAGAGAAGGACGCTCCACCTCGCCGTACGGCGAGCTCCACAGGAACGACCCTCCGGATGAAGGAGAGCAGCTCATGCTGCGCCGAATCAAGTCAGAGCACGAACGCCATGAACGACGCGAAGGCCGCGACGGACGCCCCGAACACGCCGGGCCCCTTGGCAGCGACGGACGCCCCGACCGCCCCGACCGCGCCGACCGACCTGAACGCGCCGAACGCGCCGGGCTCGTCGAATCCGTGGCCACCTGGTCAGCCGGGCACCGTACGGCGGCCATCGCCGGCTGGCTGCTCCTGGTCGTGGTCGCCGTCATGTCCACCTCCCTCCTGCCCGGCGAGCAGGTCAACGCCACCGACCCCGGCGAGGCGGGCCGGGGCCAGCGGATGGTCTCCGAGCTGGACGCCGGTGACTCGATACGCGAGAACGTGATGATCCGCCCCCGGACCGCCGGTTCGGACCCCGCGGCAGGGCGCGCCGCCACCGAGGACCTGGTCGCGGCCCTGCGCGCGATGCCCGACGCCGTACGGGACATCGGCTCGCCCCTCGGCGCGCACGGCGGGCGCTGGGTCTCCGAGGACGGCACGGCCGACCTCGTCACCTTCGAAGTCCTCGGTCCGGACGCCGAGTTCCGGGACCACTTCGAGGCCGCGAGCGCCGCCGTGAAGAAGGTGGTGCGGGAACACACCGGGGCACGCGTCGACCAGGCGGGCGACTCCAGCCTCTCCTCGGCGGTCGACGACGGCATCAAGAAGGACATGAAGCGCGCCGAGACCACCTCGCTGCCGCTCACCGTCGCCATCCTGCTCGTCGTCTTCGGCTCGCTCGTCGCCGCCGGGATTCCGCTGCTGCTGGCGGCGACCGCCGTCGCGGGCGCGTTCGGGCTGCTGGACACGCTCGGCCGGTGGGTGCCGTTCAACAGCGCCTCGTCCGCGATCGTGCTGCTCGTCGGTATGGCCGTCGGTATCGACTACTCGCTGTTCCATCTGCGCCGGGTCCGGGAGGAGCGCGCGGCCGGGCGCCCGGTCCGGGAGGCGCTGCGGGTCGCTTCGCGCACCTCGGGGCACGCGGTCGTGGTGTCCGGTCTGACGGTGATGGTCTGTATGACGGGCCTGCTGTTCACCGGGGTGGATGTGTTCAAGGGGCTGACGCTCGGGACCGTTCTGGTGGTCGGTCTGGCGGTGCTCGGTTCCATGACGGCGCTGCCCGCGCTGGTGGCCGCCCTCGGGGACCGGGTCGATCTGGGCAGGATTCCGTGGCTGGGGCGGCGCCGTACGGCGGCGGGCCGGTCGCGGTTCTGGACGGCCGTGGCGGGGAAGGTCGTACGCCGCCCGCTGCTCACCGGCGGTACGGCGGCGCTCCTCCTGGCTCTGATGGCCCTGCCGGCGTTCGGGATGCATCTCCAGGACGCCACACAGATCCAGAGCCTGCCGCGCGGAGTCTCCGCCGCGGCGGACGCGGGCGCCCGGATGCAGCGGGTGTTCCCCGGCGCGGCCACCCCCGCGCGCGTGGTGGTGTCGGACGACAGCCCGGAGGTACGGGCGGCGGCGGAGGCGCTGCACGAGCAGGCGGCGCGGAGCGAGGGCGCGCTGCGTGAGCCGATCACGACCGTGCCGGTGGGCGGCGCGCTGGTGGTACGGGTGCCGCTGGCCGGGGCCGGTACGGATCGGGAGTCCGGGCGGGCCCTGGAGTTCCTGCGGGAGCGGGCGCTGCCCGCGACGGTGGGGGCGGTGAGGGGGACGGAGGTCGCCGTCGCGGGCCGGACAGCCATGCCGTACGACTTCACCCGGCAGGTGACGGCGCGGACGCCGGTGGTTTTCGCCTTCGTCCTCGTCCTGGCCTTCGTCCTGCTGGTCGTCGCCTTCCGCTCACTCGCCCTGCCGCTGGTGTCGATCGCGCTCAACCTGCTGTCGATCGGGGCGGCGTACGGGGTGCTCGTCGCGGTCTTCCAGGGCGGCCGGCTGGAGTCGCTGCTCGGCTTCAACGCCTATGGGGGTGTGGTGAGTTGGCTGCCGCTGTTCATGTTCGTCATCCTCTTCGGGCTGAGCATGGACTACCACATCTTCATCCTCAGCCGGATCCGGGAGCGGTGGGGTGATTCGCCGGGCGGGCCAGACGGCGACCGTGAGGCGATCGTCGGCGGCATCGCGGTCAGCGCGGGGGTGGTGACGAGCGCCGCCGCCATCATGGTCGGCGTCTTCTCGGTCTTCACGACGCTCTCGGCGATCGAGTACAAGATGCTCGGTACGGGGATGGCGGTGGCGATCCTCATCGACGCGACGGTGGTGCGGGGCGTACTGCTGCCGGCGGCGCTGGCGCTGCTGGGGGACCGGGCCTGGACGTTGCCGGGGCGGGAGGGGAGAGCGGGGCGCGGGGCCGATCGTCAGACGTACGGGGCGAGCACGACCCGCGCCTGATCGCGGGCGAGTCCCAGCGCGTCGGGGAAGATGGCCAGCCCGTGGGCGACGAGCGCTCCCTCGTGAAGGAGCATCAGCGCCCGGGCGAGGCGGTCGGCCGTCTCTGACGGGGCCGCCTCGCCCGGCGCCGTGATCTCGCGCGCGAGCGACGTGAACAGCTCCAGCATCCACGCCTTCTGACCGGCGATCAGCGCGTACGCCGGATGCTCCGGATCGTCGATCTCGGCGTGCGCGTTGACCATGGCGCACCCGCGCGAGCCGTTCGCCTCCGCCCAGGCGCGCGAGGCGTCGAAGACAGCGAGCACGTGCTCGGCCGGTGACGGGGGCGCGGCGGCCAGCCGTTCGTCGAGGAGCGTGCGCCAGCGCTCGTCACGGGCGGCCAGATACTCGACGACGATCTGCTCCTTCGAGCCGAACCGGTCGTAGAGCGTCTTCTTGGTGACCCCGGCCTCGGCGGCGATGCGGTCGACTCCGACGGCGTGGATCCCGTGCTCGTAGAACAGCCGCGACGCGGCGTCGAGGGCGCGTCGCGCGCCGGGGGTCACGACGATCCGGTGAGGGGGGCGGCGGGAGAGGGCGGCAGGCCGTTCCGGGGCGCCGTTCGGGCTCCCGTTCCTGTTCGTGGTCATGCAAAAAGTATACCGCTCTGTATAGTGAAGGGGTGAGTAAACAGATCGGTCTATCTGGCTGCCTTGTCATGGGTGGTGTCCTGCCGTGAATCTCCTGCTCTCCGTCGCCTTCGTCGTCTGCTGGAGCTCGGGTTTCATCGGCGCCAAGCTCGGCGCCGGCAGCGCCGACGCCGTCACCATCCTGATGTGGCGCTTCCTGCCGCTGGCACTGGTCCTCGGGACGGTGGCGGTCGTCCGCTCCCGCGCGGCCTGGCGGGGACTGACGGCGCGCGATCTGCTGCGGCAGTGCGTGATCGGCGCGCTGTCGCAGAGCGGCTACCTCCTCACCGTCTACTACGCGATCCAGCTCGGCGTCTCCAGCGGCACGACCGCCCTGATCGACGGGACCCAGCCACTCGTCGCGGGCGCGCTGGCCGGACCGCTGCTGCGGCAGTACGTCTCCGGGCGCCAGTGGCTGGGCCTCTGCCTCGGCGTGACGGGTGTGCTCGTCGTGACCTCGGCCGACGCCTCGGCCGCGCGGGGGGTGGCGTCGTGGGCGTACGCCGTGCCGTTCCTCGGCATGCTGTCGCTGGTCGCCGCCACATTCCTGGAGAGCCGCTCCCGGGGCGCGGTCGCCCCGTCCGTGGCGATGACGATCCACTGCGGCACGAGCGCCGTGGTCTTCACCCTCCTCGCGGCTGCCGCAGGCGCGGTGGTGCCGCCCGCCGATCCGTCGTTCTGGCTGGCGGTCGGCTGGCTGGTGGTTCTGGCGACCTTCGGCGGATACGGCCTGTACTGGCTGGTCCTGCGCCGTTCCGGGGTGCTGCGCGTGAACACCCTGATGTTCCTGATGGCGCCGGTCACGGCCGTATGGGGCGCGATCATGTTCGGCGAGCCCTTCGGCCCGCGGACAGCCCTCGGTCTCGCCGTCGCGCTGCTCGCGGTGGCGGTGGTACGAGGCGGGGCCGCCGGCGCGGCGGAGGGCGTCCAGGCCGAAGGTGCTTCGGCCGACGGCGCTTCGGGCGAAGGTGCCTCGAAGCAGGGCCGTACGGAGGCGGACTGCCGTACGGAAGTGGACCGGGGCGCGCAGCCGGACGGCCGCACGGAGGCGGGCGGAAACTCCGGTGACGTGCCGGGCCCGCGCGCCGACAATGGCACACGGTCCGGGCCGCGCGCTCCGCGCCGGCAGCCCCGATGACCACCACCGAGAGCAAGGAGCGACCCCCATGGCACGTCGCACGACCGTCCCCAGCCTCTTCCCGCCGCCCGGCTACGCGCACGCCGCCGTGGTCGAGACGGACAGGCGCCTGGCGTTCCTGGCCGGTTCCGTACCGCTCGACAAGGACGGCACGCTCGTCGGACCCGGCGACTTCGTCGTACAGACCGAGCAGGTCCTGGCCAACCTGGAGACAGCGCTGCACGCCGTCGGCAGCGATCTGGGCCGGGTGATATCCACCGACGTCTACGTCGTCGCGTCGGAGCCGGCGGACCTGACCCGCGTGTGGGACGTCGTCAACGCCTCGGGTCTCCGGACGGGGCCGCACACCTCCACGCTGCTCGGGGTCGCGTGCCTCGGCTACACGGGCCAGTTGGTGGAGATCACGGCGGTCGCGGAGGTCGCGGAGGTCGCGGCGGTCGCGGAAGGCGCGGCGGTCGCGGAAGGCGCGGCGGGGGCCGGCGAGGCCGGGGAAGGCACGGACGCCTTCGCACCCGCCGGAGCGACGGACCCGGTGAAGTGAGGGCCACCGCCCCTGTCGCCGTGGCCCCTGTCGCCCTGGCCGCCGCGGCCTCCCTCGCCCTGGCGGGCTGCTCGTCCGGCTCGGAGACCGGCTCCGCGCCCGACACCTCCGCGTACACCGACGGCAGTCGCGTCCCGACGATCGAGCAGGAGGAGGACATCCCCCAACTGCCCCTCGCCCGCTACGAGTTCAGCGACAGCGACACCAAGCGCACGACCCGGGCGCAGGCGAGTGTCGCCCGCCGCTGCATGGCGGACTTCGGCTTCACGGACTTCCCGCTCGACCCCGCGCTGCCCGGCTCGACGAACACCACGACCACCGCCATGGTGGCGGTGGCGATGTCGACCCCGTTCGGCGAACTCGACCTCGACGAGGCCCGTCGCTGGGGCTACGGCTGGGACCCGGAACTGTCCGACGCCGGGGCCGGGTTCGGGGGCAAGGACCGTGCGATGACGGACGCCGAATACCGCGTGTACTACAACGCCGACCGCACTCCCGGCTTCACGGTCAAGGGCCGCGAGGTCCCCGAGACCGGCTGCTACGGCAAGGCCTCCACCGGGCTCACCGACGGTGTCGAGGACGCCACCAGGATGTGGACGTACACCTCGCGCAGGGCGCTGGCGCTGTCGAAGACGGCAGCGAAGGACCCGGAGGTGGACAAGGCGCTCCGCACCTGGGCGACCTGCGTGGAGGACAAGGGCTTCGGGCCCTACGAGGACCGCGAGGCCGCCTTCAGGGACAAGGCGTGGCACCGGGGCGACGACGGCAACACCCGCCGTACGCGCCGGGAACGGGACACCGCCGTCGCCGACATCGAGTGCGCGCGCGAGCACAACACCGTCGGGGTGTGGTGGGCCGGCTCGGCGCGGAGCCAGTCGGCCGACATCCGGAGCCACCGGTCGGCGTACGAGGCGGTGCGGCGCGACCAGGATGTCGTACGGGCCAACGTCCGCCGCGTACTGGGAGATTGACCGAGGACCGGTTCGCGACGCGTGTGCGCAGGACTCTCAACCCTTGCCTCCCTGTCCGGGTCTCTTCCCGGGACGGCGGTCCCCGGGCAGGAGGAGCTGGCATGCGATCACGACGGCACAGGGCGCGTACGGGTGTGGTGGGGCTCGCGGTGGCGGCACTGGCCGCCACCGCGTTCACGGCGCCCGCCCAGGCGTCACCGGCCGGTGCGGGAGAGACGGCGGGCCGGCCCACCGGCCACGAGGAGACGCGCCGGGCGCTCGACGCCGTCGTGCGGGACGGCATTCCCGGGGTCACGAGCCAGGCGCGCACCGGGAACAGGGTCTGGAAGGGCGCGGCGGGCGTCGGCGATCTGAGAACGGGCGCGCCGCGCGGAGTCGACGACCGGTTCCGTATCGCCAGCATCACCAAGACGTTCGTGGCGACCGTCATGCTGCAACTGGAGTCGGAGGGACGGCTCGATCTCGACGACACGGTGGAGAAGTGGCTCCCGGGAGTGGTGCGGGGCCACGGCCACGACGGCCGGAGGATCACCGTACGGCAGTTGCTCAACCACACGAGCGGCGTCTTCGACTTCCTCAACGACCCGGCGTACGAGAAGAAGTACCTCGTCGACTTCCTGAAGAACCGCTATCTGACGAGGACTCCGCAGGAGGCGGTGGGCGCGGCGATGGCCAACGCGCCGACCTTCGCGCCGGGGACCGCGTACGCCTACTCCAACACCAACTACGTGCTCGCCGCGCTGATCATGGAGAAGGTGACGGGTAGGACCTACGAACACGAGGTCCGCACCCGGATCGTCGACCCGCTCGGACTGCGCGCCACCGTCCTGCCGGGCGACAGTTCGCTGATGCCGAGGCCGAGCGGCCGGGCGTACTCGAAACTGGGCGAGAGCGACGACGGGGCCCGGACCCACGACATCACCCGGCAGAACGCGTCCCAGACCTGGGCCGAGGGCGACATCATCTCCAGCGCGGGCGATCTGACCCGGTTCTTCGGCGCGCTCCTGCGCGGCGAACTGCTCGCCCCCGAGCAGCTGAAGGCGATGAAGACGACGGTCTTCGACTCCGGCAACGGCCTGGGCATCGAACAGCTCACGGCGAGCTGTGGGACCGAGCTGTGGGGACACGGCGGCGGCTGGGTCGGCTCGCTCTCCTACGCGGCGACGACCGAGGACGGCGGCCACTCGTTCGCCCTCAACCTCAACGGGGACTGGAACTCCGACGGTGTGGGGGCGGTGATGGAGGCCGAGTTCTGCGGCGCCGACGACTGAGACCTCCGCCGTCAGCCGGACGGGGCGACGAGTCCCGTCTCGTAGGCCAGGATGACGAGTTGGACCCGGTCGCGGGCGCCGAGCTTGGCCAGCAGACGGGTCAGATACGTCTTGGCGGTGGCGACGCTGATGGACAGCTCGGCCGCGATCTCGGTGTTGGACAGACCGCGGCCGACGAGGACCAGGACCTCGCGCTCCCGGTCGGTGATGCCGCTCACCGACCGCCGGGCCGGGGCGGACGCGGGGCGGCCCGCGAACTCCTTGATCAGACGGCGGGTGACGCCCGGCGCGATCAGGCCGTCGCCGCCGGCGACCACCCGGATCGCGGCGAGGATGTCGTCCAGGGCCATGTCCTTGACGAGGAAGCCGGCGGCACCGGCGCGCAGCGCCCCGTACACGTACTCGTCCTCGTCGAACGTCGTCAGGACGATCACATGCGTGGAGCCGGGACCGGCGGTGATCTGCTCGGTGGCCCGGATGCCGTCCGTGCCGGGCATACGGATGTCCATCACCACGACGTCGGGGGCGAGTTCGGCGGTGAGCCGTACGGCCTCCGCGCCTGTACCGGCCTCGCCGACGACATCGAGGTCGGGCGCGTCGGTGATGACCATGCGCAGCGCGGCGCGCACGAGGGGCTGATCGTCAACGAGCAGGACACGCACGGGAACGGGTCGGTCCTGGCCTCCGCCCGCCGGGAGCCGGCCGGTCACCGGACGCCGGTCGACAGGGTCGACGGCGGGGATGAGTGCGGGGCTGCCGCTGGCGGGGCTTCGGTCGGGGGAACTTCCACCGGCCGGGCCTCCGCCGCCGGGAGCCGGCCGGTCACCGGACCCTCGTCGGCATAGGGGAAGTGGGCCGGACCTCGGTCGGCGGGACTTCGGTCGGCCGGACCTCGGTCGGTGGGACTTCGGTCGGCGGGACTTCTGCCGGCCGGGCTTCCGTCGTCCGGACCCCCGACACCAGGGGTGACGTCGGCGGGGCCCCCGACGGCCGGACCTCCCTCGCCAGAGCCGACGTCGGCAGCCTGGCCGTAACCCGGAAGCCGCCCCCGGCGCGCGGTCCCGCCGCGAAGTCGCCGTGCAGTAGCGTCACGCGCTCGCGCATGCCGACCAGCCCCCAGCCCGTGCCCGTCGCGCCCCGTCGGCAACCGTGGCCGTCGTCCGTGATCTCGACCGACAGCTCCGTCGCCCGGCGGTCGACCGTGACGTGGCAGGAGGGGGTGCCCGCGTGGCGTACGACGTTGGTGACCGCCTCCTGGACGATGCGGTACGCCGAGATGTCGATCTCCGGGGGGAGCGGGCGGGGTTCGCCCAGCCACCGCACATCGACACGGACCCCGGCGGCGGTCGTGGTCGCGGCCAGCCGGTCGACGTCGGCGAGACCGGGCGCGGGGGCGAGGCCTCCCGGTCCGGGGTCCGCCGGCGAGGCGTCACCGGACGCGTGCCCGAGCCCCTCCGCGAACCTCGCGGACTCCGGCTCCGCCTGCCGCAGCGCGCCGAGCATCCGCCGCAGCCCCGCCAGCGTCTCGCGCCCCGCCGCCTCGATGCTGCTCAGTGCCTCGCGCGCCGCGACCGGCTGGGTCTCGATGACGCGCGCCGCCGCTCCCGCCTGGAGGGCGATGATGCCCATGCTGTGCGCGACCGTGTCGTGCATCTCCCGGGCGATCCGCAGCCGTTCGGCGGTGACCGCCTGCGCCGCCGCCTGGACGCGGGACTTCTCCGCGTACTCCCGTGACTGGTGCGTCGAGTTGCCGATGAGCCAGGCGATGACCACCGTCATCGCCACCGCCATCTCCGCCGACGTGCCCACGTTCCACCCGCTCAGCACCCGGACGCTCAGATAGCCCACCAGTGTGCCGAGCGCCATGGCGACCGCGGCGAGTCCCGTCCCGCGCGGCCGGGTCGACGCCACGAAGAACAGCGCCACATCGACCGCCAGGAACTGCGCGAGCGGGATCTCCCCCACACTCAGCGGCGTCGTTCCGAGGACGGAGGCGCCCAGCAGGAGGCCCATCGACCAGAGCGGGCGGTCGGACACCCGCCGGGCGCCCGCCATCGCCATGACCGTGGCGAGGGCGAGCATGATCAACCCGTCCCACCGGAAGATGAGGACACCCGCCACCACCGCGGGGACCTCCTCGCCGGGCAGCCTGAACCGGATCAGGAAGGTGAACACCGCGCCCGCCGCCCACGCGAGGGCGACCCAGACGCTCGGCTGTACCCGCTTGAGCAGGGGCATCGGCGGCATGGGATGCATACGCCGATCGTAACGACGCGGGCCCGGCCGGTCGTCGGACCGTGGTTGTACACCCCTGGCCGACAGCCGCCGACGGGATTGTCGGCGCCGGTCCGACGACACGCGCGGAGCTGGCCGCCACCGTTGGACGGGTGATCGAAGTCAACGAACTGACCAAACGCTACGGCGGGACCACCGCCGTGAAGGACCTCAGTTTCACCGTCCGGCCCGGCCTCGTCACCGGGTTCCTCGGACCCAACGGAGCGGGGAAGAGCACCACTCTGCGGATGATCCTCGGCCTGAACGAGCCCAGCTCCGGATCGGTCACGGTCGCCGGCCGTCCGTTCCGGAACCGCCCGCGCGGGCTGCGGCACGTGGGCGCGCTGCTCGACGCGGGCGACGTGCACGGCGGGCGCACCGCCGCCGCGCACCTCGCGGCGCTGGCCCGCAGCAACCGCATCCCGCGCGCGCGGGTGGACGAGACGCTGCGGGAGGTCGGGCTCACCGGCGCCGCGCGCCGCCGTATCGGCGGGTTCTCGCTCGGCATGAAGCAGCGGCTCGGTATCGCGGGCACGCTGCTCGGCGATCCGCCGGTGCTGCTGTTCGACGAGCCGCTGAACGGTCTCGACCCGGAGGGGGTGAAGTGGGTACGGGGGCTGTTCCGGCGGCTGGCCCGCGAGGGGCGCACGGTGTTCGTCTCCAGCCATCTGATGACGGAGATGGAGAGCACGGCGGACGAACTGGTCGTCATCGGCCGCGGTGAGCTGATCGCGGCGGAGAGCCTGGCGGACTTCGCTGCGCGTGGGACGCGGCCGAGCGTGAGCGTGCGGACCCGGCAGGGCGTCGAGCTGACGGAGCTGCTGACGGCGGAGGGCGCGGACGTACGAGTGGTGGACGGCGACGGGCAGGGCGAGCGGCTCTCCGTAACCGGACTGAGCAGCGGGCGCGTCGCCGAGATCGCCTTCCAACACCGCATCCTGCTGGGCGAGTTGACCACCGACCGGTCCTCCCTGGAGGAGGCGTTCATGGAACTCACCGCGGACAGCGTCGAGTACGGCGCGAAGGCACCCGGAGCCCCCAGGGGCGCGGAAGAACCAGGAGCCGCGCGAGGTGCGGAAGAGCCAGGAGCCACCCGAGGCGCGAAAGAGCGAGGAGCCGCCCGATGACCGCCACCGCCGTCGCCGAACCCCCCGCCCGTTTCTCCGATCTCCTCGCGTCCGAGTGGCTCAAACTGTGGTCCCTGCGCTCGACGGTCTGGTCGTACGTGCTCGCGACGCTCGTCGTCGTCGGCTTCAACGCGGGCGCCGCCTACGACCGTTACCGCCACTGGACCGACAACAACACGGCCGACCGCGCGAGTTTCGTCGCCGACGGGATCGCGCTCATGTACGCGTTCACCACCAACGCCGGCACGATCATGATGCTCGCCGCCGGTGCCATCGGGGCGGTCGCGATCACCGGTGAGTACAGCACCGGCCTGATCCGCACGACCTTCGCCGCCGTCCCCGCACGGCGCGGGGTGATGGCGGCGAAGGTGTGCGTGCTCGCGACGGTGATGACGGTGTACGGGGCGGTGACCGCCGCCGTCTCGTTCTGGCTCTCCCAGGCGATCCTGGCCGGCCACGACGCGGGTGTGTCCATCGCCGACCCCGGCTCGCTGCGGGTGGTCGTGGCATCGGCGCTGCTCGCACCCGTGTGCGGGCTCGTCGGCATGGCTCTCGGGGCGGTTCTGCGGCACGGCGGGACGAGCGTGGTCTCGGCCGTGGCGGTGCTGCTGGTCGTGCCGCTCGTCCTCACCGACGACCGCCACTGGGCGGCCGTCCTGGACCACGCGCAGGTCAGCGGCGCGTGGATGCGTCTGGTCGATGTCCGCTACGACGCCGGCGGGCCCGGCGTCCCGTTCCCCTGGACGATGGGCGGGGCATGGACGGTGTTCGCGCTCTGGGCAGTGGGGGCGGCGGTCGTGACGGTGCTCGCGACGCACCGCCGCGACCAGTGAGGGGCGGCCGGTGACTACGGCGGTGGCCGGGGTCAGACGGTCTTGACGGCGCCCCCGTCGATCAGGTGGTCCGCCCCGGTGGTGCTGCCCGCGAGGGGCGAGGCGAGATAGGCGACGAGGGTGGCGACCTCGGCGGGCCGGATGAGACGACCCGTCAGCATCCCCATGGCGGCAGGGAGTTGGGCCAGGAGCTGTGCCTGCTCCACACCCATGGTGCGGGCGAGCTCGGCACCGTATCCCTCGGGGCTCTCCCACATGTCCGTACGGACGGGGCCGGGCGAGACGGTGTTGACCCGCACCCCGAGCGGACCGAACTCCTCTGCCAGCGCCTTGCCGAACGCGGTCAGCGCCGCCTTGGCCGTCGTGTACGTGACGGGGCCCGCGTGCGGCGTACGGGCGCCGTTGGACGAGATGTTGACGACGGCGCCGCGACGCTCGACGACATGGGGGAGCGCGGCGCGGGTGGTACGTACGGCGGCGAGGAAGTTCAGGTCGAACACCTGCTGCCACATCTCCTCGGTGAAGGTGAGGAAGCCACCGGCGTGACCCTCCACGCTGTCACCGCCCCCGACGTTGTTGACCAGCACGTCGATGCCGGACAGCTCGGCCACGGCCTGCTCCACGAGCCGCGCCGGGCCGTCGGGCGTGGAGAGGTCGACCGCTATCCCGACGGCGCCCGTGGCCTTGAGCTCGGGGGTGATCTTCCGGGCGGCGCCCACGACCCGCATGCCCTCGTCGACGAGCGCGGCGACCGTGGCCAGCCCGATCCCGCGGCTCGCACCGGTGACGACGGCCGTCCTGCCGGCCAGTTGCAGATCCATTGCATACTCCGATGCTCGGAAAGATGAGTCTCTGGCGATGCGAAAAGGCTAGTACTTGCAACACTGATGTTGCAAGTATCGTGCGAATGGCAACACGGCGTAGGCTTTCCCTCATGGCCGATCAGAAGAGGCAGAAGCCCCTGCGGGCGGACGCGGAGCGGACCGTGCAGACGATCCTGACCGCCGCCGAGCGCGTGCTGAGCGCCAATCCGGCGGCGACGATGGAGCAGATCGCGGAGGCGGCGGGGGTCGCCCGTACGACGGTCCACCGGCGTTTCGCGACCCGCGAGGCCCTGGTCGACGCGCTGAGCGAGTGGGCGACGCGGCAGTTCCACGACGCGGTGGTGGGCGCCCCGGTGACGGCCCCGCCGCTGGTCACCCTCTACCAGGTGACCGCCAACGTCCTTCGCGTGAAGATCGGTTGGGGCTTCGCGATGAGCCGCAGGACACCCCAGGACCCGGAGGTGGCACAGGTCCACGCCGACGTACTGGAGCGCTGCGACACCCTGTTCCTACGAGCGAGGGAGGCCGGCGTCCTGCGCCCGGACGCCGACCTGCTCTGGGTCCGCCAGGTCTACTACGCCCTGATCCACGAGGCGGCCCAGAACCGAGCGGACGACCTGACGGCCTCACCGAACGCCGAAGTCGACACCCTGGCAACCCAGGTGGTCGACACCCTGCTCCACGGCCTGGGCGGCCCCGGAGCCTCGGGCTCCACCCTGACCCACCCCTGACCGCGTCCCCCCCACGAAAACCGCCCGCACCCGGTCCGTCGTGCGGGCCGGGTGCGGGCGGTTGTGAGTCCGGATAAGAGCTGACCTGGGGTCAGGCCTTCTTGGTCTCCTGGTAGTGGGGCGGGCTGCTGCAGGCCATCCATCACGTTCCGGGCCCTACCCGTGACCGGACGGCACCGTGAACCGAGCATCACGCCGCAACGCCGAAGGATCGGCCAACACCCTAGTCGGCCGATTGCCCTGCGTGGCGCCAGGCAGTCGGCCTGGGGACGAAGCGCACCACGACCTGGTTTGAACATCGCGCTTGCTGGAACGCCGGACGGGTATCGCGCCCCGGTCGTAGGCTCTCGGATGAATCGCGGATCTTGCAACCGATTGTGTTTGTGGTTGCTCTGCGCAGGCGCGCTGCGCTTACGTCCCGCAGGAAGTCGATGTTTCGGATTTAGGGGGTGCGCATGGCACTGATAAAGAGGCTCGTGTGTCTGGCGAATTCGCGTAAGCTTTCGGGCCGCTGCGTGGCAGGAATGGTATGGGGCGATTCGGGAGAGTGGGTACGCCCGGTTAGTTCCCGCCTGACCCGCGAAGTCTCAGATCGCGAAAGGCAGTATGAAGACGGAACGGAGCCGAAGGTTCTCGATATTATCGCGGTGCCGCTTGTCCGACCTCAGTCGAACGAATTTCAGAGTGAGAATTGGCTCCTTGATCCCGCTTACTATTGGAGGAAGACCGGAAGGGTCGGGTGGAGGCGATTACTGAGACTGGAACAGCGTCCCAGTGCACTGTGGATCAACGGGTTCAGTACCTATCACGGAAATGATGACCGCCTTCCGATTGAACAAGCAGTCACTCTGTCTGACTCGCTCAAGCTGATACGCATCGCCAATCTGAAGTTACAAGTGCACGTCCCTGGGGCGGCGTTCGGAGATCAGAAGCGTGCCCTGCGTGCCCACTTCTCCTATGCGAGACATGGGCATATACTCAAGGTGACCGATCCCATATATGAGCAGGAATACCTGGCTAAGCCGGAAGGGATGTACGAACTTGGTGAATCATTCCTTACGGTGAGCCTCGGTGAACCGTACGAAGGCTATGTCTATAAATTAGTGGCAGCCATTATCGAGCGAGCGAAGGTTCAAACAGGTAGCAGGCTATGACGCCCCGTACAGTATTCACTATCGGCCACTCGACCCACAGTAGCTCAGGATTTTTGAGCCTGCTGCAGAAACATGGGATCACGGCGATCGCCGATGTGCGGTCGATGCCCGTCAGTCGATTCACGCCCCAGTTCAACCGATACGCCCTGGAGCGTAGCCTGTCCACGGCCGAAATTAAGTACGTCTTCCTAGGGAAGGAACTGGGTGCGCGCACCGAAGACCTAACCTGCTATGTCGACGGACGGGTGCGGTACGACCTTCTTGCTCGGACCTCGAATTTCGTCAGCGGCATCCATCGCCTGCGGATCGGTTCGCAGAGCGAGCGAATCGCCGTAATGTGCACCGAACAGGAACCACTCGACTGTCACCGCTGCGTGCTCGTCGCGCGGATCCTTGAGGGCGATGGAATCGCTGTCGAACACATTCATGCCGACGGGCACATCGAAAACCATTCCTCGGCAATGCGACGCCTGATGGCAAATTTTGGACTGGATCAGGAAGATCTATTCCGGACTTCGACCGAGCGGCTCCAAGAAGCTCTCGACCGCCAGGAACAACGTATCGCGTATGTTAATGAGCAACTTCGCGTCGACGGGACACCGGAGAGATGAAACTTTACACCATCGGATTCACGAAGAAGTCCGCCGAAAAGTTCTTCGGGCTATTGCGTGAAGCTGAAGTGTCATCGCTGATCGATGTTCGACTCAATAATGTGTCACAACTGTCCGGTTTCGCTAAGCGTGACGATCTGAGGTACTTCCTGGGCGAGATTTGCGGTGCACAGTACGCTCATCGTACCGAACTGGCCCCGACCAAGGAAATGCTCGATGCCTACAAGAAGCGGGATGTCGGCTGGGCGGCCTACGAAGAGCGATTTCTCAAACTGATGAAGGCTCGCCGAATCGAGGACGAAATCCGGCGGGAAGTATTCGACAACGCAGTCCTGCTCTGTAGCGAGGATAATGCGAGGCATTGCCACCGCCGACTGGTCGCCGAATATCTCGCACAGAAGTGGGATGACGTCGAAATTGAGCACCTGGCGTGAGCGGCGGCACTGCGGTCTAGAGCCGCTTCCAATACACGTTCGCCTGAGTCGACTCTGCCGGAGTCGCCTCTGCAAGCCGTCATCTCGCAGGTGAGCTCCATCCTCGACCCGCTCACTTTCGTGAAGACCATGCATCTTCCCCCTCGCGCGCCCTGGATTCGCTCACTGTCCGACCGGGCGGCGCATCTTATGGTGGCGGTTTTGCGGGATCACCCGCGCTCTGCGGCGCACTTTTCCGGCCTGGCGCAGGATGGAACCGTGGACCTTCGGATCGGCGCGGCAATTCAGGAAGCCCTGCGGTGACGTCGTAGCCCTTCGGACTGTGATCGCAAGACGCTGCTTTCGCTAACGCCAACCGTCGAGGGAGATCTCCGGGCCACCTGTCAGGTATTGATGGAGAGCACTGGCGGTAGTGGCGACAAAGGCGTTGGGGATGGCGTCCGCGTCGACCCAGCGGACTTGGGCGTGCTTGCGGGGTTCTCGGTTCTCGGGTTCGCCCGTCCAGTCGTGGGCGGCGAAGACGATGGTGAGGAAGCCGTTGGGGGCTTCGACGCCCCAGGCGCCGTGGATGATGTGGGCGACCTTCAGCGCCTCCGGCTTCACGGTGAGGCCGGTCTCCTCGTAGAGCTCGCGGACCGCGGTCTCGGTGATGGGCTCGCCCGGTTCGCTCTTGCCGACCGGGAGGTCCCACATGCCCTGGGCGAACTTGGCGTTCTCGCTGCGCTGGAGGAGGACGACGCGGTTGGTGGCCCTGTCGTGGACGACGACCGCCGCGACCAGCAGCGTCATCGATTCCAGGGCCGGCTTGAGGGCCTTCGGCTGGTCGTCGGTCCGCTGGATCACGGGGTTCCCTTCGTCGGGCGGGTTGCTGGGCATGCTAGGCGAGGGCCTCGCGGGCGCGGCGGGTGAGATCGGCCGCGCCGGGGACGCGGCGGTGCTGGTAGACCGCGAGGGTGGAGCGGATCGAGGTGATGGCTTTACGGGTGCGGTCGGAGGTCATGCCCTCCATGAGGACCAAGGCCTGGGTCCAGGCGCCACGGCTTCGTCGGCGCGGGCCTGGGCGGCGAGGCTGTCGCCGAGGTCGGCGTGGGTGATGTGGAGGAGGGTTTCCGTCTCGCTGTCGACGTGGCCGAGGCCCCGCCGTAGAGCGCCTTCGACGAGGTCGACGCAATGGTGGGGTTGCTTGAGGCTGAGTGCCTGGTGGGCAAGGGCTCGCATCATCCAGGCGGCGTGGCCGTGGGGGTCGGCTTCGTAGGCGAGCTGGTAGTAGCGCTGGGCGGCGCCTTCCTGACCGAGGTCGTGGTGCTTCCACCCTGCGAGATAAGCGAGTTCGGCGACGGCGCCGAAGGCAGCCCGGCGTAACACCTCGCCGGGGAAGCGCCCGCGCAGCATGGGAGCTGCTGTGTCGGCGAGGTATGCCGTGACGGTGGTTAGACCGTGCCCGCCGCCGAGACGTTCGTCGGCGCCGCTGAAGGCAACGGTGATCTGGCGTACGACGTCCACGTCCTCCCCGCCGACCAGGGAGATGCCGGTGCGCGCGCCGAGCATACGGGCGGTGGACCGATGCCCTCGCCGCCGCGAGCAGCGAGGGCATCAGGATGCGCTGTGGGGGTCTGACTTCCTGGGCGCCCGTGGAGTCGGGACCCAACTCGGGCGATGCCGACCGCCTCGCCGGACCTACGGATCGGCTGGCGGGGTGCGTGTCTGCCTCCGCGAATGCAGCGTTGAGGATTCCTGACCACACGGACAGAGTGTCAAATTGGCCCGGTGACGGGAATCGTTCCGGGCCGCGGTTGGCAGCTCCGAGGGAGAACAGCACCGGTGCGTCTGCCGGGACGTCAGTGCCGCCGAGTGTGATGGGTTTTCGTTGGTGTACCGGAGGCGGCCGTGCTGATGGGGGAGCTGAATCCAAACAGCTCGTCCAGTGCCGCGGGGATGCAGTTTGGGTTCTGGCGGATGCGGTCGAGTTCGGCCGAGTGCTGGCGCAGGGACAGGGTAGCGTTGCCGGGGAAGTTCCTCGTGGTCTCGTGGCCGGGCTCGAGCAGGAGCACCGCGAGAGAGGCCAGTTCCTCCTCGCCCAGTCGGTCGTCGCTGTCACAAGCTGTGATGAGGCAGTCGAGGAGCGGGAGATGATGGAGGGGCGGAAACGGCACCCTCATGGATCTTGAAGCGTAGTGAAAACCATGATCCACAAGGGGTGGTCTCCGTTCATTTCCGGGAGCCGCTCGTGAGGGCTGATCGGTCCAGACCTGGGCGACTCAGGCAAATGTTGGGGCCCTGCACACCACCCCCTGCCACCAGCAAGGTCACCGACCCCAGGACGCATCATGATCGGCACTACAGCCACGGCTGCGCCGCCGCCGGTAGTCTGGCTGCACATTTCGAAGCAATGTGATCGCGCCGTGGCGCGGAGGAGAACAACTGCAACATGGCACCGACCACCAAAGAAGGCCAGCGGGCAGAGCTGCACAAGATGATCTGGCGTATCGCGAACGACCTGCGCGGCAGTGTCGACGGCTGGGACTTCAAGACCTACGTGCTAGGCATGCTCTTCTACCGCTTCATCTCCGAAAACCTATCGGCGTACATCAACCGCGGCGAACGTGAAGCTGGAGATAAGTCGTTCGACTACAAGGTGCTTCCCGACGCGCAAGCCGAGTTCGCTCGAGCCGAAGTTGTGGCGGAGAAGGGCTTCTATATTCTGCCGTCGGAACTGTTCGCCAACGTCCGCGAGCACGCTGTGCGGGACGAGAACCTCAACGAAACGCTTGCTCGGGTCTTCAAGAACATCGAGGGCTCGGCGCTGGGAACCGACAGCGAGGATGATCTGAAGGGGCTGTTTGACGATCTTGACGTCAACAGCAACAAGCTCGGAGGGACGGTCGCCAAGCGTAACCAGAAGCTCGCGAAGCTACTCGACGCCATCGGCGATCTGCCGCTAGGACGGTTCGAAGACAACTCGATCGACCTGTTCGGCGATGCCTACGAATATTTGATGCAGATGTACGCGGCCAACGCGGGCAAGTCCGGAGGCGAGTACTACACGCCGCAGGAGGTCTCTGAACTGCTGGCGCGCATCGCAGTCGTCGGCAAGAAGCAGGTCAACAAGGTCTACGACCCGGCGGTCGGGTCGGGCTCGCTGCTGCTGAAGTTCGACAAGGTCCTCGGTAAGAACAATGTCCGCCAGGGTTTCTACGGTCAGGAGATCAACCTGACTACGTACAACCTTGCTCGGATCAATATGTTCCTACACGACGTGAACTACTCAGACTTCAACCTCGCGCACGGCGACACTCTCATCGACCCGGCGCACTGGGACGATGAACCATTCGAGGCGATCGTCTCCAACCCGCCGTACTCGATCAGGTGGGAAGGTGACGCGAACCCGTTGCTGATTAACGATGAGCGCTTTGCGCCGGCGGGCGTGCTGGCGCCGAAGTCGAAGGCTGACCTGGCCTTCACGATGCACATGCTCAGCTGGCTCGCCGTCGACGGCACGGCCGCGATCGTCGAGTTCCCGGGGGTGCTGTACCGCGGGGGTACAGAAAGGAAGATCCGTAAGTACCTGATCGACAACAACTACGTCGACGCGGTCATCCAGTTGCCTGCCGACCTGTTCTTCGGCACCACGATCGCCACGTGCATCCTCGTACTGAAGAAGTCGAAGAAGTCCAGCGACGTGCTGTTCATCGACGCCTCAGCCGAATTCAAGCGTGTCGGTAACAAGAACAAGCTGCTCGAGGAGCACCAGGCGAGGATCCTCGAGGCGTTTACCACGCGTGACCCGGAAGATCACTTCACCACGCTCGTCAGTAACGACGATATCGCGGCGAACGACTACAACATCGCCGTGGCCTCTCATGTTGAGTCGGAGGATAAGCGCGAGAAGGTCAAAATCGTCGAGCTGAACGCCGAGATCGCTCGCATTGTGGCGCGGCAGGCGGAGCTGCGCACGTCGATCGACGCGATTGTTTCCGAGCTGGAAGCAGAGGGAAATGCGTTTGTCTAAACTCCTCTCCGACGCTCCCGCTGTGGCAACCACGCAGGTGGAAGGCTTTCTCGGCGGGCAGACACTGAAGTGGGGCAAGCATAGGAGGATCAAAATAGGAAAGGTCCTCCGCAATTTTCATTGCCGCACCTGTGACACTCAGCGAACTTTCGTGTCCGGAGATGAGCTGTCATGTTTGGGACTCGGTGACAATCAAATCAGTATCGACGCCACACTACAATGTATCGAATGCCGGTCATCCGTGGAGATATGGTTCCTCATCGGCAGCAATGATGACATTTCTGGTGTCGCACCAGAAGTGCGTATTGAGCGCTACACGGAGAACCTTCGCGACCGCGCTGACCGGATCGACGGCCATCGCGGACCATTCTCGGATCTGGTTAAGCGCGCGCAGCTCGCGTATGAAAACCAACTTGGTGCCGGATCAATCGTCTACCTTCGCAAGATCTTCGAGCTCGTTACGTTCGAAGTTGCCGAGATTGCCGAGATCGAGATAAAGAAGAATAACGGGAAAAATATCCCCTTTGCTGTGGTGCTAGAGAAAGTGAATGAAGTTCGCAATATTATTCCGCGGCGCTTCTCAAGTAATGGGTATCAGCTATTTCGTGAGCTCAGCGACATTATCCATGGCGAGTCAAGCGAAGAGGAAGCGCTCCAGAAATATAGGCCCTGCCTCCAGCTGGTCCTAGGTGTCGTTGACGAAGTAAGCCGCGACAACGAATACGCCAGAGCGATCGAAGAACTGGGCTGGGACGTCAAAAGCATTAGTGAGATTGCAGGAGGAAGCGTCGCGTGAGCAGTATCGATGAAATGCTTCGGGAGCTATGTCCGGACGGGGTTAAGTTCAAGGAGCTTGGCGCGATTGCAGAGCTGGTTCGCGGCAACGGAATGCCGAAATCGGACTTCACGGACGAAGGGGTCGGCTGTATTCACTATGGTCAGATCTATACGCATTATGACACTTGGGCCACTGAAGTAATCTCGCACGTACACGAGGAGAAGGCTGCAAGACTGGCGAAAGTGAATCCTGGCGATCTCATTATCACTAACACCAGCGAGAATCTCGATGACGTGGGTAAAGCTGTTGCCTGGCTCGGTAGCGAGACCATTGTAACGGGGGGGCATGCAACTGTCATTAAACCGTCTATCGATTCCAAGTATCTTGCCTACTGGTTCCAATCCCCTGCATTCCATCATGAGAAAAAGCGTCGTGCTACCGGCACCAAGGTTATCGATGTTTCTGCAAATAAGCTCGCAACGGTGAAAATCCCGGTCCCACCCCTTGAGGTGCAGCGGGAGATCGTGAAGGTGTTGGACCAGTTCGCGGAGCTGGAGGCGGAGCTGAAGGCGGAGCTGGAGGCGGAGCTGAAGGCACGTCATCGCCAATACGTTTTTTACCGAGACAAGCTGGTGAGCGAGGCCGTCGGGGCGGAGCGCGTTCGTCTTGGTGACGTTGGTGTTTTTGTGCGTGGACGTCGTTTTACCAAGAACGACGTGGTCGATTCTGGAATTCCGAGTATCCACTATGGTGAAATTTACACCGAATACGGTACCTCCGCTGACGAGGCCGTTAGGCACGTTCGTGTTGAGCTTCACGATCAACTTCGGTATGCGCAACCCGGGAGCGTAGTATTCGCCGGCGTTGGTGAGACGGTTGAGGACGTAGGTAAAGCTGTCGCGTGGCTCGGAAGGGAACCAGTGGCCACGCACGACGATACATTTGTGTACACCTCCCCACTGAACCCTAAGTATGTCGCTTATGCGGTGCAGACAGAGGAGTTTCATCGCCAGAAGGAACGCCATGTGTCGCGGGCCAAGGTGAAGAGGCTCTCAGCGGCTGGGCTTGCCGATATCAAGGTACCGGTCCCGAATCTGACTATTCAGGAGAAGATCGTCGAGACGCTCGACAATTTTGCTGCTCTCGTCAATGACATCAGTTTCGGGCTCCCTGCTGAGATCTCATTTCGTCGTAAGCAGTATGAGCACTACCGCGATCGGCTCTTGACGTTCAAGGAGGCTGCGGCATGAGGAAAGCGCAGGCGCGCAAATACGACCCGATCGCAGTCTCGGCCGAAAGTACCGTCATAGCTGAGTACGTCCCCGCTGTCTCCGGAGCCGCGGCATACCAATCGGAGGCGGCGCTTGAGCAGGAGATGATCCGTCTCCTGGAGTCGCAGGCATATGAGTACCTCCCGATCGCATCGGAGATGCAGCTTGTCGCTAACCTGCGGATCCAGCTTGAGGCGCTGAACCACGTGTCGTTCTCGGATTCCGAGTGGGAGTCGTTTTTCTCGACCAGGATTGCCGGACAGAACGAGGGCATCGTCGAGAAGACGGTGCGGGTCCAGGAAGACCATGTTCAGCTTCTGAAGCGTGATGATGGTTCGACGAAGAACATCAGTCTCATTGACAAGAAGAACGTCCACAACAATCGTCTGCAAGTCATTAACCAGTACGAGATTGACCGGGGCGAGGGCGGTGCGAGCTTCGCGAACCGGTACGACGTGACAGTGCTAGTCAACGGTCTACCGATGGTGCATATCGAGCTCAAGCGCCGTGGGGTGGAAATCCGTGAGGCGTTCAACCAGATCAACCGGTACCAGCGCGATAGCTTCTGGGCAGGCTCTGGGTTGTTCGAGTATGTGCAATTGTTCGTGATCAGCAACGGCACGCTAACGAAGTACTACTCCAATAGCACCCGCTCGAAGCACTTGAAGGACAACCAGAAGGCTGCCCTCGCGGGCAAGGACAAGAAGTCAAGCAACTCGTTCGAGTTCACGTCGTGGTGGGCGGACGCGCAGAACAAGCCGATCCCGGAGCTTACCGCGTTCATCAAGACGTTCTTCACCAAGCACTCGCTGTTGAACGTGCTGACAAAGTACTGCGTGCTGACGGCCGATCGTGACTTGCTAGTGATGCGGCCGTATCAGATCGTGGCGACGGAGCGGATCTTGCGGAAGGTCGAGTGCTCGACGAACCTCAGGACGCTTGGCACCGTCGAGGCCGGCGGGTACGTCTGGCACACGACCGGGTCGGGCAAGACGCTGACCTCGTTCAAGGCTGCGCAGCTGGCATCGAAACTACCTGATGTCGCGAAAGTGTTGTTCGTCGTCGACCGCAAGGACCTCGACTACCAGACGATGCGCGAGTACGACCGCTTCGAAAAAGGCGCCGCCAACTCGAACGCGTCCTCGGCAATCTTGAAGAAGCAACTGGAAGATCCGAACGCAAGCATCATCATCACGACGATCCAGAAGCTGTCGACGTTCATCAAGGCGAACCGGGGGCACGAGGTGCTCTCGGGCCACTCCGTGATCATCTTCGATGAGTGTCACCGGTCGCAGTTCGGCGACATGCACACCGAAATTACGCGAGCCTTCAAGCGGTACAACCTGTTTGGCTTCACCGGTACCCCGATTTTTCCGCCCAACTCCTCAAGCGGCGGGAACCCGCTGCTGAAGACCACCGAGCAGGCCTTCGGCGAAAAACTGCACACGTACACGATCATAGACGCGATCACGGACAGGAATGTCCTGCCATTCCGGATCGACTACATCAACACGATCAAGGTCGGCAATCCCGACGACAAGCAGATCTCGGCGATAGATCGAGAGCATGCCCTGTTGGATGGCCGCCGGCTTCGCGGGATCACGGCGTACATCCTGGAGCACTTCGACCAGAAGACGAAGCGGCAGTCGAGCTATGAGCACTCGGTTGTCACCAATGTCGCGGAGTCGACTCGGACGAGGCGTCAAGACGAGGCGCTTCGCGAGAAGAAACGAGTCCGCGGCTTCAACGCCCTGTTCGCCACCGCGTCGATCGAGGCAGCGCGGCTCTATTACCTGGAGTTCAAGCTCCAACAGGAGGCGCTCACCCCCGATCGGCGCTTGAAGGTGGGCATCATCTTCTCCTACGGGGCGAACGAGGCCAGCGATGACGGGATCCTCGACGACGAGGCGTTTGAGGCCGACGGGCTGAGCGGCGACGCGCGCACGTTCTTGGAAGATGCGATCCGGGACTACAACGCGATGTTCGGCACCAGCTACGACACCAGCACCGACAAGTTCCAGAACTACTACAAGGACCTGTCACAGCGTATGAAGAACCGCGAGATCGACTTGGTCATCGTGGTGAACATGTTCCTCACCGGCTTCGACGCGACCACGCTCAACACGCTGTTCGTCGACAAGAACCTGAAGATGCATGGCTTGATCCAGGCTTATTCGCGCACCAATCGGATCCTCAACTCCGTCAAGCGTCACGGGAATATCGTCGCTTTCCGTGACCTTGAAGAGGAGACGAACGCGGCGCTCGAGCTGTTCGGGAACAAGGACGCCAGGGGAATTGTCACCGTGCCGTTCTACGGCGAGTACTACAGCGAGTACGCCGAGAAGGTAACCGAGCTGCTGCAGACTTTCCCGCTCGGCACCCCTATCATCGGGGAGCAGGCGCAGAAGGCCTTCATCAACCTTTTTGGTGCCGTACTGCGGCTGCACAACATCCTGACCGAGTTTGACGACTTCGCCGGGCAGGACTTGTTGACAGAACGCCAGCACCAGGACTACCGCAGTATCTACCTCAACTTGTACGCCGAATTCCGTGCGGAGACCGCCGCGGAGAAGGAACGCATCAACGAGGATGTCGTCTTCGAGATCGAGCTGGTCAAGCAGGTCGAGATCAACGTCGACTACATTCTAATGCTCGTCGAGAAGATGCGCGCCGAGCGTGGCGACGGTGACGACCAAGAGATCCGCGCCCAGATCTCGCGTGCGGTCGATGCTAGCCCGAGCCTGCGGAGCAAGCGCGACCTCGTCGAAGACTTTGTGAGTTCGCTGTCTGTAGACGGCGCTGTGGATGAACAATGGCAGGCATATGTGGATGCGAAGCGAGATGCTGAGCTCGCTGCGATCATCGAAGAGCAAAAACTCAAGCCCGAGCAGACACGGGCGTTCGTTAAAGCCGCATTCCGCGACGGGCAGATCCGTACGACTGGCATGGAGATCACGAAGATCCTTCCTCCCGTGTCTCGTTTCAGTCGCGAGGCTGGCCACGGTGACAAGAAGAAGCGCGTGATCGAAACATTGACACAGTTCTTCGAGCGGTTCTCTGGGCTGGGCGCTGGAGGAAACGACTAACGATGTGACGGGCTCCTTGATGCCTGACCATTTGAAGGAACGCGTACTCGACGTGGCTTCTCATCGACGTGCGTGCTTAGGCGACCGCTCAGCACTCCAGCTGATCTGGTACGCCATGTGGCGCACCAGGGTCTGTGCCAGCCTTCACCGGCCGCACCCTCTGTCGGGAATCTGACTGGGCGAATACGAGGTCGGCGGTGCCGATTGCGCTCTTCGGGCCTCGTGGCCACTGGCGTAGCCGGATGGCGTGGCGTGGCAGGCATGGCCGGTGTTCCGCTGGTGGTACTTCGGCTGCGAGCGGTTTGCGTCCGCCGGCTCGGCTGAGTGGTGATGTGCCAGTTGAGGACCTCAGAGGGGTGCTCGGCGCTGTCGAGTTCCCGCTGGGTGCCCGCTTCGGCAAGGAGCCGCCGAGGGTTGTGGTCGGCGTCTCGGCTCCTGGGGCGTGGCGAGTCAGGTCTGCCAGGTCGGGGGTGGCGGCTTGCTGGTAGCCCGCCTCAAGGTGGCGGAAGGCTTCGTCGGCTGCTCCCGCTTGTTGCTCGTGGCATCGCTTGTTCGTGTCACTTGGCGGGGGCGCGGGCCAGGTGGACAGTGGCGAAGAGCAGGGCGATGGTGAGTCCGCCCGGCTCGTTGGAGGCGTAGACGAGTTCCTCTGAGGCTTGGCGTAGTGCGATGGCGGCCTGGTGGTCCGCTTGGGTGGCGGATCGGCGGGGGCGGTTGAACGTCGGGGCGGCCGCGCGTAGCTCTGCCTGGTGCGGGCCGGTGTGGCGCTGGCGATGTTGTAGAGGGCGTCGCCGAAGGCGGAGAGGTGGGCTTGAGAGGCGGCATCGTCGTCGGAGTCGAGGACGTAATGCGCCGTCTGTATCGCGGCGATTGTGCGCCGGCACGGTTCGGCTGGATGCTCCGCGAACCGGGGGTGGTCGGTCACCTCCTGGTCGGCGAGGCGTTCGCGGAGGCGGTTGATGGAGAGGTCGGGGGCGAGTTTCGAGCCGCCGTACCAGACGGGTTTACCGGCGTTGTTGGTGTCGCCTGGTGCGGCGAGGCTGTAGCCGATCACCTGGCCGCTCTCGGCGCCTAAGCACGTTTTCACCTTAATGCCGAGGGATTGCAGCACGGTGAAGTAGTCGGCCTCGGTGTGTACGGCAGCGGCGACCGTGTATGCCCGCTCGCGCGGCCACTGTCGTGCTGTGACCGTCTGGCCCTGGCGCTCGGCCTTGGCGCGTTCGGCGCTGGTAGGGGTTCGGGGGGCCGTGAGGTCACCGGATTTAAGGCGGCGCAGGCCGAACGTTGTCTCGATCCTGCGGCACTCGGCCTGTGCCAGCCAACCGTCCTGGTGGGTGCGCGGGCGGCGTCTGTCAGCGCGGACGCTGGTGGCCATGACGTGGATGTGGTCGTCGGCGTGACGGACCGCGATCCATCGGCACGCCCTCTCGTCGCCGTCGGAGGCGATGCCCGTGGTGTGCACGACGCGGCGGGCGACTTCGGCCCACTCGGTGTCAGTGAGGCAGCGGTCGTCGGGCGCGGTGCGGACCGGGCACTGCCAGGCGCGCTGCGGTGGCTTCTCGCCGCCCAGCTCGCGGGTGCGGAGGCCGACATGGTGGTCGAGTCGCCTGGCGAGCTGGGAGTAGGTGGCTGCCGGGTCGCGGCCGGCGTCGGGAGCACCGGTCATGTCCTAGGCGGCGACGACGTGGGGGTTGGTGTGCTCGTTGCTGTGGCCGGGGCCGGAGAGGAAGGCGATCAGTCCGCGGCTGTCGGAACCCGTGGAGACGTCAGGAACCATGAGCCGTGCCTTCCGACAGGAGCTGGTCGATGAGGTGGAAGCTGGTCTGTGCTGCTCGCTCGACGCGGTCGAGAATTGCCTTTGCGTGCTCTGGCACAGTTCCTCGGTTGATGGCTGCGGTGATCTGGTTGAGGTTGCCGCCGATGCGGTTCAGCGTGACGGTATGTGCCTCGACGGCCTCGATCAGTGGGCGCTGAGGATCGTCCTCCGGGCTGCCGAACATCCCCGCTTTGCCCTGTGCAACAGCCAGGGCCGCGTCCCCGACGAATCCGGCGCACCTCTGACCGTCGCTGCTGAGCGGCGGCGCTGATCACCTGGACCGCGGTACGCGTGAAGCGGATGGTCTTCTCCTGGTCGCGCTTCTCGACGGCGCGCTTGCAGTTCATCTGCGCGGGCAGGACGGGGGCGTCGAGATCCCGCCCGGAGTGCTGCTCCACGGGCGGCGGGGGAGTGGCCGGTGTACTGGGAGGAACGGGGGCGGCGGCAGGCTGGCAAAAGTCCTCAGCCACTCTCTCCTCCAGCTCGGGCGCCCCCTGACGCTCGGCTTTGTCACCGGTCCCTCTGGGGCGGGGGCAAGCGCGGACGAAGCCTCGTTAGAGGCTCGTTCACTCCAGCCTGCTGCTGGTCGTCGGTTGAGCGCGCGGGACAGTGCCCGCCAGCGAGGTCGGCGACGATGACGAGCGGCTCCCATAGCCCGCGACGGTGCCGCGCTGCGGGATCAGCCAGTCGGCCAGCCGGTCGTGCAGCGCGTACAGTTCCGGCGCTGAGTACCGCGAGTGGAACGGGGTGATCCGCTCGCCCGGCTCGCACTTCTGCATGCGGATGACGATCGCCCGGTCCATGATCGTGTCCGGCAGATCGCCGATCCCGGCCAGCGCCGCCATCGCGAAGGTTTCGACTTCAAGGCTGGCAGCATTCGCGTGGAGCGGCAGCGGCTCCAGTCGGGAAAGTCGGTTCGCCGAAGACCGCGAAGTGCCAGCGGACGGTTCCGGTCGGCGAGGTTGTCACCGACGCGGTGCTCGGGCATCTCGCCGCGCGGCCCTCGAAGGAATGGCTGTTCAGGATGGAGGAGGGCGAGCCCCTCAACTACCGCCGTTGGAAGACCGAATGGAACTGCGCCCGTAGGGCGCTCCAGGCGGTGGAGAACGAGCCGGCCAAGTACGAAGGACGCAAGCCCGTCGAGCTGCCGCACGTGATGACCCACGACCTGCGGCACTTCTACGCCTCCGCGCTCATCGCCTGCGGGGCGAGCATCAAGCAGGTTCAGCTGGTCCTCGGCCACGCGTCCGCCGTCATCACGCTGCGGATCTACGCGCACTTGCGGCCAGCAAAAAGACCGCACCCGCTCCGGCATGGACGCCTCTCTCGGCGGGCTGAGGAGCGGGTGCGGGGTGTTAGGCGTGATGGCCCGCGGGGGGGGGCGGGTCAGGCGGCCTGACCTGGGGTCAGGCCTTCTTCGTCTCCCAGAAGATCTTGTCGATCTGGGCGATGTAGTCCAGCGCCTTCTGGCCCGTCGCCGGGTCCTTCGACGCCTTCGCGGCCGAGAGGGCCTTCAGGGTGTCGTTGATCAGCTGGTGCAGCTCCGGGTACTTCTCGAAGTGCGGGGGCTTGAAGTAGTCGCTCCACAGCACCGAGACGTGGTGCTTCGCCAGCTCCGCGCGCTGTTCCTTGATGACCGTGGCGCGGGTCTGGTAGTGCTCGTCGTCGTTACCCGCCATCTTTTCCTGGACGGCCTTGACCGACTCGGCTTCGATGCGGGCCTGGGCGGGGTCGTAAACGCCGCAGGGGAGGTCGCAGTGGGCGCTGACCTTCACCTTGGGGGCAAACAGGCGGGAGAGCATTGAGCTGTCCTTCCTCGTGATCGTCTTCTCAGGTGGGACATTACTCCGTGAGAAGCCGGATTTCGCGTGTGCCCCCTAGGGCTTAGGACAAAAGTCCGGGGTCGGATCGGGACCGGGCGGCGGAACGTACCGTGGGACCGGGAGGTGCGGGATGACGGAGCACGGGCGTGAGCCGAGAGCGCTGTTGGGGATCGCGGAGGTGTCGGGACCGTCCATGTATCCCACCCTCCGGTCGGGCGATCAGCTGCTGGTGCACTACCGCGCACCGGTGAAGGCCGGGGACATCGCCGTACTGAAACATCCCCTCCAGCAGGATCTGCTCATCGTCAAGCGCCTGGTCCAGCGCCGGGACGGCGGATGGTGGGTGCTCGGGGACAATCCGGGGGCCGAGGGGGACAGCCGGGTCTTCGGGACGGTCCCCGGAGAGCTGGTGCTCGGCCGGGTGCGGGCCCGTTACCGGCCGCGCGGCGCGGATCAGCGCTCGGTGGTCGGCGCGCTCGCGTGGGCCTTCTCGGCGCTGCGGCCGGTGCTGTCCGACCGTTCCGTCTCCAGGCGTTTACGGGCCCGGTAGGCGGCCACGTTGGCGCGGGTCGCGCAGCGGTCCGAGCAGTAGCGGCGCGAGCGGTTGGTGGAGGTGTCGAGGTAGGCGTTACGGCACGGTGCCGCCTGGCACAGGCCCAGCCGGTCCACGCCGTACTCGGTCAGATGGAACGCCAGGCCCATCGCGGCGATCGCGGCGAAGCCGGCGGTCGCGTTCGACGGGTGCTCGGCCAGATGCATGTGCCAGCGCGGACGGCCCTCGTCGTCGAGGAAGTCGTGGCCCGAGATCTGCGGGCTGACGGGGAACTCCAGCAGCAGCGAGTTCAGCAGGTCGACCGCGTGCGTCGCCTCGCCCGCGTCGGCCGCCGCGAACACCGCGCGCAGCCGGCCGCGTACGGAACGGAAGCGGGTGACGTCCGCGTCCGTGGCGCGGCGTGACGCCTGGGTGGACCCGCCGAAGAGGGCGCGGACGGCTTCGACCGAGGTCAGCGTGTCCGTACCGCGGGCCGGTTCCTCGGTGTTGACCAGGCGTACGGCATAGTCCGAGTAAGAGGCCAGTTCCACTTGTAGTCCTTACGGCAGCGGTCTAGGGTCGGCGTAATAGCTGGTCTTGGTGACAGGGTATTACGGAGCGGAGGGTTCCGATGGTGGACACGGGGACGGACACGGCGACCGGCGCGGGCGGCGCCGATGGCGGGACGCCCGTGGCGGCGCGGGCCGAATGGCGCGCCTGGCAGGACAGCTGGGACCGCCAGCAGGAGTGGTACATGCCCGACCGCGAGGAACGCTTCCGGGTGATGCTCGACATGGTCGAGGCCCTGGTCGGGCGGGAGCCGAGGGTGCTGGACCTCGCGTGCGGGACGGGAAGCATCAGCGACCGGCTGTTCCAGCGCTTCCCGGCGGCCACCAGCACCGGCGTCGACCTCGACCCGGCCCTGCTCGCGATCGCTGGCGGCTACTTCGCCGGCGACAGCCGGCTGACCCTGGTGCGGGCCGACCTCAAGGACCCGGGGTGGACGGCGAAGCTGCCGTACGACTCGTACGACGCCGTCCTCACGGCCACCGCGCTGCACTGGCTGCACAGCGAGCCGCTGGCCGTGCTGTACGGGCAGATCGCCGGTCTCGTCCGGCCCGGGGGCGTCTTCATGAACGCCGATCACATGAGGGACGGGAGCACGCCCCGTATCAACGAGGCCGAGCGCGCGCACCGGCACCGCGAGATGGACCGCGCCAAAGAAGCGGGTGCCCTCGATTGGGCCGAATGGTGGAATCTCGCCGCGAAGGACCCGGTGCTCGCCGGGCCGACCGCCGAGCGGTTCGCGATCTACGGCGAGCACGCGGACGGCGACACGCCCTCCGCCGAGTGGCACGCCAGGACGCTGATGGAGTCGGGCTTCGGCGAGGCGCGCGCGGTCTGGTCCTCGCCCTCGGACTCGCTGGTGCTGGCGCTCAAGTAGCCGGGCGGGTAGCCGGGCGGGCGCGCCCGCGGGTCGCGTTTGCCGGGGGCAGCGCGGAGGGGTGGCACCGACCGGACCCCGGTCC
>NZ_JBHXRM010000056.1:0-49376 GCF_042716895.1 Streptomyces sp. NPDC058653 | reverse complement strand
CGCGAACACCGCGATCGTGGTGACGACGAAGGCCAGATCGGCCATCGTGAGCTCCTGAAAGAGGTCGGGAAATCATGGACCTCTAGAGGAAAGCCTCTTTTCCCGGGAACACGAGTGACGTTGACGGGTCCCATACGGCGGGAGAGGCGTGTTTTACGGATCTCATACACGGATGGCCCATACATGACTTGCGCCCGGCAGGAATCCTGCCGGGCGCGTGTCGTACGAGCGGATGTCGTTCTCCGGGCGGTGCCCCGGGGCCGCCACCCGGCCGGTCTCCGGCCGTACTCCGGTGTAGGCCGGGTACGCCGGTGTCAGCCGGCGTGCGCGGCCGGCGTGCTCGTTACGGCTTCCGGGCCCTGCCCGGCGGGGTGGGCGTCCGCGGGGCGCAGTGCGCGCTCCGCCAGCGCCCCGAAGATCAGCCCGAAGGCTGTCCACAGCAGCGCCTGCACACCCAGTGAGGCCAGCCTGAACTCCCAGAGCAGCGCGGCCGGGAAGGTCTCCCTCACCGCGTCGGTGTTGGCGGGCAGCAGCAGACAGGCCAGGGCCATGACCACCACATAGCCGCCGCCGGCGGCGACGGTCGCGTTCCAGTTGCCGAGCGTCGGCGCGAGCCGGCGTCCGGCGATGACGGCGATGACCGCGACCAGCACGCTGAGCACGATCATCAGGAAGAAGAGCGTCGTGCGCTTGCCGATGGTGTCGGGATTGCCCACGGCGGGTGGCGTCGCGGGGTACTTGAGGAACGGCACCAGATAGACGGTGGTGAACGCGGCGCCCGCGACCAGCGCGGCCGTCGCCCGTGGCCGGAGCCGGCCGACCCGGCCCAGACAGACGGCGAAAGCCAGGGAGGCGATGCCGCCCAGGGCGACGCCGTAGACGAGGACGCCGGTGGCGAGACCGAAGGTCGACTGGACCGGCCGCGTGACCAACTCCTCCTCTTCCTCGGCGGGCGCGGCCGGTTCGGCGGCAGCGCCGTCGTGCTCGTGCGCCGGCGCGGACGCGGCCTCCTCCAGGGCGATGGAGTCCTCGATGGACGGCTCCCCCACCACGTAGGCGAGCGCGAACGCGAGCAGCCCGGCGACGACGCCCGCGATCATGCCGCGGACCAACAGGGTTCTGACGGTGGACGATTGCATGGTGATGTTCTCCGAGGGTGGCCTCCGTCCGTCGGATCAGTGGCAGGGGAAGCCGAGCAGATGACGGCCGTCGTGCACCCACTCGTGCACCCCCGCCCCGGAGAACACCGACGTCGCGCCCTGTTCGGCACCGACGAAGTACAGCAGCACCAGCATCAGCGTGCCCACGAAGACAGCCCACGGCAGAACCGCCCGCAGGGGCAGGGGAGTCAGGGGCGATATCGCTGATCCGGCGGGTGAAGAAACGGCCGGGGGCACAATGGACTCAGCCACGGCACAACCTCCTTGGGAACTCGCGTCCCGTTCAGTGGAGCTCGCACGACGACCATCGGGTCTGACTCACCGGGCCGCCTCGCCGCGCGTACGCGGTGGCTGCTCGGCATACAGTGGCGCGACCGTGCCGGAATCTCACCGGACTTCCGTCTTGCCGTCGTGATATCGACGTGAACGTACCGCGATCGGGCAGGTCGGCCAAGAGGGCGACGGGTCCGGCGGCCGGCGCCGGAGCCGGACGACGGGGGCCGCGTCCGGTGAACGTACGACTCTGGGGAGCCCGATGACCGTACGCGTGACGTTGATCTCACCGGCGCTCAGCACCGCGTTGCGCGAGGCGCGTTTCGGCGACGGTCCGCTGGACGCGGCGGGGCTGCGCCAGGCCGGGGCCGTACGGGACGCGCCCACCGTCGCGGAGCAACGCGCCGCCGCCGCCCGGGTGTTCACGTCCCCCTCGGAGCGCTGCCGGCAGACGGCGGAGGCGCTGGGCCTGGTCGCGGAGCCGCTGCCCGAGCTGCGTACGTGCGCGATGGGCCGGTGGCGCGGCAGGCGGCTGGACGAGGTCGGCGCCGCCGAGCCGGAGGCGGTCGCCGCCTGGCTGGGCAACCCGGCGGCGGCGCCGCACGGCGGGGAGTCGCTGGAGGCGCTGCACAGCCGCCTCGGCCACTGGCTCGACGCGCTCGACGCCGACGCGCTGCGCGCCGATCCACCGGGCCCCGAGCCGTTGGGCGCCGAGCCATTGGGCGCCGAGCCATTGGGCGCCGATGCGCCGGGCTCCGATCCGCTGGGAAAGGACGCGCGCCCCCGTTCGGCGCGCGTCCTCGCGGTGGCCGAGCCCGATGTCGTACGCGCGCTGACGGTCCACGCGATCGGCGCGCCGGCCCAGGTGTTCTGGCGTATCGACATACAGCCGCTGACCGTCACGGAGCTGAGCGGGCGGAACGGCCGCTGGAATCTGCGCGGCGGCCGTCCCCTGCACGGCGGTTGACGCCGGGCCCTACCTGTCACGCGGCCGGGGCCGGCCCCACCAGTTCGCCGAGCACGTCCTCCATCGTGACGAAGCCCAGCACCGTGCCCGCCTCGCCCGTCACGGCCGCGAGATGGCTGTCGGCCGCCCGCAGCGCGGTGAGTGTGTCGTCCAGCGGGGTGTCGATCCGGACCCGTGTCACCGCGTGCAGTGTCGCGCGCGGAAACGGCTTGGTCCGGTCGGCGACGCCGAGGGTGTCCTTGATGTGCAGATAACCGAGGACGGCGCCCGCGGGCCCGGTGACCGGTATCCGCGAGAAGCCGGCCGACGAGGCGATCCGCTCCAGCTGTTCGGGCGTCACCCGGTGGTCGACGGTGACCATCCGGCGCAGCGGTACGAGCAGTTCGCCGACCGGGCGGGTGCCCAGTTCCAGCGCGTCCCGCAGCCGTTCGCCGTCGGCCGGTGAGAGCAGCCCCGCCTCGCTGGAGACGGCGACCATCCGGGCGAGTTCGTCGTCGTTGAAGACGGCGGCGACCTCGTTCTTGGGCTCCACCTTGATCAGCCGGAGCAGGACGTTGGCGAACGCGTTGATACCGAAGATCAGCGGACGCAGCGCGCGGGTCAGCGCGACCAGCGGCGGACCGAGCAGCAGCGCCGTCTTGGTGGGCGCGGCGAGCGCGATGTTCTTCGGGACCATCTCACCGAACAGCATGTGCAGATACGTGGCCACGGTCAGCGCGATCACGAACGCGATCGGGTGCACCAGCGCCTCGGGCACCCGCGCCGCCTCGAAGCCGGGCTCCAGCAGATGCGCGATGGCGGGTTCGGCCACGGCACCGAGGACCAGCGAGGAGACGGTGATGCCGAGCTGGGCCGTGGCCATCATGGCCGACAGGTGTTCGAGCCCGTACAGCACGGTGTGCGCCCGCTTGTCGCCCTTGCGGGCGTGCGGCTCGATCTGGCTGCGGCGGACGGCGATGAGGGCGAACTCGGCGCCGACGAAGAACGCGTTGGTCAGCAGTGTCAGGGCGCCGATGGCGAGTTGCAGGGCGGTCATCGGGCTTCTCCGGCGTACTGGCGCGAGGGGTTGTCGGTGTCGGGTGCGGGAGTCGTGGGCGCGGCCCCGGGCTTGGGCAGCCCGCGGGGGACGGGCCCCGGCCCGGCGGCGGTCTCCCGCGCGGGCTCGGTGATGTGCACACGGTCCGCGCGGTGGTGCTCGATGTCCAGGACATCCAGCCGCCAGCCGTCCAGTTCGACCGTGTCGCCCTCGACGGGGATACGCGCGAGCCTCGTCGCGACGAGCCCGGCGACGGTCTCGTACGGTCCCTCCGGGGCGACCAGACCTATTCGCGCCAGCTGGTCGATCCGTACGCTGCCGTCCGCCTCCCAGGTCGCGAGCCCGGCCGCGTTCGGTGGCGCGGGCAGCAGGTCGGGGGTCTCGACGGGGTCGTGCTCGTCGCGTACCTCGCCGACGACCTCCTCGACGATGTCCTCCATGGTGGCCACTCCGGCCGTGCCGCCGTACTCGTCGATGACGACGGCCATCGTGCGCGAGGCGCGCAGCCGGTCCAGCAGCCGGTCAGCGGTCAGGGTGTCGGGCACCAGCAGCGGCTCACTGGCCAGCTCGGTGACGGACACCCGGGCACGCCGCTCCGGGTCCAGGGCGAGGACGTCACGGATATGGACCGTGCCGATCACCTCGTCCAGGGAGTCGCGGTAGACGGGGAAGCGGGAGAGGCCGGTGGCGTACGTCAGATTGGCCGCGTCGGCGGCGGTCGCGCCCGCCTCCAGGGCCTGGACGTCGACACGGGGTGTCATCACGTTCTCGGCGGTCAGCTCGCCGAGGCGCAGTGTCCGTACGAAGAGCTCGGCCGAGTCCTGCTCCAGCGCGCCCTCGGCGGCGGAGTGCCTGGCCAGCGAGATCAGCTCGTCCGGTGTACGGGCGGAGGCCAGCTCGTCGGTGGGCTCAAGGCCCATACGGCGGACAAAACGGTTCGCCGTGCTGTTGAGATGGCGGATGAGCGGGCCGAAGGCGGCGGTGAAGCCGCGCTGGGGGCCCGCGACGACCTTGGCGACGGCCAGTGGCCGGGAGATCGCCCAGTTCTTGGGGACCAGCTCGCCGATGACCATCAGCACGACCGTGGAGATCACGACACCGAGGACCGTGGCCACCACCGAGGCGGCCGAGCCGAGCCCGACGGCCTTCAGCGGGCCGCGCAGGAGCACTGCCATGGACGGCTCGGCGAGCATGCCGATGACCAGGGAGGTGACGGTGATGCCGAGCTGGGCGCCGGAGAGCTGGAAAGTGAGCCGTCGCACGGCCTTGAGGGCGCTTTCGGCGCCGCGCTCACCGGCGGCCGCGGCGCGCTCCAGGCTGTCGCGCTCGACGGTGGTCAGGGAGAACTCGGCGGCCACGAAGACGGCGCAGGCGAGGGTCAGTCCGAGAGCGATCAGGAGAAGCAGGATCTCGGTCACCGTGCCACCCCCGCTCCGCCGGTCTCATGACACGGAGAGGAACTGGCACGGCTGGTACTAGGAGGCTCCATCGTGGAACTGCTGCTTCCTTCTTGGTCGGTCGGGGCGTCCCCGCCATGATCGGCCAGGAGGGACGGAACATCATGGTAAAGGAATGGCAAATGGAATGGGAGTGGCGAGAACGGTTACCAGGAGTGACCGCGGTCACTCTCCGGGGGCAGCTCCGGGGACCGCGCTCAGCGGCTCTCGCGCCACTCGGCGGCGATCTCCTCGACGTCGTACGGCTTCTTGTTCAGCGGCGGCCCGGCGGGCGGCCTGGCGATCGCGGCGCGGATCCTCTCGTTGATGTCGGTGATGATCCGCCGCGCCTGCGCCTCCGAAGCGGCCCCGCGGGCGGCGACGACCGCGTCCTCGACCTCCTTACGGAGGAGAAGCGTCGGCGGCAGGTGGGAGATTCCCTCCCGCTCCATCTTTCCCTTGATCCACCAGAGTTCGTCGTACGGGGCGTCCACGGACGCCAGCGGCTTTCCGGCCCCCGGCAGATCGTCGAAGGCGCCGCGCTCGGCCGCCTCCCGGATCTGGCGGTCGACCCATGTCTCGAAGGTGATGCCGGGTGGCTTGCGCTCGGTCATCCCGCTACCTCCTGTTCGACTCCGGCCAAGGCTCCGGTTCCCCTTCCATAGTGCCCGGGACACGGGCCCGCCGGAACGCTCAGAAGTCCTTCGCCGGCCAGTCCAGCAGCCGCGCGCCGATCACGGCCGTCTGGAGCGTGTAGCGGTGGAAGGGCTCCGCGGGGTCGGACCCGGTGAGCTTGTGTATGCGCTCCAGCCGGTACGTCAGCGCGCGCACGCTCAGATTCAGCCGCCGCGCCGCCTCGGCCGAGACACACCCCGCGTCGAAGTACACCCTCAAGGTCTCCAGCAGTGGTCCGGCGCCGCCGCGCGCCTCTTTGAGAGGACCGAGCGCGCTGCGTACGAGATCGGTCAGCGCCTCCCGGTCGCGGGTCAGCACCGGATAGACCAGCAGATCGTCCGCGCGGAGCACCGGCTCGTCCAGCCCCATCCGGTCGGCGAGGTCGTGCGCGTTGAGGGCCTCCTCGTACGACTGCACGACACCGCCCGCCCCCGGATGCGCGCGCCCGATGGCGACCCGCCCGCCGTCCGTCGCCGCGTGCGCCTGCTTCGCGAAGTAGGTGAGGACGTCGCCCTGGTCGGCGGGCGCCACACAGATGAGCCGCCCGTCCTTGGTGGTCAGCAGGATGTGGCGGTCGCCGAAGCGGGAGACGAGGGCGAGTTCGATACTCCGGGTGACGGGATCGGTCTCCGCGTACGCGGCTTCCCCCACCGCCACGGCCACCGCGTGGGCGTGGGAGAGCTGGAGCCCGAACCGTCCGGCCCGCTCCGCGAGCCTGCCCAGGTCGCTGCGCCCGTGCAGCAGGTCGTCGATGAACTCGCGCCGCGACGCCTCCTCGCGGCGTACGGCGATCCGCTGCGCGCGCTCGTACCCCTCGGCGAACGCGTCGACGGCCTGCTCGACGGCGGCCAGAACACTGTCGGCGGACGCGGCTCCGGCCGAGGAGACGGGCCAGGCGGCGCGGGTGGCCGTCAGATGGCGGCTGACGAGCGCCCGCAGGCCGTGCCCGTCCTCGGCCGCCTGCTCGCCGAGCCGGCGGCGCGAGTCGAGTTCGTCACGGGTCAGACGGCGCCCGGTCACCGAGACGTCCGAGAGAATCCTGTCGTAGCCGGTCAAGTACTCCTGGAACGCCGTCCGGTCCGTGGTCCGGCCTGTGGTCTGGTCCGCCATCTGGGCACCCGGCTTCCTGATCTGTCCTGACGCGTTCTTAACGCGGGTGCCGTCAAGCCTGTCAGACGGGTGTTCGGCGACGGCACCCGGCATTAAGGACGCGTAAAGATTGCCGGGAACCGGCAGTGCGCGCGGCGCCTGTCCGATGACAGGATCGAGCCACGGAAAACGGGGGACGGATTCCGGTGCCGGAGTGCGCGCACTCGTACTCCGGCATTCGGAGCCGGTCCGACGGCGGCTCGTACGGATCGCACGACTCGTACGGCCGCCGCACACCGTTTCCGGTCGTCTCCCGGCACACGGACCGGGGCGCGGACCGGGGCGCGGACCGGGCGCGCTACGCGCGGACTCGCCGGGGCGCCCGAGCGCCTAGGCGCCGGCGGACGGACGCCACCCCGGATCGCGGCCGGTCTCGGCCAGCAGCGCGTCGAAGGGCGTCGCGTCCTCACCCACCGGGACGGGCTCCCCGAAGACACCCATCGCACGCGCCGTGGGCGCCAGCGCCCCGAACTCGGCGGCGAGCATCCGTACGAGGGCGGGGTCCGGCTCGTAGGGCTGCCCCGTGGCCCGGGCCAGGTCCCAGGCGTGCACGGTCAGATCGCCGAGTGCCATCGCGCCGACGGTCCGCGCGGGCATGTTCATGGCCCCGGTGACGCCTTCCTCCGCGCCGGGCGCGCCCCACACCCTGACGAGTTCGGCGATCTCCACGGCGAAGCGCTCGTTCCGGTCGGCCGCCAGCCGCTCGGGCGCGGCGGTGAAGTCGGAGTCGCGCTTGTCGGCGAGCGCCTGGAAGTTGACGACCACCTGGAAGAGATGGTCGAGCAGGCCTTGTACGTCGTAGTCGGCGCACGGCGTCGGTGCGGTGAGCTGGTCGTCGCGTACCCCGCGCAGCACCGGGAGTGCGTCGGCGGCGGCCGTTTCGAGAAGGGTGCGGATCGTGTCGTCCATGGCTCCGACGCTAGGGAGGCCGCCCCCGCGCGTATTGAACAAACGCGACAGAACGAACCCGGCATAGGATCCCGCCATGACAGCTCCACGGCGCGACACGAGAGGCATCGTCGACGCCTCCGGGCTCTTCGCCCGGGTCGATTTCCGCCGCCGTCTGCCGGCGCCCGAGCTGCGCGGGTACGTGGAGCTGTACTGGCTCATCGACTGGGACCTCCCGGAGCCGTACGCCTCGCACGTCGTCCCGCACCCCTCGGTGAATGTCGTCTTCCAGCGGTTCGGCACGGCGCCGCCCTGGGGTGAAGTGGCGGGCATCGGCCTCGAACTCTTCACACAGAAGCTGGAGGCGCGCGGGCGGGTCTGCGGGGTGAAGTTCCGCCCCGGCGGCTTCCGGCCCTTCGCGCCCGCGTGGCCGGTGTCCGCGTGGTCGGGACGGCGGGTGCCGATCGCCGAGGTGCTCCCGGCGACGGACGCGGACGTCGAGGCGGTCCTCGGCCCTCCTGGGGAGGACGCGCGGGTCGCCGCGCTCGACGCCTATCTGCTCGGTCTCGGCGCACAACCCGATCCGGGGGCGGACGAGGCGATGAGGGTGGTCGGTCTGGTCGGCGAGGACCGCACGATCCGGCGGGCGGCGGAACTGGCCTCGGCGGCCGGTCTGTCGGTGCGCTCGTTGCAGCGGCTGTTCGCCACGTACGTGGGGGTGGGCCCGAAGTGGGTCATCCTCCGGCACCGTATCCACGACGCCCTGGAGCGCGCCGAGGCGGACGAGGAGCTCGACTGGGCCGCGCTGGCGGCCGATCTCGGCTACAGCGACCAGGCGCATCTGGTGCGGGACTTCACGGCGACGGTGGGCGTGCCGCCGACGGCGTACGCACGCGCCGTCCAGTAGTCCGGCGGAGCCCGGCGCCCGTCCCCTCCCGGCCGTCTCAGTAGGTCTCGGTCGCGGCGACCACGCCCAGGCCGTGCGCGGCGGCGTACCGGAGCACGCGCAGCGGCCCGGCCAGCAGACCGGCGGCGTCGAACTCGCCCCGGGGCGTGTCGGTCATGCCGTACGCCCACGCGTCGACGCGGGCGAGCACCTCCGTACGGCGGGGCCCCGACACGGCCAGCACCGACTCGGCGGCCGGGAGCACCGCCCGTACCTCCTCGGCACCGAGGAGGAAGTCCCCGAACCAGCCCGGCAGTTGGGCCGACGCCTCCGCGCCGAGACCGTGGTGGAGCGCGGTCGCTGGCTCTCCCTTCCGTACGGCGACGGCGAACAGCCCGTCCGGGTCGGCCCCGTCGGCCTCCGCCCGCCGCAGCAGGTCCCTCGCCGCGTCCTTCATGGCCGCCACGGCGGGCGCGCTCGGGCCGCCGCCGCGCGCGAACGCGGCGAAGCGGTACGCGGCGGGGGTCGGTTCCGGCGTGAAGTACGGCTCGCGGTCGCCGCCGCCCAGCCACCAGCGCAGATCGTCGCCGCAGCCGTCCGGGACGGTCCAGGTCTCGTCGAGATGCGCGAACCTGCGCGGCAGCGCCAGCACCTCGGCGTCGGGCACGGCGCCGACCCACCAGACCCCGGTGTGGCCCACCCGACCGCACCTCCCGCTCCGTTGTCGGTGCCTCGCTGTCAGTGCTTCGCTGTCAGTGCCGCGATCTACAGTCGGTCCCATGGAGATGAAAGCACCCCGGGTGCGGCTGGAGCCATGGGCGGAGGGCGATCTCGGGCTCCTGCGCGCGGCGAACGCGCCCGAGCTGATGGAGCATCTCGGCGGCCCCGAGACCGAGGAGCAGCTGCTCGCCCGGCACGCGAGGTACGTCTCGCTGAGCTCCGACCGGACGGGCAAGGGGCGGATGTTCCGGATCGTCCTGGCGCCGGGCGGGGAGGCGGTGGGGAACACCGGCTTCTGGGAGACCACCTGGCGGGGACAGCCGGTGTACGAGACGGGCTGGGGTGTCCTCGGGGAGTTCCAGGGGCGCGGGCTGGCGGTGGCGGCGACGAGGGCGCTGGCGGAGCGGGCGCGGGCGGAGCGCACCCACCGCTTTCTGATGGCGTTCCCGTCGGTGGACAACGGGGCGTCGAACGCGGTGTGCCGCAAGGCCGGTTTCGACCTGCTCGGGGAGAGCGACTTCGAGTATCCGGTCGGCCACATGATGCGGTGCAACGAATGGCGGCTCGACCTCGAAGCGGACCGAGACCGATCGATACCGGGTGAACCGCCGGAAACCGGCTGAAACCATCAGAAGCAGTCCGAAGCGGGCCGGGGCGAATCACACGCCCGCCCGCGCGGAAAGCCCTGGCCCGCCTCGCGGCCCGGTGTCATGCTGACGACGTGAACGGACCGGAGATCCACCTCACCTTCGCCCCTGAGCTGCACGTCTTCGTCCCGGCCGGGCGGCGGGGCGGGCGTACGGCCGTGGCCACGGACGGCTCGTCCACACTCGGTCATGTCGTCGAGTCCCTCGGCGTCCCGCTCACCGAGGCGGGTCAACTCCTCGTCGACGGGGTACCGGTGGCGACGTCGCACATCCCCTCGGCCGGCGAGTCGGTGGAGGTACGGGCGGTGGTCCGCCCGCAGCGCGTACCGGGAGCGCCCCTGCGCTTCCTGCTCGACGTCCACCTCGGCACCCTGGCCCGCCGGATGCGGCTGCTGGGCGTCGACGCGGCGTACGAGAGCGACGACATCGGCGATCCGGCGCTGGCCACGCTCTCGGCGAAGGAGCGGCGCGTGCTGCTCTCCCGCGACCGGGGCCTGCTGCGGCGCCGGGAGATCTGGGCCGGGGCGTACATCTACAGCGACCGCACGGAGGACCAGCTGCGCGACGTGCTCGAACGGTTCGCGCCCGCCCTCGCCCCCTGGACGCGCTGCACCGCCTGCAACGGCACGCTGGGGCCCGCCGACAAGGACTCGGTCGAGGGCCGCCTGGAGGAGGGCACCCAGCGTACGTACGACGTGTTCGCGCAGTGCACGGTCTGCGGCAAGGTCTACTGGCGCGGCGCGCACCACACGCGGCTGGCGGCGATCGTCGAGGAGGCCGTACGCGAATTCGGGGGCGCGGCGGCGTAGTTGACGGGCTCGGGGCGGCCCCGGGGGGCGCCGGCGAGGCGCCGGGCCGGTCGCGGACGGCCGTCAGTACACGTACAGGTCGCCGGTGGCGGGGACCAGCACATGGTGCCGGTCGTTCTCCGGGTTGCCGTCGTCGGCGCCGCCGCTCCACACGGTCGTGATGTCCACGGACACCTCGGCGGGCTCACCGACCGTCCGCAGGTCGAGCAGGACCTCGCTGTCCCGCCCGTCCGCGCGCAGGGCGCCCGCCTGGCAGTACACGACCTGGTTCCCGCCCCAGAGACAGGCGTCCGGCAAGGTCTGCCCGACGGCCAGCGGTACGGAGAAGCCGAGCCGGGCGGTCGCGCCGGCCAGGTCCGACGGGCCGTGGTTGCCGGTCGACAGCCGTAGGGAGAGGCGCCCGTCCCGGAGGGAGACGTGCCCGTGGTGCGCCACATCGGCCTCGACCGGTCGCCGCTCGGCGACGACTCCCAGGTCCGGGCGGGGGTCCGCCTCCACGCCCTTGGCCAGGACCGGGCCCGACATCGCGCCCGTCGACACGACCACGGCGGTGGTCGACACCGCCAACATCGCCCTACGCATAACTCCCATGATCCGAAGATAGTGACGAATCACCCCGGCCTGACGAGCCATCACTGTGTCGATCCGTCTTCCACCCGCATGGCAGGCCACCGGCACGCTCGTGATCCGCTCCGTCGCCCTCGCCGCCTCGTCGGGATCCGCGACGCCCGGCTCGTCCGGCGGGGCCCTCCCGATCCACGCCCCGCGCGACCACCGACCCGCACCCCCTGCCTATCCTGGCCGGAGTCCGATCAGCCGCCACACGCGCGAGGAGCACGCCATGACCGTCGCCGGTACCCCCACCGCCGTCGTCACCGGAGCGAGCAGCGGCATCGGAGCCGCCACCGCCCGCCAACTCGCGGCCACGGGCCACCATGTCGTCCTGACCGCCCGCCGCAAGGACCGTATCGAGGCGCTGGCCGCCGAGATCAACGCGGCCGGGCACTCCGCCACCGCCCACGTCCTCGATGTCACCGACCGGGCGGCCGTCGACGCGTTCGCCGCCGGGCTGGGGAGCCTCCCGTCCGTCGACGTGCTCGTCGCCAACGCGGGCGGCGCGCTCGGCGCCGACCCGGTCGCCAGCGGCGACCCGGACGACTGGCGGCAGATGTTCGAGACGAACGTCATCGGCACCCTCCACACCACCCAGGCCCTGCTCCCCGCGCTCACCGCGAGCGGCAACGGCACGGTCGTGATCCTCTCCTCCACCGCCGGCTTCGCCACCTACGAAGGCGGCGGCGGTTACGTCGCGGCCAAGCACGCCGAGCACGTCCTCGCCGAGACCCTCCGCCTGGAGATCGTGGGCACGCCGGTCCGCGTCATAGAGGTGGCGCCCGGGATGGTCAAGACGGAGGAGTTCGCCACGACGCGCTTCCGCGGGGACACCGCGCGGGCCGAGAAGGTGTACGAGGGGGTCGCCGAGCCGCTCAGCGCGGACGACGTGGCCGACACCATCACCTGGGCGGTCACCCGGCCCCACCACGTCAACATCGACCTGCTGGTGGTCCGGCCCCGGGCGCAGGCCTCCAACACCAAGGTGCACAGGGAGCTTTCATGACCGACGGCCCCGACCCGGGCACCGGTTCCGACCCGGGCACCGGTCCCGACCCCGGCACCGGCCCCGAGCCCCGTCCGGCCCCCCGCCCCGAGGTGGCCCTCGACGCCCGCCTCGACGCGGCCGTCCGCCGCGCGGGCGCGGTCCTGGAGACGTACACCCTCTCCGGCGACGGATGGCGCCGGGGCCCGGGCGAGACCCTCACGCGCGTCCTGGCCGACCTGCTGCACTGGTCGGACGACACCCAGCGCGACTTCGACGGCGCGATGTCACGGGCGCGCGCCCTGCACGCGGCGGAGCGGCGCGGCTAGGTCCGATCCGCCGGACGGGCCCTGGCGGGCCGCCGCCGCCGACCAGTGCGAGGGGCGTGCCAGGGTGGCCGGCAGGACGGTCGAGGCGTCGCCCCTCGCCGCGTTGAGCTGCGGCTGGGTGAGGAACAGGGCGCCCGTGAGATCGGCGCCGCGCAGGTCCGTGTCGCGGAAGTCCGCGCCGATCAGATCGGCCGTCCGCAGATCGGCGCCGCGCAGGTCGGCGGCGATCAGACAGGCGCCCCGCAGATTCGCGCCGCGCAGATCGGCGCCCTTGAGCCTGGCACCCATCAGATCGGCGCCCCGGCGCTCCGCCCGCCTGCCGGGGACACCGGCGCGTACGAGCTCGCTGCTCCGGAGCAGCAGTTCGCTCACGCCAGCCCGGTGGCCGGCCACATCCAGCGCCACCAGGGTCTCGGCGTCGCTCTCGGTCAGCCGCGCGATCGCGTCGAACGAGGCCCGCAGCTCCGCGTGCAGACTCCGGGCCGGCTCCATGGTCAGGGCCTCGGTCAGATGGCGGAGCAGTTCGTGCAGCTGCCGCATCACGGGGAACGCGGCGTACATCGACGGCGCGCTCGCCGGGTCGTCCCGCCAGCTCTTCCCCCCGAAGGTGACCTGTGAGACCTGCTGGCCGGCGCCGAAGCAGTCGTACACCGTGCAGCCCTGGAACCCCTTGTCCCGCAGACGGGTGTGGATGCCGCAGCGGAAGTCCGCGCGCAGATTCGAGCAGGGCTGCCCGGCCCGTTTGTCGACGGCGAAGTCCGTGGACGCGGCGAAGGGCAGGGCGACACAGCACAGCCCGAAGCAGTTCTCGCAGTCGGCGAGCAGATGGGGTCGGTCGGACACGGCGGAGGATCTCCCGGCTCGGAGGGCGGAACACCCGTCAGTGAACACCACATCGCGCGCCGGCCGCGTACGGAGCCGGGAGACAGCGACCACGGCGGCCCCGGCAAATTCGTTTGCCGCCCACCGCCCCCGGTGGAACGCTCGCCGTCATGACGACCGCCGTCCCCCGCGTCGACCTGCTGGTCCGCCAACTCGACATGGCCTGGGCCCTGTTCGAGTACTACCTGAAGGACCTGGACGACCGGGCCTGCCTCTGGGAACCGTCCGCCGACTGCTGGACGGTCCGCCAGGACGAGGGAGGCGCCTGGACCGCCGACTGGCAGGTCCCCGAGCCCGACCCGGTCCCCAGCACCTCGATCGCCTGGCTCACCTGGCACATCGGCTTCTGGTGGACGACCACCCTCACCCACTGCTTCGGCGAGGGCGCCCCACCACGCGAGTCCATCCCCTGGCCGGGCTCGACAGGGGCCACGACCACGTGGCTGACCTCCCTGAAGGACTCCTGGCGCACGGAACTGCTCCAACTCACCGACACCGACCTGGACTCGAAGTCCCGGACGGCGGGACTCCCCTGGGGAGACGACGTGGAACTGGTCCACGTGGCGAGCTGGCTCAACTTCGAACTGACAAAAAACGTCGCAGAAATCGGCCTGACCCACCGCGCCTACCAGTCGTCCACACGGCCTGGGGACTCGTGACACGGCTGTGGCGGTGCCCACCCCCGTGAGGCACCGCCACACCCTCCGCAACCGCGTTCGTCAGCCCTTCACGCACACCACCTGCTTGAGCTTCGCGACCACCTCGACAAGGTCCCTCTGCTGGTCGATGACCTTCTCGATGGGCTTGTACGCGCCCGGGATCTCGTCCACGACGCCGGAGTCCTTGCGGCACTCCACGCCCCGCGTCTGGTCCTCCAGGTCCCGCACCGAGAACTTCTTCCGCGCGGCGTTCCGGCTCATCTTGCGGCCGGCTCCGTGCGACGCGGAGTTGAAGGACGCCTCGTTGCCGAGCCCCTTCACGATGTACGACCCCGTGCCCATGGAGCCGGGGATGATCCCGTAGTCACCGCTGCCGGCGCGGATCGCGCCCTTCCTGGTGACCAGCAGGTCCATTCCGTCGTACCGCTCCTCCGAGACGTAGTTGTGGTGGCAGGAGATGACGGGCTCGAAGGTGACCTTCGCCTTCTTGAACTCCTTGCGTACGACGTTCTTGAAGAGGTCCATCATCACGGCGCGGTTGTAACTCGCGTACTCCTGGGCCCAGAACAGGTCGTTGCGGTACGCCCCCATCTCCGGGGTGTCGGAGACGAAGACGGCGAGATCGCGGTCGATCAGGTCCTGGTTGTGCGGCAGGGCCTGCGCGACTCCGATGTGGAAGTCCGCCAGCTCGTTGCCGATGTTCCGGGAGCCGGAGTGCAGCATCAGCCAGACAGAACCGGTCGAATCAACACAGAACTCGACAAAATGGTTTCCCCCGCCGAGCGTTCCCATCTGCCTGACCGCCCGCTGCTGACGGAATTTGACCGATTCGGCGATCCCGTCGAACCGCTCCCAGAAGTCGTCCCAGCGCGCGCCCACCCCCTCCGGCTCGATCAGCTCGTCGTGCATCCCCCGCCCCACCGGAATCGCCTGCTCGATCCGGGAGCGCAGGCGGGAGAGGTCGCCCGGGAGGTCGTTCGTCGTCAGGGAGGTCTTGACCGCCGACATGCCGCAGCCGATGTCCACGCCCACCGCGGCCGGGCAGACCGCGCCCTGCATCGCGATCACCGAGCCGACCGTCGCGCCCTTGCCGAAGTGGACGTCGGGCATGACGGCGAGACCCTTGATCCAGGGCAGCGTCGCGACGTTCCGCAGCTGCTGCATCGCGACGTCCTCGACCGAGGCGGGGTCGGTCCACATACGGATGGGGACCTTCTCGCCCGGCACTTCCACGTACGACATAGTCCCTCTATTCCCCCGAAAGTCTGAAAGAGCAAAAACCGGAGCCAGAGCCACCAAATCAGACAGTGGACCGGCATCCACGGCAATGCGTGAGGTAGACATTGTGTCCACCGCACGCCATGCGGCGGCAAACCCTTTTCGCGTGAACTCGCCATGTGTGCGCAACCAGGAACCAGCACGGCACCTGCGTAGTTCTCACCAGTGCGACCACTTAGAACTGATGTCCACACCGCGTAGACAAGGAGCCAAGGGACCGTGCAGCGAAAGGCGTACGTACCCGGCCTGGCGGCGCTGCTCGTGACGCTCGTCGCGGGATGCACCTCCGGGAGCGACGGCGACGGCTCCGACATCGACGCCAAGGCCGGTGTCCCCACCACCTCCACCGCGCCTCCGGGCAAGTACCGCACCCTGCGCGAGCCGTGCGGGTCCGTCGACCGTGCCACGCTGCGGGATCTGCTGCCGGGCGCCGCCCAGTTGCCGGAGGACCAGCAGGAGAAGATCTTCAAGGGCACGGCGGCCGTGACGTACGACACCGATCGCCGCGTCGGGTGCTCCTGGTCCGCCGACGCGCCGGACGCCTCGCACCATCTGGTGATCGACGTCGAGCGGGTCGTGTCCTACGACCCGGCGGTGAGCGACGCCGACAAGGCGCAGGAGGTCTACGCGAAGAAGGAGGACGGCGCGGCCCTGCCGCCCCCCGTCGACGAGGACCCGGAGGACGGCCCCGGGGACGGACCCAGCCCGTCCGGATCGGCCTCCGACAAGCCCTCCGGCTCCCCCTCCGCCGGGAAGACCCCCAACAGCGGTACGGCCACGAGCCCGGCCACGACCGCACCGCCCCCCGGTCTCCAGCCCCGGCTGCTGGACGATCTCGGCGACGCGGCCTTCGTGGACGACGTCTACGCCCCGTCCGGTTCGGCCGCGAAGCGCCGTACGGTCAGCGTGGTGTTCCGCACATCGAATGTGGTCGTGACGGTGGGGTACGCGGAGCAGCCGGCCCATCCGACGACGGTCCCCGACAGCAAGGAACTGCAGGAAAAGGCACGGGGACTGGCCCGGAAGCTGGCCGATCAGCTCAACGAGTAGGGGCGTCCGCGGGGCCCGGAAACACGTCCCGGGCGGGCGCCCGCCCGGCGCGGAGTCCGCCGCCCGGGCCCTGAGTCGCGCCCCGGGCGGTTACCGTGGCCGATCGGACCGTATGACCACCGACTCAAGGAACTCTGAAGGAACCATGCAGCGATCAGCCCCGCGACCCAGCCGCTCCCGTACCCGCAGCCGTGTACGTCTGCTCGCCTGCGCAGCCGTCCCGGTGATGATCGTCGCCGCCGGCTGCTCCTCCGACTCCGACGGCGGCGGCGGTGACGCGGACAAGCCCGCGGCCACGGCCTCCAAGGCGGCGCCGAAGGTCGCCCCGGCGAAGTTCACGACGCTCCCGGCCGACCCGTGCAAGTCGATCGCCTCGAAGACGGTCACCGATCTGGTGCCGGCGGCGAAGAGCAAGTCGGGCTCGGCGGGCAAGTCGTCCGACATCACGACGCGCGGCAGCTGCTCGTGGAACGGGCTGGACGACAACGGGGTCAAGGGCTCGCAGTACCGCTGGCTGGACATCTCCTTCATGCGGTACGACTCGGAGGAGGGTCTCGGCTCGGGCCAGGACCGCGCCGCCGACTACTACAAGAAGGAAGTCGCCAAGGCCCGGGCCACGGAAGGCGCGAAGGGCACGAAGGCGGCCCCGGCTCCCGGCATCGGCACGGAGGCGACGGCGATCACCTTCAGCGTGACGAAGACGGGCGAGTCCTTCGGCTACGCGACGGTCGTGGCCCGCTCGGAGAACGTGGTGATCACCCTCACCTACAACGGCGCGGGCTACGCGGGCGCGAAGTCCCCCGCCGCCGGTGACCTGGTGAAGGGCGCCACGAAGGCGACGAAGGAAGCAGTGGCGGCCGTTCCGGCGGCGGCGGAGTAGGCCGCCGGGGGGCGCCCCGGCAGCAGTCCCGATCCGTGTCCCGCCGCGCTTCGCGGGAGCGCGGAGCCGGTCAGGAGATTGTGGACAAACACCCCACCACGTGGCCGTTGGCGCCCCAACTCGGGCCCCTGGGAGGGTCTCTGCGCAACAGCACCCGTACACATGTGCCAGGCTGTGCCCCGCCAGACATCCAGGACGGGAGGGGCCACGGGTGGCCGCGATGCAGCTCACTCGCACGCACCGAATACTCATCGGCATCGTCGTCGCCGGCGCGGTTCTCATCGCCGCGATCGGTTTCGCGGGGTCGTACGCTGCCGTGCGCGAACTCGCCGAGCAGAAGGGCTTCGGACAGTTCTCGATCGTCTTCCCGATCGGTATCGACGCGGGTATCTGCGTCCTGCTGGCGCTCGACCTCCTGCTGACCTGGCTGCGGATCCCGTTCCCGCTGCTGCGCCAGACCGCGTGGCTGCTCACGGCCGCCACGATCGCCTTCAACGGCGCGGCGGCCTGGCCGGACCCGCTCGGCGTCGGCATGCACGCGGTGATCCCGATCCTCTTCGTCGTCTCCGTGGAGGCGGCCCGCCACGCGGTCGGCCGGATCGCGGACATCACCGCCGACAAGCACATGGAGGGTGTCCGCCTCACCCGCTGGCTGCTCTCGCCGATCCCGACGTTCAAGCTGTGGCGCCGGATGAAGCTGTGGGAGATACGCAGTTACGAGGACATCATCCAGCTCGAACAGGACCGGCTGATCTACCAGGCCCGTCTCCAGGCGCGCTACGGCCGCAACTGGCGCCGCAAGGCGCCCATCGAGGCGATGATGCCGCTGCGGCTCGCGAAGTTCGGTGTCCCCCTCGCGGACACCGCCCCGGCCGGCCTCGCCGCGGCGGGCATCGAACCGGCCCTGCTCCCACCGGCCCCGGCCCCCGCGATCGAGCCCGCGCCGGCCGCCGCCCCCGTGCCCGCCGTACAGAACACCGTGGCACCCGCCCCGGACCGGCGTCCCGCTCCCGGCGCCGTCGAACCTCCCGAGCAGCAGCAGCCGGACCACGCCGAGCCGTCCAGTCAGTGGCTCCACGCACGCGACCCCCGGGCCGTCGAGTACCAGGGCGGCTACGACCCGACGTACGACCCGGACGCCGCGTACCAGCAGGCGTACGTGGAAGAGCAGGGGGCCGAACAGTTCGACGGACAGCAGCAGTTGCGGTCCCTGCGGCAGTTCGAGGAACAGCGGCAGCTTGAGGAACAACAGCAGTTCGAGGCTCAGCAGAGCCTCGAACAGCAGGGCCTCGAACAGCAGGCGTTCCCACAGCCTTTCGAGGAGCCACCGCCCCCGAAGCCCTCTATGGAGGACACCGGCAGCTTTCCCATTCCGGCCGGTCCGGGGCGTACCCGCGAGCTGGGCACGGGCGGCGGCAATGAGCCGACCGAAGAGGACTACTACCTGGTCTTCAAGAAGTCGATAGACGGCAGCTACCCGACCTCGGGCCAGTTCAGGGGCGACGTGGAGGCCACGTACGGCACGTCGCTGCCCCTGCGCGAGGCCGACCGCCTGGTCAACCGCTTCACCAACCGCCACACCGCGGAACTCCAGGACGACCACATCGCCTGAGCCACGGCGAGGCACGAACAGGCCACCGGCCACCGGGCACCCCGGTGGCCGGCCCCGTCTCAGCCCCCCAGCAGCGTCCGCACCCTCTCCGCCCCCACCGCCAGCAGCAGCGTCGGCAGCCTCGGCCCGGTGTCCCGGCTCACCAGCAGCCGGTAGAGCACCGCGAAGAACGACCGCTGCGCGGCCTTAAGCTCCGGCGTCGGCCGCGCGTCGGGCGCCAGCCCGGCCAGCACCTTCGGCACCCCGTAGACGAGCGTCGTGAGCCCGTCCAGGGACCAGTGCGCGTCCAGGTCCGCCAGCAGCAGCCGCAGCCCCTCGCGCGTCTGCTCGTCCAGCGAGTCCAGCAGCTCCCGGTCGGGCTCGTCGCGCACGACGGTCCGGGCCTCGGCGGGCACCTGGGTGGTGATCCAGTTCTCCGCCCTGTCCAGCCGGGGCCGGGCCTCGTCCAGCGAGGTCAGCGGGTCGGCCGGGTCCAGCTCGCTGAGGATGCGCAGCGTCTGCTCCTCGGCGCCCGCCGTGACGTCCACGACGGACGCGAGCGTGCGGTACGGCAGCGGATGCGGGGTACGGGGCAGCTCACCGCTCGCCGTGCCGGTGGCCCGGGTGTAGGCCGCAGCGTCGGCGGCCTGCACCGAGCCGTCCGCGATCTTGCGCTCCAGGGCGTCCCACTCGTCGTACAGCCGCTGGATCTCCTGGTCGAAGGCGATCTTGAAGGACTGGTTGGGCCTGCGGCGCGCGTACAGCCAGCGCAGCAGCGGCGCCTCCATGATCCGCAGCGCGTCGGCCGGGGTCGGCACACCTCCCTTGGAGGACGACATCTTCGCCATCCCGGAGATGCCCACGAACGCGTACATCGGCCCGATCGGCTGCACCCCGTCGAAGATCTCGCGCACGATCTGCCCGCCGACGACGAACGAGGACCCGGGCGACTGGTGGTCGACCCCGGACGGCTCGAAGATCACGCCCTCGTACGCCCAGCGCATCGGCCAGTCGATCTTCCAGACCAGCTTGCCGCGGTTGAACTCGCTGAGCAGGACCGTCTCCCCGAAGCCGCACTCCTGGCAGACGTAGGTCAGCTCGGTCGTCTCGTCGTCGTACGCCGTGACGGTGGTCAGGTCCTTGCCGCAGCCCTCGTTGCCGCAGTACGGCTTGTACGGGAAGTATCCGGCCGAGCCGCCGCCGTCGTCCTCGTCGGCCGCGCCCGAGCCCTCGGCGGCCTCCAGCTCGGCCTCGTCGACCTTCTTCTGCTGCGGCTTCTTCCCCTGGCCGGGACCGGCCGCAGCCTTGTCCTTCGTCCGGTACCGGCCGAGGATCGCGTCGATCTCGCCCCGGTGCCGCATCGCGTGGAGGATCTGTTCGCGGTAGGTGCCGGCGAGGTACTTCTCGGTCTGGCTGATCCCGTCGTACTCGACGCCCAGCTCCGCCAGCGACTCGATGAGCTGCGCCTTGAAGTGCTCGGCCCAGTTCGGGTGCGCCGACCCGGCCGGGGCCGGCACGGACGTCAGGGGCTTGCCGATGTGCTCGTTCCAGGTGCCGTCCACTCCGGGGACCCCGGCCGGCACCTTGCGGTACCGGTCGTAGTCGTCCCACGAGATGAGGTGCCTGACCTCGTACCCACGCCGGCGGATCTCGTCGCCGACGAGGTGGGGGGTCATGACCTCGCGGAGATTGCCCAGGTGGATGGGGCCGGAGGGCGAGATGCCGGAGGCGACGACGACCGGTTTGCCAGGCGCACGTCGCTCCGACTCGGCGATGACATCGTCCGCGAAACGGGAGACCCAGTCGGTCTCGGTGCTCTGAGCCACGGTCGGCACGTCCTTCTTTCTGCTACGCCCTGCGGGATACGCCTGCGATTCCGGCGACGACGGCCATTGTCCCAGGTCGCCCGGGGATGCGAAAACGCCTTGTCGGCGCGTGGGAGAATGGCCGTGTCACTCGAACCATGTGTCAACCCGACGCCTACAGGAACGGCTCCCAGCCCATGGCCCCGGTCACTTCCCTCGCCTCGACCGTCGATCAGCGCATCGCGGACGCCCTCTCGGCCGCCCTGCCGGAGGCCGGCACCGCGGACCCCCTGCTGCGACGTAGCGACCGGGCGGACTTCCAGGCCAACGGGATGCTGGCCCTCGCCAAGAGGCTGAAGGGCAATCCGCGCGAGCTGGCTTCGAAGGTCGTGGAGGCGCTGGCCACCGGCGATGTCGTCAAGGAAGTCGAGGTCTCGGGACCCGGCTTCCTCAACATCACGGTCACCGACCGGGCGATCGTCGAGACGCTGGCCGCGCGGATCGCCGACGACCGCCTCGGCGTGCCGTTCGCCGTCGAGCCCGGCACGACGGTCATCGACTACGCGCAGCCGAACGTGGCGAAGGAAATGCACGTCGGCCATCTGCGGTCGGCCGTGATCGGCGCCGCGATGGTCGAGATCCTGGAGTTCACCGGCGAGAACGTGATCAGGCGCCATCACATCGGCGACTGGGGCACCCAGTTCGGCATGCTCATCCAGTATCTGACCGAGCACCCCCACGAGTTGGACCACAGCGCGGGCGCGGAGATCTCCGGCGAGGAGGCGATGTCGAACCTCGGCCGCCTCTACAAGGCCGCGCGCACCCTCTTCGACTCCGACGAGGAGTTCAAGGCCCGCGCCCGCGACCGGGTCGTCGCGCTCCAGGCCGGTGACACGGAGACCCTGGCCCGGTGGCAGCGGTTCGTCGACGAGTCGAAGATCTACTTCCACTCGGTCTTCGACAAGCTCGACATGGAGATCCGGGACGAGGACGTCGTCGGCGAGTCCGGCTACAACGACATGCTGGAGGAGACCTGCCGCATCCTTGAGGAGACGGGCGTCGCCGTCCGCTCCGACGGTGCGCTCTGTGTCTTCTTCGACGATGTGAAGGGCCCGGACGGCAATCCCACACCGCTGATCGTCAAGAAGAGCAACGGCGGTTACGGGTACGCGGCGACCGACCTGTCCGCGATCCGCGACCGGGTGGGGAATCTGAAGGCGAACACCCTGCTGTACGTGGTGGACGCCCGCCAGTCGCTGCACTTCAGGATGGTCTTCGAGACCGCCCGCCGGGCGGGCTGGCTGAACGACCAGGTCCATGCCGTCCAGCTCGCCTTCGGCACCGTCCTCGGTAAGGACGGCAAGCCGTTCAAGACCCGTGAGGGCGAGACGGTGCGGCTGGTGGACCTGCTGGACGAGGCCGTCGAGCGCGCGTCGGCGGTCGTCCGGGAGAAGGGCCAGGCGCTCGGTCTCACGGAGGACGAGATCGTCGAGCGCGCCACGGAGGTGGGCATCGGCGCGGTGAAGTACGCCGACCTGTCGACGTCCGCGTCCCGGGACTACAAGTTCGACCTGGACCAGATGGTGTCGCTGCACGGCGACACGAGCGTGTACATCCAGTACGCGTACGCCCGGACGCGGTCGATCTTCGGCAAGGCCGGAGAGCGTACGCCGGTGGCCCACCCCGAGCTGGAACTCGCCCCGGCGGAGCGGGCGCTGGGGCTGCATCTGGACCAGTTCGGCGAGGTCGTGGCGGAGGCCGCGTCGGCGTACGAGCCGCACAAACTGACGGCGTATCTGTACCAACTGGCCTCGCTGTTCACGACGTTCTACACGGAGTGCCCGGTCGTGAAGCCCGCGCCGCCTCGGGAGGTCGCCGAGAACCGCCTCTTCCTGACCGACCTCACGGCCGCCACGCTGCGCCGGGGCATGGCGCTGCTCGGCATCCGTACGCCCGAGAGGCTCTGAGCGGGACGCCGCCCCCGGCCGTCGGACGGGTCCGACGGCCGGGGGCGGGCGGTCAGCGCAGGGCCCCGCGTGTCTCGGGGTACGTCACCTCGTCCGGCAGCCGGTAGCCGAGCGCGGTCAGCCGCGCGGCGACGTCCGCCGGGCTGCGCCCCGTGAGGCTCGCGCTGCGCAGGACGTTGTCCAGATGGACGTCGTCCAGATACGAGCGGGTGACGGTGGCGAGCAGGTCGATGTCCGCCTGGTCCACGGTCTCGGGCAGGTTGGCGTTGTCGTGCAGCCAGTGGCCGAGCTCGGTCAGCCTCTCGCGGACCGACGCGGGACTGCGTCCGGTGATCTGTGCGGCGCGCAGGATGTGGTGCACCTGGAGGCCGACGACGGTGTTCTTCCAGAGCCAGGGCGCCCGGCCGTCGAGGTTCTCGCTGAGGAGGACGAGGTCGTCGGCCTCCGCGGTCTCCGGCACGTTCCCGTCGGGCCGTTGGGTGCCCAGGGCGCGCAGCCGGTCGACGACGTCCGCCTGTGTGCGGCCCGTCTCCCGGGCGACGGCGATGATGTGCCCGACCGGCGGGGCTCCCCAGGGGCCGATCCAGCTGTGGGGCGCGGCGTCCCGGATGCGCAGGATCCGCTCGTCCCCGGGTTCGGGGGTGTACGGCAGCCGCACGCCCAGCTCGACCAGCCGCTCGGCGGCGACCAGCGGGCTGCACGACAGTTCCTGGGCCACGGTGAGCACATGCTGCGCGGGCGCCTCGTCGTCCCAGTCGAGCCACGCGCCCCGGATGTTGGTGCGGATCAGCCCGATATCACGCGGGTTGGCGGTCTCGGGCAGCGGCCGGGCGCCGGTCCCGACCCGGTAGCCGTAGGCGGTCATACGGCGTGCGACATCGGCCGGGGAGCGCTCCTCGCGCGCCGCCGACTCGACGATCTGACGTAGGGACAAGGTCGTGTCGACGTCGACGGGCTTGACGCCCCATTTGCTCTCCACGCTCTGGAGCAGCGGGGTGTCGTCGGGCTCGACGGCGTCGGGCATTGGGCCCTCGGGGCGCTGGACGTCGGCGTATCCCAGCTCGCCCAGCCGGGCCAGGACGGCGGCGGGGCTCCACTTCAGCTGGGCCGCGGCGAGCAGCACGATCCCGTAGGGCACCTGCTTCTCGGGATCCCGCCAGGGAGACCGGCTGTTCAGACTGGAGCTGGCGATCAGCCGGTCGTCCGGGTCCTGGGACTCGGGCGCATGGATTTCGGGGTCGCGGGGCACGGGGGTGGCCTTTCAACGGTTCAACGGTTCAACGGTTCAACGGTTCAGGAGTTCAGAGGGTTCGAGGGTTCGAGGGTTCAACGGGTCCGGCTCTTCCCGGCGTTCGAGGGGAGACGGCTCGCGCGGGCGCTCATTCGGACGCCGCGATGTAGCGGCCGTCCTCGTCCCAGTCGCTCGGATCGCGTTCGTGCTTCGACGTCAGATCCACCCGCACCCCCGCCGGCTCCAGCTCCGTCCAGATCCGCAGCATCATCGGGTCGCTGATGAAGTGGTGCGAGAGGTCCAGCTCCCGCAGGTGGGTGAGCGGCTGCCCTTGGAGCAGCGCCTCCACGCCGTCGTCGGAGAGCGTGCCCATCGACAGGCTCAGCGAGGTGAGTTGGGGCACGACGGGCGCGGAGGCGATCGCGGAGGCCAACTCGTCCTGGATGAAGCTGTTCTGGAGGCCCAGGTGGCGCAGCGCGGGCTTGCCCTCGCCCGTGAGCAGCGGGGCGAGCTGCTCGACCGTGACGCCGCCGCCGTAGTTCTCGTCACCGAGCCACAGCTCCAGGCGTTCCAGCGACGGCAGTCGGGCGGCGCCCAGGTGCTCGATCGCGCTCGGCGGCAGCCCGCCGGACTCGACGCGCAGGGCGCGCAGTCCCTCGTGGCCGGAGACGGGGAAGTCCAGGCCGTCCCCGCCGCGCACCGCCAGCTCCCTGAGCCCGGGGAAGGCCTCCAGGAGCGGCGCGAGATCCCCGAGGTAGATCGTGGAGATCATCGCCTGCTCGTCCTCCAGATCGCCGAGGAAGAGCGCTTCGAAACTGGTCAGCCGGGGGGCCAGACCGATCAGGTCGTCGAGCGGCAGCCCTCCGTCCCCGTCGTACCAGGGCTGTCCGAAGATGATCGCCCGCACCTTCTCCAGCTCCACCGACTCGGTGAACCGCCTCCAGCAGTCCTCCGAGCTCTCCTCGTTGTCGTACGGCTCGCGGTGCAGGCGCCAGGCGACCGCGTCGGCGGGTGGCAGGTCGGCGGGGTCGGCATACGGCGGGAAGTTGAACGTGGGCAGTCCGTGGAAATGTTCCACATGGTGCACGTAAGACAAGATCGAGCTCCTGAGGCTTCTGGTACGCCAGTTGGAGATCCCCATCCTTCCGTCTCCACTCCGCCTCTCGCACACACTTCCGTATCTCCCTTGCTTACCTCCCGGTGCGTAGCACACCAATTAGTCGGTACTTGTGGGCAGAAGTCCTCCGTCCGAAGATCGGAGGCGACCCCGTTCCCGTCTCCGGAGGAGCACCCGTATGTCCCCCAGCACCAAGCCCGCCGTCTCCGTCATCGGCCTCGGAATGATGGGCACGGCTCTCGCCGTCGCCTTCCTGAGGGCGGGGCACCAGGTCACCGTCTGGAACAGATCGGCCGCCAAGACCGGGCCGCTGGCCGCCCAGGGCGCGCTCCCGGTGGACACGGCCGCCGAGGCGGTCGCCGCGAGTCCGCTCGTGGTCGTCTGCCTCAGTACCTACGACACGGTCCGCACCGTCCTGGAACCGCTCACCGGCCGGTTCACCGGCAAGACCCTCGCCAATCTCACCAACGGCACCCCCGACCAGGCCCGCGACCTCGCCGTCTGGTCGGCCAAGGAGGGCGCCGACTATCTGGACGGCGGGATCATGGCCGTCCCGCAGATGATCGCGGGACCGCACGCGTACGTCTTCTACAGCGGCCCGCGGGAGGTCTTCGAGGCGCACCGGGAGACGTTCGCCGCGCTCGGCGGCACGAGGTACGTGGGCGAGGAGGTCGGCCTCGCCGCGCTGTACGACCTGGCGCTGCTCACCGGCATGTACGGAATGATCATGGGCGTGATGCAGTCGTACGCCCTCGTCCGTACGGAGTCCATACCGGCCACCGACTTCGCCGAGCTGCTGGTGCCCTGGGTGGGCGCGATGCTCGGCTCGGCGCCCGCGTGGGCGGAGGCGATCGACTCGGGGCGGCATCTGACGGACGTGGCGAGTCTCGCCACGAACCAGGAGGCGTTCCCGAATCTGCTGAGCACGTTCGCCGCGCAGGGTGTGAGCGGCGAGCTCTTCGCCCCCGTCCAGGGCCTCCTGGACCGCGCGATCGCCGAAGGGCACGCGGCCGACGGTCTGTCACGCCTCGCCGATCTGCTCGGTACGGGCCCGGGGCGGGGGCCGGCCACGGAGAGCGGCCAGGGACTCGGCACTTGAAGTTCCACAAGCCGAACCCCGTTGTCAGTGGCGGCATTTAGGGTCTCCAGCATGGCGACGCTCCCCAACCCCCTGCCCGCCCTGGCCACCGACCCCTCGGGGCGCTCGGCCGGGCTCCGACTGCCGCCCGGCAAGCTGGTCGACACGACCATCGACGGGACCTGGCACGAACCGCTCCTGTGGTACGCGGACGAGCCGGCGTCCCCGCGGGCCTGGGCCGACCTGCTGCCCGCCCGCAGGACGGCGGGGCTCCATCCGCTGCTGGTCCACGGCGGTCACCGCAAGCAGTGGCCCGAGGCGTGGGACCTGAATCCGGAGTCGGTGTCGTATCCGGGGGACCACGACGCGGAGGACGTCCTCGCGGGCTTCTGGGAGTACGCGACGGAGGAGGACGAGTGGCCGGGTCTCGCGGCGGCCCCGGCGACGGCGGAGGACGAGGCCGGGGACCGGGAGGGGGAGGCGGCCGATCCGGACGACGAGGCCGCCGAGATCGCCTCCCTCCTGACGGACGAGGGCAGTTGGATGCACGGCGCGCGGGTGGCCCTGGTCCCCGCCCGCCGCAGCGCGGACATCCCGGCGGCCATCGGCTGGAGCGGCCCGGTGAACCACGAGGAGGACGTGGCGCGGCTGTCGGCGGTGCTGCGGTCGTGGGAGGACCGGTTCGGGATACGGGTGGTGGGGCTGACCTTCGACCAGCTGGTGGTCTCGGTGGCCTTCCCGCCGACGACGCAGGACGAGGCGGAGGCGGTGGCGGCGGAGCACTACGCGTTCTGCCCGGACAACATCAACCAGGGCCGGCACACGTCACTGTCGGCGTACGCGACCCATCAGGTGCTGGACCAGCCCGCCTGGACCTTCTGGTGGGACTGAACGGCCCGGCTCAGCGGTCCTTCCCGCCCTGCCCGCCGTCCCGCTCGTCCGCGACCGACCGGGGCGGGACCCAGCGGCGCACGGGCTCTTCCGCGGGCCGGGCGTCCCGGCGCCGCGCGATCAGCATGCCCGCCGCCACACCCGTGGGCATCGACAGCAGCAGGGCGCCGGACAGGCGGGTGTTCTGCTTCGACGAGCAGACGTTCAGCGCGTTCGCCGTCCGGTCCGGGTCCCTTGTCACGGCCGCCTTGCTGTCCTCGAAGGACGAGTGACCCGTCCCGTCGCCGGTCCAGTTGAGGTTGAGCGCCGGACGGCACTCCGCACCGGCCAGGCCCGGATCCGGGCTCGACAGCAGCAACCAGAGGATGAACGCCAGTCCGGCGCCGGTGCCTGTCGCAAGGGGAAGCCGACCTCTGTCCATGCGTCGATGGTACGAAGCGTGCCTCCCCCCGCGCCACCGCGTAACCGGCCCCGAGGGACCGGCCCGCCCGGTCAGATCACGAACTCGCACCACACGATCTTGCCGGGCCGGCGCTCCCCCACACCCCACTTGTCGGCGACCGCCGCCACGAGCATGAGCCCGCGCCCCGTCTCCCCGTACGGCTCACGCACACTCGGCCGCCAGTCACCGCTGTCGTGCACCTCGACTCGGAACACCCCGTCCGCGAGCAGCGACAGACTCAGCAAGTAGCCGCGGCCGGGCGGAACTCCGTGCACCAGGGCGTTGGTCGCCAGCTCGCTCACGCAGAGCAGGACATCGTCGAGCCGGTCGCCGAGCGCCCAGTCGGCCACGGCCTCCCGTACGAACTGCCTGGCGGCGGGCACGGAGCGGCGTTCGCGACGGTAGAAGCGCTCACGCGGGGCGGGGGGTGGATTCGTCTCATTCACAGGGCGATTGTCACTGAACGTGATTGGGCTGATGCAGTGCGCGCACCCGTACAAAGATTTCGTACGGGTGGTGCGGGCGTGACGTACGGGCGGGAACGGGGAGTTGGACGGACATGCACATCAGAAAGCAGCAGCGGAAGAACGCGTCGGCGATGAAGCTCGTGGGCGCGCTGGTCGCCCTCTTCCGGGAGGCGGCGGGCCTGACCCAGCGCCAACTCGCGGAGCTCGCCTGCGTACACACGGAGACGATCGCGTCGGTGGAGCAGGGCCGGCGGCCACTGAAGCCCGATCTGGCGGAGCTGCTGGACCAAGTGCTGGAGACGAAGGGGGCGTTGGCGACGGCGGTGGAGAACATGCCGGAGATCGACCGGTATCCCGTCTGGGCGGCGGCGTTCATCGATCAGGAGCAGGAGGCGATTGCCATCTCCTCGTACCAGAATCAGGTGATGCCGGGCCTGCTCCAGACCGAGCGCTACGCGCGTGCGGTCTTCCGCAGCAGGGTGCCCGCCTTCAGCGAGGACGAGATCAACACCCGCGTCGCCGGGCGTATCGAGCGCCAGCACATCCTGCACCGCAAGGTCCCGCCGACCTGCAGCTTCCTGATCGGCGAGGCCGTGCTCAAAGACCGGCTGGGCTCAGTGGACGTGTACGCGGAACAGCTTCGCTCTCTCCGGGAGAGCGCCGAGGTCCCGGGCCTGACCCTCCAGATCATGCCGTTCGGCCGGACCACCCACGCGGGACTATCCGGGCCGTTCGTCCTGCTGGAGACACCCGATCATCAGCATCTCGCCTATGCCGAGACCCAGCGGGGCAGCCTCTTCGTCGAGGACCCGGACGAGGTCAGCATCCTGGCGCGCAAATATGCGATGCTGCGGACGCAGGCCCTCAACCCCGAAGAGACGAAGGGCCTGTTGGACCGGTTGCTAGGAGAGTAATGAGCACTCCACTTGAGTGGTTCAAGTCCAGCTACAGCGGGAGTGAGGGCGGCGCCTGCCTCGAAGTCGCCTACCACTGGCGGAAGTCGAGCTACAGCGGCGATGAAGGCGGCGATTGCGTCGAGGTCGCCGCGCACCCCGCCGCCGTGCATGTCCGGGACTCGAAGGTCACGGACGGGCCCGTGCTCACCCTCGCCCCCGCCGCCTGGGCGGCCTTCACCGCGGACGTCGCCCGCTGACCGTCGCGCCCACTGCGCCGGTCAAGTGAATACCGTTTCCATATGCCCCGTCAGCCGTGACCTTTGAGCCGGATCTGAGGAATAGACAGACCGGAACAAGGATGAATACGACGAGCAGACGGGATACGACCAGATGAAAGCCCCTCACACCCTGACGGTCTTCGGCGCGGCGGTGCTGGCCGCGGTACTCCCGGCCACCGGCGCCGCCGCGGACGAGACCCACACGAACTCGCACAACGGCGGCTTCACCCTGCTCTCGGTCGGACAGATCGACGACCCGGCCGAGGATGTGCTGGAACACGCGACGATCCTCGGCGAGACGCACATGACCGAGGGCGCGCAGGCGCCGGAGCCGGCCGAGGCACCGGAACCCGCGGATGCACCGGAGCCGGCCGAGGCACCGGAGCCCGCGGAGGCACCCGACACCGCCTAGGTCCGCCTACGGAACAGCGGCCGGCTCCCACTTCGAGGCGCCGTTGGGGTGGTCGTACGACGGCCGCCCTTCCGCACCGCTCGTACGGAACGGCTTCCCGGCGTCGTCCACCCGGAGCGTCCCCTGCCGTGCGCCGCTGGACCACACCAGCTCCAGATACCAACTCACGTCGTGGTCCCTGGCGTTCGCGGTGATGTAGAAGACCTCGGGGTCGGACTCGCTGACCTTGTAGGGGAAGTCCCGCTGACCCGCCTTCGGTACGGAGGCGGGGCGGCCCTCGTCCAGGTCCACGGAGAACGTCTTGGTCGACACCCCGCCCCCGCAGCCGACCCCCATGCCGTAGTCGTTCCAGGCGAGCGGCTCACCTGTCTCCACCACGCGCACGTCGAGCGACTTGAGTACGACGGTCTCGCTCCCGGTGCCCTGGACGGCCAGCTCGATGAACTGGCTGCCGCTGGCGACCCCGCCGAGCGCGCCCACCCAGCCGGGCGCGTCCGGCTCGGCGGGAGGCGGGGGGATCTGCTCCGGAGGGCGGTCGATCAAATAGCGCTGACTGCACGGGTTCTCGAAGGCGTACGGCTTGGTGGTCACCGTCACCGGCACCCCGCCCGTCGTTGCCTTCCCGTTCCCGGCGTCGGCCCCCGCGTCCTTCTGCCCCTCCTCGCGGGGAGTCGCCCTGTCCGACGGACTCGCGCCGCGCGAGGGCGTGTTGTCCGGGGACGGTGAGCCGGACGGCTCGGCCGACGGCGGCGGGGCGGACTTCGATCCACCGCCCGCGTTGCTCTCGGACGCGACGGGCTTGCGGTCCTTCGACGACGGGTCGTCCCACGCGCCGAGTCCGATCGCCGGCACAGCGACGGCGGCGACGACCGCGGCGGCGGCGAGAGTGATGTAGAGCCGCTTCCTGCGCGCCGTACGAGGGGTGTCCCCACCCGGCCCGTCGGAACCGGACGCCGCGACGGAGCCCAACTCCTCGACGGAGGAGGCGGAGGAGACATCGGCATCCGGGGCGCCGGCCCCGTCGGACCCGCCGGATTCGTCGGAGGCCCCAACAGCCCTGTCGCGCACGGGAGTCCCGGCCGCGTCACCCGTCCCCGAGGCCGTGGCAGCCGCTCCCCCGGCGGGAGCCGACGGCGCGGACCGCGACCGCCGCCGCGCCTCGTCCGCGAGGATCCAGCGCCGGTGCAGCTCCACGAACTCCTCGGCCGTCGCCCCGCACAGCCGCCCGAGGCGCTCCGCCGCCGAGAAGTCGGCGGGCACGGCATCACCGTTGCAGTAGCGGTGGAGCGTGGACGTACTGACATGAAGCTTCCCGGCGAGTACGCCGTAGCTCTGTCCGGAACGGTCCTTCAACTCGTTGAGCAGTGCCGCGAAAGCCTTGGCCTCGGTCGTCGCCACTCCCGTTTCCCCCTCCACACATCGGTACGCCACCGTACTCGACCGTTCCAGGAACGCGTCCCAGGGTGACGTTGTTTCCGCAGGTCAAACGGTACTTGAGCGTTCCAGCTTCCCTCATTGTCCCTTGCCGATTGCGGCCGCTTCCGGCCGCCCCGCAAGGTGAGTGCAGCACCCGCCGAACGAGGGGGAAGCGATCCGAACCCGACTCCGCGACGGCCTCGTCGATGCCGTGGCCGTCTGCGTACTCGTCGCCTGCACCGCCGTGTTGCTCGTGCTCATCAACCGCTACTGACCGCACCACCACAACGGGAGACAGAGACTCATGCGTAACCTTCGATTCCGCTCGGCCGCCACCACAGCCACCACCGCTCTCGTGGCCGCTCTCGCCCTCACCGCCTGCCAGCCCTCGGACGCGGTCGGCTCCACCCCGCAGCCCGAGTCCACGGCTTCCGCCGCCACGGCCACGGCCACGGACGCACCGGACGCACCGGACGCCAAGGCCACCGACAAGCCGAATCCGCCCGCCGACCAGAACACGGACAACAGCGGCAGCGGCAGCGGCAGCGGCAAGAGCACCGACAAGGGCAGCACCAGCACCAAGACCACCACCTGCACCGGCGACAACACCAGCGTCACGGTCACCAAGGTGAGCCGGCCCGTCAACCACCTGCTGCTGACCGCCACCAACACCGGCAGCACCGGCTGCCACGCCTTCTCCGCGCCGTTCCTCCGCTTCGACGACGCCCAGGCCGTCACGCAGATCAACGAGGACAGCCAGCCGCAGGCGGTGGTCACCCTGTCACCCGGCCAGTCGGCGTACGCCTCGATCTCGCTGGGCGGCACCGACGGCGCCCCGACCACCGCGGTGTACAAGCTCGGCGTCCACTTCGCGAGCCGCGACAACCAGGGCTCCGTGGGCTCGCCCGCGGACCTCACCCTCCCGGCGGGAACGAAGATCGCCGACAGCGCGTCGGTCTCCTACTGGCAGACCGAGATGGCCGACGCCCTGGTCTGGTAGCGGGCCGCACGGTCCCGCGCGGGCGCCTCAGAGCGCCCGCGCGACCTCCGTCGCCCAGTAGGTGAGGATCATCCCCGCGCCGGCCCGCTTGATCCCCGTCAGGCTCTCCATGATCGCCTTGTCGCGGTCGATCCAGCCCTTCTCCGCGGCGGCCTCGATCATCGCGTACTCGCCACTGATCTGGTACGCGGCGACGGGCACGGTCACCTCGGCGGCGACCTTCGCCAGCACGTCCAGATAGGGCCCGGCCGGCTTCACCATCACCATGTCCGCGCCCTCTTCGAGGTCGAGCGCCAACTCCCGGAGCGTCTCACGGGAGTTGGCCGGGTCCTGCTGGTAGGTCTTGCGGTCGCCGGTCAGCGAGGAGCCGACCGCCTCCCGGAACGGGCCGTAGAACGCGGACGAGTACTTCACCGCGTACGCCAGGACCGCCACGTCCTCCTTGCCGATCGTGTCCAGCGCGTCCCGCGCGACCCCGACCTGGCCGTCCATCATCCCGCTGGTGCCCACCACGTGCGCGCCCGCGTCGGCCTGCACCTGGGCCATCTCCGCGTACCGCTCAAGGGTCGCGTCGTTGTCGACGCGCCCCTCGGCGTCGAGCACCCCGCAGTGGCCGTGGTCGGTGTACTCGTCCAGACAGAGGTCGGACATGATCACCAGATCGTCGCCGACCTCCTCGCGGACCGCCCGGATCGCCACCTGGAGGATTCCCTCCGGATCGGTCCCGGCCGTCCCGAGCGCGTCCTTCTTCGCGTCCTCCGGCACCCCGAACAGCATGATCCCCGAGACACCCGCGGCCACCGCGTCGACCGCCGCCTTGCGCAGCGTGTCCAGGCTGTGCTGCACGACCCCGGGCATGGCCGAGATGGCCACGGGCTCGCCGGCACCCTCCCGCACGAACGCGGGCAGGATCAGGTCGGCCGGGTGCAGCCTCGTCTCGGCGACCATGCGCCGCATCGCGGGGCTCGTCCGCAGCCGACGGGGCCGGGTGCCGGGGAAGGAACCGTACAGAGTCATGGTGAGTCGCCTCATGGGTCCGGAAAAGGGCAGTCGTTCGGTGCCCTTCCACGCTACGCCGCGCGGCCGGCCCCGGGCGACGGCCCCCTCCCGCCCCTGAGGCGTACCGCTCAGGTCGTACGCCGCCGCCTCGACCCCGGTCGCCGCTCGCTCGGCCGGGTGACCGTTTCTCCGGCCTCCCGCGCCGCCTCACGGCGCTCCGCGCCGAACGCCGCCAGCGCCTCTGCCAGCTTGTGCACCGAAGGCTCCGGAGCCAGCACGTCCACCCGGAGCCCGTGCTCCTCCGCCGTCTTGGCGGTCGCCGGACCGATGCACGCGATGACGGTCACGTTGTGCGGCTTGCCCGCGATACCGACCAGATTCCGCACGGTGGACGACGAGGTGAACATCACCGCGTCGAAGCCTCCGCCCTTGATGGCCTCCCGCGTCTCGGCGGGCGGCGGCGAGGCGCGCACGGTCCGGTAGGCCGTGACGTCGTCCACCTCCCAGCCCAGCTCGATCAGCCCGGCGACCAGCGTCTCCGTGGCGATGTCGGCGCGCGGCAGGAACACCCGGTCGATCGGGTCGAAGACCGGGTCGTACGGCGGCCAGTCCTCCAGCAGCCCGGCGGCCGACTGCTCACCGCTCGGCACCAGGTCGGGCTTGACGCCGAAGTCCACCAGCGCGGCGGCCGTCTGCTCGCCGACCGCGGCGACCTTGATCCCCGCGAAGGCACGAGCGTCGAGCCCGTACTCCTCGAACTTCTCCCGGACGGCCTTCACCGCGTTGACCGAGGTGAAGGCGATCCACTCGTAGCGCCCGGTGACGAGCCCCTTGACCGCGCGCTCCATCTGCTGGGGCGTACGGGGCGGTTCGACCGCGATCGTCGGGACCTCGTGCGGTACGGCGCCGTAGGACCGAAGCTGGTCGGAGAGCGACGCGGCCTGCTCCTTCGTACGCGGGACGAGCACCTTCCAGCCGAACAGCTGCTTCGACTCGAACCACGCGAGCTGGTCGCGCTGCGCGGGCGCGCTGCGCTCCCCGACCACGGCTATGACCGGCTGGTGCCCGGACGCCGACGGCAGGACCTTCGCCTGCTTCAGCGTGAGCGCGATCGTGCCGAGCGTCGCGGACCAGGTGCGCTGCCGGGTCGTCGTCCCGGCGACGGTGACCGTCATCGGGGTGTCCGGCTTGCGGCCCGCGGCGACGAACTCCCCGGCGGTCGCGGCGACCGTGTCGAGCGTCGCCGAGACGACCACCGTCCCGTCGCTCGCGCCGAGCTCGGTCCAGCAGCGCTCACCGGCCGTACGGCTGTCGACGAACCGGACGTCGGTGCCCTGCGCGTCCCGCAGCGGCACCCCCGCGTAGGCGGGCACCCCCACGGCCGCGGCGATACCGGGCACGACCTCGAAGGGAATGCCCGCGGCGGCGCACGCCAGCATCTCGGCGCCGGTGTCGCTGTCGAGACCGGGATCCCCGGTCACCGCACGGACGACCCGCTTGCCGCCCCGCGCGGCCTCCATGACAAGATTGACGGCATCCCTGATCGCGGGGATACCGGCGGCTGTTGACGCATCGTCAACAATCGTCAGCTCAGGTGTGCTCACACCCGCACGCGCATGGCCGCGTACGACTTCGAGCACATCAGGCTCGGCGATCAGTACCTCCGCCCCCGCGAGCGCCTCGACGGCGCGGAGTGTCAGCAGACCCGGATCCCCGGGTCCGGCACCGAGGAAGGTGACGTGCCCTGATGCGGAGACGGCCGGGTGGTCGGCGATGGGGCTCAAAGTGCTCGCTCCCCCATAAGACCGGCCGCACCCTTGGCGAGCATCTCGGACGCGAGTTCGCGACCGAGCGCGACGGCGTCGCCGTGCGACGTGGGTACGGGACCGGTGATGGACAACTGCACGAGCGTCGAGCCGTCGGTCGTGCCGACGACGCCCCGCAGGCGCAGTTCGTTGACAAATCGCGTGTCCTGGCCGTCGCCCAGCAGGTCGGCCAGCGCACCCACAGGTGCGCTGCAACCGGCCTCCAGGGCGGCGAGCAGGGAACGTTCCGCGGTGACGGCGATCCGCGTGTGCGGGTCGTCGAGGCCGCCGAGCGCGGCGGTGAGTTCCGGGTCGGAAGCCACGCATTCGACGGCGAGTGCCCCCTGGCCGGGGGCCGGCAGGACCGAGTCGACCGACAGGAAGTCGGTCACCTCGTCCGTCCTGCCGAGACGGTTGAGACCGGCCGCGGCCAGCACGACCGCGTCGAGCTCACCGCTGTGGACGTAGCCGATACGGGTGTCGATGTTCCCGCGTATCGGCACGGTCTCTATGAGCAGGCCGTGGTCCCGGGCGTGCGCGTTGAGCTGCGCGGTGCGCCGCGGGGAGCCCGTACCGATCCGGGCGCCGTGCGGCAGCCGGTCGAGGGTCAGCCCGTCGCGTGCGACGAGCACGTCCCTGGGGTCCTCTCGGCGCGGTACGGCGGCCAGCGCCAGGCCCTCGGGCTGCGCCGTGGGCAGGTCCTTGAGCGAGTGGACGGCGAAGTCGACCCGGCCGCGCAGCAGCGCCTCGCGCAGCGCGGTGACGAAGACGCCGGTGCCGCCGATCTGGGACAGCTGCTCACGGGAGGTGTCGCCGTACGTGGTGATCTCCACGAGCTCGACGGCCCGCCCGGTCAACTCGCTCACGGCGTCGGCCACTTGGCGCGACTGGGCCATGGCGAGTCTGCTGCGCCTGGTCCCGAGTCTCAGTGTCTTCCCGGTCATACTCGCCCTCGGTTCTTGACGTCGACCGCGTCGCGGCCGCCGGTCCCGCCCCGGTCCGCCCGGCTGACGGCGGCGACCGTCTGCGGATCGAGGTCGAAGAGTTCGCGCAGCGCGTCCGCGTAACCGGCGCCGCCCGGCTCACCGGCGAGCTGCTTCACCCGCACGGTCGGGGCGTGCAGCAGCTTGTCGACGACGCGGCGGACGGTCTGGGTGATCTCGGCGCGCTGGCGCTCGTCGAGACCGGGGAGCCGGCCTTCGAGACGGGTGATCTCGCTGGTGACGACGGACGCGGCCATGGCGCGCAGGGCGACCACGGTCGGGGTGATGTGGGCCGCGCGCTGGGCGGCGCCGAAGGCCGCGACCTCGTCGTTGACGATCCGCTTGACCTGGTCGACGTCGGCGGCCATGGGGGCGTCGGCGGACGCCTCGGCGAGGGACTCGATGTCGACCAGCCGGGCGCCGCGCAGCCGGTGGACGGCCGCGTCGATGTCGCGGGGCATGGCGAGGTCGAGGAGCGCGAGCTCGCGCCCGCCCGCGAGTGCCTTCTCGACGGCGTCGGCGGTCAGCACGAGCCCGGTGGCGCCGGTGCAGGAGACGACGACGTCGGCACGTGTCAACTCGGCGTCGACGGCGCCCATGTCGACGGCGCGGGCACTGACTCCCGTACCGCCAGGCTCGCCCAGGATCGCCACCAGCCGTTCCGCGCGGGCCGCCGTGCGGTTGGCGATGACGAGCTCCGAGACTCCCGCGCGGGCGAGCGTCGCGGCGGCGAGCGAGGACATCGACCCGGCGCCGATGACCAGCGCCCGCCGGCCCCGGACCCAGGGCCCGACGTCCTCGCCGGCGGCGAGCTGTTCGAGACCGAAGGTGACGAGCGACTGCCCGGCCCGGTCGATCCCGGTCTCGCTGTGGGCCCGTTTGCCGACACGCAGCGCCTGCTGGAAGAGGTCGTTGAGGAGCCGTCCCGTGGTGTGCGACTCCTGGCCGCTGGCGAGCGCGTCCTTGATCTGGCCGAGGATCTGGCCCTCGCCGACGACCATCGAGTCCAGTCCGCAGGTCACCGTGAAGAGATGGTGGACGGCCCGGTCCTCGTAGTGCACGTAGAGATAGGGGGTCAGCTCGTCCAGGCCGACGCCGCTGTGCCGGGCCAGGAGCGTGGACAGCTCGGCGACGCCCGCGTGGAACTTGTCGACGTCCGCGTAGAGCTCGACCCGGTTGCACGTCGCGAGGACGGCCGCCTCGGTCGCCGGCTCGGCGGCGAGGACGTCCTGAAGAAGCTTGACCCTGCTGTCAGGTGAGAGCGATGCCCGGTCCAGCACGCTCACGGGCGCGCTGCGGTGGCTCAGACCGATGACCAGAAGACTCATGCCGGCATCACGGCGGGGACTTCCCCGTCGGGTCCCTTCCGGCTCTCGGCGGTGGAGCGGACCGGCGGCGGTGTGCCGGCCTGGGCCGCCGCGGCCTCCTCACCGGCCTTGCGCTGCTCGTGGAAGGCGAGGATCTGAAGCTCGATCGAGAGATCGACCTTCCGTACGTCCACTCCGTCCGGCACGGTCAGCACGGTCGGCGCGAAGTTGAGGATCGAGGTGACGCCGGCGGCGACCAGCCGCTCGCAGACCTGCTGGGCACCGCCCGCCGGAGTCGCGATGACCCCGATGGAGACGCCGTTGTCGCTGATGATCCGCTCCAGCTCGTCCGTGTGCTGGACCGGGATGCCGGCGACCGGCTTGCCCGCCATCTCGGGGTCGGCGTCGATCAGGGCGGCGACCCGGAAGCCGCGGGAGGCGAATCCGCCGTAGTTGGCGAGCGCGGCGCCGAGATTGCCGATACCGACGATGACGACGGGCCAGTCCTGCGTGAGACCGAGTTCACGGGAGATCTGGTAGACGAGGTACTCCACGTCGTACCCGACGCCGCGCGTTCCGTACGAGCCGAGATACGAGAAGTCCTTGCGCAGCTTCGCGGAGTTGACCCCGGCGGCCACGGCGAGTTCCTCGGACGACACAGTGGGTACGGAGCGCTCCGAGAGTGCGGTGAGCGCCCGCAGATACAGCGGAAGGCGGGCGACCGTGGCCTCGGGGATTCCTCGGCTACGGGTCGCCGGTCGGTGAGTTCGGCCAGTTGCCACGGTGCTCCTGCGGGATGAGCGGGGCTGCAGGCGGCCGTATGTCCCAGGACCGCCCCGTCCTGTGCAGGTTATGCCTTTGTGAACGCGTGCACAAAGATTGTGTCCGCTTTGTCCGCGCAAAGTGACCGGCGTCACGCGACCCGTACGAGCGATCTTGGAACCCTCGACCGCACCGGCCCGTTCAACCCATGATGGGGGCAAAGCAGTACAACTCCTCATGACCACGCCCCCGAGACCGCTCTCCCCGCGCCCGCCGGAGCCGGTCGTCCCGGCTCTTCGGAAAAGGCTCGGCAAAGCGCCCACGATCGTAACCGTCTTTCTGTCAGGTCCCCAGTTCCTTGCGGAGCCGATCGGCGTCTACGCGCCAGAAAGTGTGCTGCTCGCCGTCGACGAGCACGACCGGGATTTGCTCCCAGTAAGCGCGCCGCAGCTCTTCGTCGACCGTGATGTCCTTCTCTTCCCAAGATGCCCCGGTCTCGGCACAGACCGCGGCCACGACGGCGCGCGCGTCGTCACAGAGATGACAGCCCGGTTTCGAGACGAGCGTCACCACACGCCCGGCCGGATTCTTCTTCGCACGACGCAGCAGAGGACTCATGGGGTCCATTGTCCGGGTGCCGCGGCCACCCCGTCCCCACCCCGTCGGCCGCCCTCTCCCCACCCCGTTCACGCCGCGCCCTCCGCCTTCCCGGAGAGTTCACACCTACGGCACCCCGGCGCGTCCGGAAGTACCGAACAGACTGGCTATGCTCACGCTATGGCCGCACTGGGATGGCTCACCCCCCGTAAGCGCTCCGCGACAGCACGGAGCGTGCTCGCGGGTGAGGCCGCAGCAGAGGCAGGACTCAAGTCGTCGCAGGAGATCGACGGCGTCGGCGCGGCACCGACGGGCACCGGCGCCGGTGCGGGCGTGCCCGACTTCCCCGTCTTCGGCGACGCGCGCGCCGCCGCCTTCTTCGACCTGGACAACACGGTCATGCAGGGCGCCGCGATCTTCCACTTCGGGCGCGGACTGTACAAACGGAAATTCTTCCAGCGCCGTGAACTGGCCAGATTCGCCTGGCAGCAGACCTGGTTCCGGCTGGCCGGCGTCGAGGACCCGCAGCACATGCAGGACGCCCGCGACAGCGCGCTGTCCATCGTCAAGGGCCACCGGGTCTCCGAGCTGATGTCCATCGGCGAGGAGATCTACGACGAGTACATGGCCGACCGCATCTGGCCGGGCACCCGCACACTGGCCCAGGCGCACCTCGACGCCGGGCAGCAGGTCTGGCTGGTGACCGCCGCGCCCGTCGAGACGGCCACGATCATCGCCCGGCGCCTCGGGCTGACCGGCGCGCTCGGCACCGTCGCCGAATCGGTCGACGGCGTCTACACCGGCAAGCTCGTCGGCGAGCCCCTGCACGGCCCGGCGAAGGCCGAGGCGGTACGGGCGCTGGCGACCGCCGAGGACTTCGACCTGGAGCGGTGCGCGGCCTACAGCGACTCGCACAACGACATCCCGATGCTCTCGCTCGTCGGACATCCGTACGCGATCAACCCGGACAGCAAGCTCCGCAAGCACGCCAAGGACCGCGAATGGCGGCTGCGCGACTACCGGACGGGCCGCAAGGCGGCCAAGGTCGGCATCCCGGCGGCGGCCGGGGTCGGCGCGCTGGCGGGCGGCACGGCCGCCGCGGTGGCGCTGCACCGCCGCCGTCGCTGACGCACTCAGGCACAACAGATCACGTCAGCTGACAGATCGTGACGTCAAGCGATCAATAACCGCTCACGATGTGCTACTGGATTCGCCGTATAGGCGTAACAGAAGCGACGTAATCGATGATTTGAGCAACTGGGTGTAGTGCTGCCTGTACGAAGCGTTATTCTCCTCAGACGCATACCGGACCCCACACGTCGCCACGACGAGTGAACGGTCCCGCACTGAACGTGATGGAAGCTCTGCCTCTGGGAGTCCCGTGTACCCACACGTCGGGGTTGACGCCTCGGGCCTGGCTACGCTGCGCGCATCGGTCCTCGACCGCTTGCGCGGCTTCGTCCCCACCGCGTACGCCGTCCCCGCCCACGCCGCCGCGGCCCCTGCCGTGAGCGGCCCGATTGGTCCTTGCTATGCCCTGGCGAACGGTGGTGCGGCGGTCGGCAGAAGGGGAAGCAGGAACAGCGCCACCACCGCCGCCTCCACCCCTGTCCGCCGCCCCACGGCCGACAGCGACAGCGCCCGCATGATGGAACTCGTCGAGCGCGCCCAGGCCGGCGAGGCCGAAGCGTTCGGCCGGCTCTACGACCAGTACAGCGACACCGTCTACCGCTACATCTATTACCGCGTGGGCGGCAAGGCAACCGCGGAGGACCTCACGAGTGAGACCTTCCTGCGCGCCCTGCGCCGTATCTCCACGTTCACCTGGCAGGGCCGCGACTTCGGCGCCTGGCTGGTCACGATCGCCCGGAACCTGGTCGCCGACCATTTCAAATCGAGCCGCTTCCGACTGGAAGTGACCACCGGCGAGATGCTCGACGCCAACGAGGTCGAGCGCAGCCCGGAGGACTCCGTCCTTGAGTCCCTCTCCAACGCCGCGCTGCTCGAAGCCGTACGGAAACTCAACCCCCAGCAGCAGGAGTGCGTGACCCTGCGCTTCCTGCAAGGGCTCTCCGTCGCCGAGACGGCCCGGGTCATGGGCAAGAACGAGGGAGCGATCAAAACCTTGCAGTACCGGGCCGTGCGCACGCTGGCGAGGCTGCTTCCGGAGGACGCCCGCTGATACTCCCGGACCACTCGGCGACCGGTCCGGGACAGTCGGCGGACGACGCGGCGCACCGTTCAACTCACCGTCGGTGACGCCTCGATGACGCGCTGGTCCGATCATCTTTCGCGCGTAACCCAAGTGCCGCGACGCTCGTTGTGCGGGATGCAGGCTCCCTGTGGATGCGCTCAAGGCGTGCAACCTTCCGAACCCCCAGGGGAGTCGATCGTCATGACGAGAGGAGGTGCCGCCAGTGATCGCGAATGTCTCGGCACACCGGCGGGCGAACGCCTTCGCCCAGGCTTTGGAAGACCGGACGCCCCAGGGCGAGGCGGCGGAGCGGCCCGCCGCTTCGGCCGAACCGACTGAGCAGGGGCGGCTGTTGGCCCTGGCGACCGGTCTCGGTGAGCTACCGAGACCCACGCTGGACCCCGAGGTCAAAGTGGTGCAACGAGCACAGCTCGTGGCAGCCATGGAGGCCATGCTGCTGGAGGGCACGGCGGGCGGTGACGCGTCCGCGGGCCCCGCGGTGCCGGAGCAGAGACGGACATCGGGAAGAGGCGCCCACCGGGCCTCCCCGCTCCGGGGGCTGCGGAAGCTCCAGCCGAAGTCCCGCTGGTCGAAAGGGCTCGCGGCCGGTGGTCTCACCGTCGGCGTGGCCGCCGGTGCCTTCGGCGGTGTGGCAGCCGCGAGTTCCGACGCCCTGCCCGGCGATTCGCTGTACGGGCTGAAGCGCGGCATGGAGGACTTCAAGCTCGGCCTGGCCGACGAGGACGCCGACCGCGGCGGTCTCTACCTCGACCACGCCTCCACCAGGCTGAACGAAGCCCGCCGACTGCTGGAGCGTGGCCGCTCCGGCACGCTCGACCATGAATCGCTCGGCGAGATCCGCCGGACCCTCAACGGCATGAAGCACGACGCCACCGAGGGCCACCGGCTGCTGAACCAGGCGTACGAGAAGGACGGCAAGATCAAGTCGATCGCGACGCTCTCCTCGTTCTCCGCGTCGCACCGCGCCATCTGGGACAGTGTGCGGGACCAGCTGCCACCGCAGCTGAGCGATGTGGGCAGCCAGGTCAACTCGGTCTTCGACGCCATAGACGAAGACGTCGCACCGTTGCAGTCGTTGCTGCCCCGGGCGCCCGACCGGGACCGGCGCTCGCAGGATCCGGGCGGCGCCACCAAGGAGGCCGACGGCTCGGGCGGCGGTGCGGACAGCCGTCCCTCACCGTCGAAGTCGGCCACCGACACGGGGCGTACGGACGAGGTCGGGAAGCCGACTCCGTCCCGTCCCGGGGCCACCGAGGACGGCGGGCTGCTGCCCAGCGCCCCCGGCGATCTGCTCAACCCGCCGTCGGGCGAGGACCTTCCGTCGGTGCCCGGGCAGGGCGGCATCCCACCGGCCCCGGACGTCACGATCCCGCCGCTGCTGCCGAACCTGCTGCCGGGTCTGGGCATCGACACGGAGAACGTGGACTGACGAAGGCGCGGTAGGTGGTTGCGTGGAAGAGGCGAGGGCCGCCGGCCCTCGCCTCTTCTCGTGTCCCTGGCCGGGTGGGGGCCGGGGCGGCCGGTGTGGTCTCAGAAGAAGACCGACCGGCGCTGTACGAGCAGCTTGTAGAGCGTGTGCTGGATCTGTTCCCGTACCTGGTCGGTCAGGTTGAACATGAGCATCGGGTCCTCCGCCGCTTCCGGCGGATAGCCGTCCGTGGGGATCGGCTCGCCGAACTGGATCGTCCATTTCGTCGGCAGCGGCACCGCGCCCAGCGGCCCGAGCCACGGGAACGTCGGCGTGATCGGGAAGTACGGGAATCCCAGCAGCCGTGCCAGCGTCTTGGAGTTGCCGAGCATCGGGTAGATCTCCTCCGCCCCGACGATCGAGCACGGCACGATCGGCACGCCGTGCCGCAGCGCGGTCGAGACGAAGCCGCCCCGGCCGAAACGCTGCAACTTGTAGCGCTCGCCGAAGGGCTTGCCGAGGCCCTTGAACCCCTCCGGCATCACGCCGACGATCTCGCCGCGCTGGAGCAGCCGTTCCGCGTCCTCGGCGCAGGCCAGGGTGTGACCGGCCTTGCGCGCCAGTTCGTTGACGACCGGCAGCATGAAGACGAGGTCCGCGGCGAGCAGCCGCAGATGCCGACCCGCCGGATGGTTGTCGTGGACGGCGACCTGCATCATCAGCCCGTCGAGCGGGAGGGTGCCGGAGTGGTTGGACACCACCAGGGCGCCGCCGTCCGCCGGGATGTTCTCGATCCCCTTCACCTCCACGCGGAAGTAGTTCGCGTAGAGCGGGCGGATCAGCGACATCAGGACCTGGTCGGTGAGTTCCTTGTCGTACCCGAACTCGTCGACCTCGTAGTCCCCGGTGACCCGGCGCCGAAGGAAGGCGAACCCCTGGGCGAGCCGCCGGTCCCAGAGACTCCCGCCGGCCCCGGGCTCGGCCTCGGATTCGCCGTCAGCCCCGGGCCGGACTCCGTCCGCCCCGGCGGCGGGAGGCTGGGGCTCCGACGGGCCCGGTTCCGACGCCTCGGACCGGGACGGACCGGGCTTCCGCACCTCGCCGGCGGCATCAACCCGCGTCCCGTCCGGCTGATCGGGAACGGACGACAGCGACTGCTGCCCCGTACCCGGCTGGGACGACGCGGATTTCCCACGTTCCTTCGAGCGCTTCGCTGCGGCGTCCTTCGCCGCCTTGGACGACTTCGATGCCTTCGACGCCCCGCCGCCGGCACCGGCGGCGCCGCCCAGCCGCGCCGCGCGCCGTGACCGGGGCTCTTCGCCGAAGGGGATGACCTTGGCATCGGCCATGTCAGATGCGCTCCTTGCTGACGAGGGTGGCGAACCGGTCGACCGCGTCGGCGACAGCCTCCGGCGGCAACAGCCCGGCACCCCGGCTACGTGCGAAGTCCGTGAAGGCCTCCGCCGTCGTGTACGTGGGTACGAACCCCAGTGTCTCGCGCATCTGATCCGTGCTGACGACCCTGCCGTGGGTCAGCAGCCGGATCTGCTCCGGCGAGAAGTCGGTCATGCCGAGCGTGCGCAGCGCGGAGCCGACCCAGGTCACCGCCGGCAGCAGGATCGGCACCGTCGGCCTGCCCAGACGCCGGGAGCACTGCGAGAGCGACAGCACGCCGTCACCGGCGATGTTGAAGGTCCCGCTGTTGAGCGTGCCGCGCCGCGGCTCGTGCAGGGCGATCCGCAGGACGTCGATGACATCGTCCTCATGGACGAACTGGAGCCGCGGGTCGTAGCCGAAGACCGTCGGCAGCACGGGCAGCGCGAGATACTCGGCGAGCGGTGAATCCGCGGCGGGCCCCAGGATGTTCGCGAAACGCAGCACACACACCGCGACATCGGGCCTGCGGCGCGCGAAGCCGCGTACGTACCCCTCGACCTCCACCGCGTCCTTCGCGAATCCGCCGCTGGGCAGCGACTTGGGCGGGGTGGTCTCGGTGAAGACGGCCGGGTCCCGGGGCGCGGCGCCGTACACGCTCGTGCTCGACTTGACGACCAGGCGCTCGACGGTGGGCGACTTCTGGCACGCGCCGAGCAGTTGCATCGTGCCGATGACGTTCGTCTCCTTGACGGCCGTCCGGCCACCGGTGCCGAGCGGTGTGCCCGTCACGTCCATGTGCACGACGGTGTCGACGGAATGCTCGGCGAGGACGCGCGCTATGGCCGGCTGGCGGATGTCCGCCCGTACGAAATCCGCGCCGCCGAGACTGTGCTCGGGGGTGACGGCGTCCACACCGATGACCCGGTCCACCTCGGAGTCGCGCAGGATTCTCCGTACGAGACGGCTGCCGAGCTGGCGGGCCACTCCGGTCACGAGCACGACCTTGCCCAAGATCAGCGCCTTCCCCTGAATTCGATGTCCGACCCAAGCACATTGCTTGTCCCAGCCGTCACCGTAGCGGGTCGCCGCGGCCAGGTGACGGCCGCGCGAGGGTCTTCTCCGCAGCTTCGCGAATCTTTGACCCGAACCGACCCCGACGGACATCACCGAACCCGGATCGCCCCGACCTCGAATCGGACGGCGAATCGGACCACAAAGGGGAGCCGTAACGCACCGCGGCCCTCCCACCTGCGTGGTGGAAGGGCCGTGATGTCACGTACAGCTGTCGCTCACTTCTTGTTACGACGCTGAACGCGGGTGCGCTTGAGCAGCTTGCGGTGCTTCTTCTTGGCCATCCGCTTACGCCGCTTCTTGATAACAGAGCCCACGACTACCCTCGCTCACTTCTCTTCACTCGGTGCGGGGCGTCTGGGCCCACACGACCTACGTTGGCCCAGCCTACCCGTCGCCGAGTGAGGGACGTAATCCGAGGGAAATCTCAGGCGGATTCGACCCCCACGAAAGACTCGCGGAGATACTCGTGAACCGCTTGCTCCGGAACCCGGAAAGACCTGCCCACCCGGATCGCCGGCAGATGACCACTGTGCACCAATCGATACACGGTCATCTTCGACACTCTCATCACCGAGGCGACCTCCGCCACGGTAAGGAACTTGACCTCGTTGAGAGGCCTCTCGCTGCCAGCAGCCATGACCCACCTGTACCTTCCGCAACCGACGCGCACCGGCTTCCCCTCCGGTGACTCTTCGTCGCTGTGCGCTCACACCCCAGACTAGGGGCGGGTGGTACGAGTGGGGAAGAGGAGCAGCACATGGTCGCCTACTGTGACAGACACGCTCGATTGAGTACATAGCGAGTCAGTGGACGGTAGTAATCGGACCGGAGACCGTCGTCAACCGGAACCACGACGGACACCCGGCCCTCCGCCTCACCGACGAAGAGCGCCGGATCGTCGGTGTCGGCGAGCCCGATGGCCTCAATCCCCAACTGACCTGCCCCGCAGACCCATCCGTGGTCACCGACGACCAGCTCCGGGAGCGGTCCGCCGGCCTCCGCCGCACCGTCCAGCGCGACCCGAACGGGTAGGGGAGAATGGCTGTGTGCGCCGGTCTCACTCCCCGCGCGCGGGGCTTCGGATTCCCGCACCAACGCGACTCCCCGTACGTAGTCCAGACGGTACGTGCGTACTCCGAACCGGGTCGTTATGTCGATACATCGCCCCTTCGCCGGGGTGAGGACGACGCACCCGGCCGCCGACAAAGCGTCTGCCAACCCCGCGTAGAAGCCGATCAACCGGTGCGGATGGCCGGTCCCGAACAGCACAGGAGCCCGTCGGCCGGCGGCCGCGCCGAGCCGTTCCGCGAAGGCGTCGAGTCCGCTCAACGTCCGCTCGGGGTCGATGACATCACGGCCCGAGACAAGCGCGGGATCGCCCGACACGCCGCACCGGTCGGCCATCAGCCGCAGCACGTCGCGCTCGCGCCAGGCCTGTTCGGGCGCGAGCCCGAGGGTCGCGCGCGGATCGCGGACGGCGAAGAGCCGGTAACTGCGCAGGCTCTTCTCCCGTGCGGTGGCCACGGGGCCGGCCAGTCCGGTGGCCAGCAGATGGGCCTGGAGAGCGTCGGTACTCAGCACGGTCCCGATGGTCCCGCACCGGGCCGGTCGGGGGACCAAAACCGTTGCGGGACCGCACAGTTGGCGTAACCGGGCGGGACGGGGGACGCGTGCGGCGGTGGGACACGTGCGACGGGGGGTGGGTGGAACGGTGGGGTGCGTGGGGCGGTGGGGTGCGTGGGGGCGCTGCGGGGTCCGCGCGTCAGGCCAGCAGCCCCCGCAGCGGGAACGACGCCTTGCGGGTCGCGAGAATCGCCTGATCCAGCCGGTCGGCGGGGTCGTAACCCGCGTCCCACGGCTGCCAGTCCGCCGAACGCCCGTCCGTCATCCGCCGCGGCGCCGACTCACGGGTGGTGGCGTACACCTCGTCCCGCCACTCCTCCGGCACAGCGGTCGCCGGGTCGATGGGCGCGTGCGCAGCGATCGCCACCAGATGGGTCCAGGAGCGCGGCACGACGTCCACGACCGAGTATCCGCCGCCGCCGAGCGCGACCCAGCGGGCCCCGTCGACGTACTCGTGGGCCAGGTCGTGACAGGACGCCTGCACCGCCCGCTGCGCGTCCAGCGACACCGCGAGATGGGCCAGCGGGTCCTCGAAGTGGGTGTCGGCGCCGTGCTGCGTCACCAGCGCCTGCGGCCGGAAATCCGCCAGCAGTTCGGGCACCACGGAGTGGAACGCCCGCAGCCACCCCTCGTCGCCCGTCCCCGCCGGCAACGGCAGATTGACCGCGCTGCCCTCACCCGCGCCCTCGCCCGTCTCCTCCGGCCAGCCGGTCTGCGGGAAGAGCGTCCGGGGATGCTCGTGCAGCGAGATCGTCAGTACGCGCGGGTCGTCCCAGAACGACGCCTGGACGCCGTCCCCGTGGTGCACGTCCACGTCCACGTACGCGACGCGCTCCGCGCCGAGTTCCAGCAGGCGCGCGATGGCGAGCGAGGCGTCGTTGTAGATGCAGAAACCCGAGGCCGAGCCCGGCATCGCGTGGTGGAGACCGCCCGCGAAGTTCACCGCGTGGTTGGCCTCCCCGAGCCACACCGCCTCGGCCGCGCCGACCGACTGCCCGGCGATGAGCGCGGACGCCTCGTGCATGCCCGGGAAGGCCGGATCGTCGGGTGTCCCGATGCCGTACGAACCGTCGGCGGACCTCGGATCGGCCGAGTACCGCCGTACCGCCTCGACGTACGCCTCTTGGTGAACGAGTCTCAGCGTGGAATCCCCGGCGGAGCGCGCGGAGACCACGTCCACCTTGCTGTCGAGCCCGTACGCCCGTACGAGCTTCCTGGTCAGTGCCAGCCGTACGGGGTCCATCGGGTGGCTCGGCCCGAAGTTGTAACCCGTTACGGCGTCATCCCACATCAGCTGCGCGCGACCGGTCATGCCTGCCACCGTATCGGGCGGACCCGTCGGCGAACGACGGGGCGTACACCAGGGTCACAAGGATCATCAGCATCGGTACGAGCATCGCGCCCCGGTAGCTCCATACGTCACCGAGGGCGCCGACGAGGGGTGAACCGATCAGGAAACCGACGTAGTTGAAGATGTTGAGCCGGGCCACGGCCGCGTCGCTGGCGTCGGGAAACATCCGCCCGGCGGCGGCGAAGCACTGCGGTACCAGGACGCAGAGACCGAACCCGAGCACCGTGAACCCCAGAATCCCCACCCATGCGCCGGGGGCCAGCGCGACCACCGCGAATCCGGCGGCGGCGGAGAGCGCCCCGAAGCGGACGCCGGCGACGGGCCCGAAGCGGCGCACCCCGAGGTCGCCGGCGGCGCGGCCGAGGAGGGTGGTGACCATGTAGGCGTTGTACGGGACGGTGGCGACCTCGTCGGAGCTGCCCAGCACGTCCTGGAGGTACTTGGCGCTCCAGTTGGAGACGGTGGAGTCGCCGATGTAGGCGAAGGTCATGACGAGACAGAGTGGCAGGAGGGCCTTGAAGACCACGCCGCCTCGGGCGGCGGCCCCGCGCTCCAAGTCGGTGGGCGCGTCGGGCCCGGTGAGCGCGTCCGTGTACCAGCGGCTGCCGACGAGCGCGGCCGGCAACAGCACGACGACAACGGGCAGATAGGACACCAGCAGCGAGAGATCCCAGTGCGCGCCCGCCCACGCGAGCGAGGCCCCGGCGATGCCTCCGAGGCTGTACGTGGCGTGGAAACCGAGCATGATGCTGCGCCCGTACGCGCGTTGAAGGCGCACGCCGAGCATGTTCATCGACGCGTCGAGCGCACCGACCGACAGTCCGAACAGGCTGAGCGCGACAGCGACCTGCCACACCTGATCACCGGCGGCCACACCGAGGAGAGAGATCAGCACGACCGGCTGGGACCACCGCAGTACGACGCGAGGCCGCACGCGCGCGACGATCTTCTCGGTGAGGACGCTGCCCACACCGGCCAGAATCGGCACCGCCGCGAGGAACACCGGCAGCAGTCCGTCGGATATCCCGTACCGGTCCTGGATGGCGGGGATGCGCGTGACGAGGAGGGCGAAGGCCACTCCCTGGACGAAGAAACTCAGCGCCAGGGACACCCGTCCGTGTCTCAATCGCACAGCTGCGTTGACCGGTATGCCTGCCATGGCCGGACAGCGTATGGCTCAGCGCTACCCAGGGGTAGATGGATCAGGCAAGGAGTTCCGGGAGTTCGGCCATGGAGGAGAAGTACCCGGTGGCACCCTGGAGCTTCTCGGCCGGGGTCATCGCGGTGAACGCGTACACATCCATCCCGGCCGCCCGCGCAGCGGCCACCCCGAGCGGGCTGTCCTCGACGACGACGCACCTGGCGGGATCGGTCCCCATCCGGTCGGCGGCGTGCAGAAAGAGATCGGGGGCCGGCTTACCGCGCCCGACGTCCTGCGCGCTGAAGACGATCGCGGGCGCGAACCACCGGTCCAGCCCGGTCTTTCGGTGCCCCACCCGGATCCGCTCGTGGCTCCCGGACGACGCGACACAGTACGGCTGACCGTCGGCGACCAGCTTGCCGAGCACCTCGGGAACACCCTCGACGGGCCCCAACTCCCGCTCGAACGCGGCGAACACACGGCTGTGCAGGATGTCGTCGAAGTCGGCCGGCAGCTGCTGCCCGGTTCTCTCCCGTACGAGGTCATGCACCCGGTGGACCGCGGCACCCATGTAGTCGCGGAGGGAATCCTCGTACGTGGTCGGATGACCGAGCTCGGTGAGATAGGCCGCGAGGATGGTGTTGGAGAGCGGCTCGCTGTCGACAAGGACACCGTCGTTGTCGAAGATAACCAGTTCATAGCGCATAGGCCGACTGTAAACGACCCCTGAACGCGAAAATGCCCCGCACCTGAAGGTGCGGGGCATCCCCACAAAAATTGTTCGGCGGCGTCCTACTCTCCCACAGGGTCCCCCCTGCAGTA